>RFGL01000084.1 GCA_003697015.1 Acidobacteriota bacterium | reverse complement strand
GGGAGGGCCGGGCCGGGGGCGGCGCCGCCGGCCGCTCGAGCCAGCGCGCCACGGTGGCGGCCAGGCGCTGGGGTGCGATCGGCTTCGACAGGTGGTCGTCCATGCCCGCCTCCAGGCAGCGCTCGCGGTCTTCGCGGCGGGCGTGGGCGGTGACGGCGACCACCGGCGTGCGGCGTCCGCCCGCCTCCCGCCGGCGCAGGCGGCGGGTGGCCTCGAAACCGTCCAGGCCGGGCATCTGACAGTCCATCAGCACCAGGTCGAAGGACGACTCGGCCAGCAGGTCGAGAGCCTGGCGACCGTCGGCGGCGGTGGTGACGGCGTAGCCCAGACGCTCCAGCTGATGGCGCAGGATCATGCGGTTGACGTCGCTGTCCTCGACCACCAGGATGCGCTGGCCGGCGGCCGCGGCGGGATCCGCCGGCGGGCTCTCGACGGCGGCCGGATCGAGCCGCCGCAAGCGCAGGCGAAAGAAGAAGCGCGAGCCCACCCCCGGCCGACTGACCACGCCGATGGAGCCGCCCATGGCCTCGACCAAGCGCTTGCAGATCGCCAGCCCCAGGCCGCTGCCGCCATGGCGCCGGTCGTCGCCGGCGTGGAGCTGACTGAAGGTCTCGAAGATGCGCTTGCGCTCGGCCCGCGGCACGCCGATGCCGCTGTCGGCGACGGTGAAGCGGAGGCTGACGGCGTCCTCGTCTGCGGCCTCGACCTTGACCCTGACGGTGATCCGGCCGCGCTCGGTGAACTTGACCGCATTGGCCACCAGGTTGATCAGGATCTGGCGCAGGCGCACCGGATCGCCGATCACCAGCTCCGGCAGCTGCGGATCGACCCGGCCGCTGAGGTTCAGGCCGCGTTCGGCGGCGGCCTGCTCGAAGATCGTCACCACGTCGTCGATCACCGCCGCCACGTCGACCGGCAACTCCTCCAGCTCGACCGTGCCCGACTCGATCTTCGAGATGTCGAGGATGTCGCCGATGATCTGGGTGAGGGTGTCGGCGCCGCGGCGTGCGGTCTCGGCGAAGGCCCGCTGCTCGGGATCGAGGTCGGTGTCGAGGAGGCGGTCGATGAGGCCGACGACGGCGCTCATCGGGGTGCGGATCTCGTGGCTCATGTTGGCCAGGAACTGGCTCTTGGCGGCGCTCGCCCGTTCCGCCTCGTCACGCGCCTCGGCGAGCTCCTTGGACTGCGCCTTCAGGCGCTGGATCAAGCGCCGGGCGATGCCGATCGCCTCCGAGGTGCGCTGCTGCAGTCGCGCCGCCGGCCAGGTGCTGTAGACCGCGTAGGCGCTGGCCAGGGTGAGGACGGCGAGGTTGGCCAGGGCCGACAGCCACTGCGGGTCGCGGCCGTCGACGAGCACGATCCAGCCGAGCATCAGGACGTAGGAGAGGATGCCGAGAAGGGCGAAGAGCAGCACCCGCGGCATGGTGGTGAGGCGCTGGTCGATGACCCGCATCATCAGGATGAAGTAGGCCGGGCTCTTCTCCGCCCCGGTGACGTAGACCGTGGCGGTGAAGACCACCAGGTCGGCGACGAGAAAGAAGAAGCCGAGGTCGAAGGGGAGGCGGGTGAAGAAGCGGCGCAGGAGCAGGGCCGAGACGATGCCGTAGCCCATCACCGCGGCGCTGAAGGCGATGAAGGCCGGCGGTTCCAGGGTGCCGGCGAAGTAGCGGTTGTGGACGTAGACGCCGGTGCAGATCAGGGCCAGGCCGACCAGCCGCATGGCGGGGATGACCCGCGTATTGAGATGGATGCGGCGGGCCCGTTTGATGCGCTTGAGCTCGTCCTCGTCGAGGGTGAAGACCGGCAGGGACTTGGTCGAGCGCATCGTGGGTCAGGATCGGCGGCGAATGGGGGGCTCGCCGCCGAGCGTACCACGGCCCGTGCGGTCCGAGGGCGGCCGCGCTACGGCCCGGCGCGGGCCACCGGCCGCAACGCCGGGGCTTCCGGCGGGCCCTCGATGACGAAGAGCTCGACCCGATTGCGCCGCCGGCGCAAGGTGTGGACCGGCACCATGGCGGCGAAGGCCTCCTCCCCGTCGAGCAGCAGGGTCTGGGTGACCGCGGCCAGGGTGCCGTTCATGGCGACGGCGAGATGGCGGCCTTCTCGCGGCGGGTCGGCGCCGCGGAGCGCGCCGCTGATGCGCACCGGCGCATAGGGGGCGGAGGGATCGTAGCGTTCGAGGACGTCCGGGTCGTCGAGGACGAACCTCAGGCCGGCGGCCGGAGCGGCGCGATCGAAGGGCCGGCCGACCCGATGGCCGTAGGGCCCGAAGCGGAAGAGGCACCACTGCGGATCGTCCCAATCGAAGATCCCCAAGCGATGGTCGAGGCTGTCGTCCTCGGGCCAGATCGCCGGAAAGCTGTGGCGGCTCCCGTCCTCGGCTTCGATGACCCAGTGCTCGGGAACGGGCCGATCGGCGGCGAGGGCGGAATGGCCGTCGACCGGCTGCGGCAGCGTCAGGCCGAGGGCGTCGGCGATCGTCGGCAGCAGGTCGGCGGGGGAGAAGGGAAGATCGTCGATGATGCCCCGGCGCTGGAACGGCAGCTTGACGAAGACCGGAATGCGCAGAATGTCCTGAGGATGGGGGTGCCCGAAGGGCTCGCGGCTCCGCTCCCCCGGGCGGTACGATTCGCCGTGGTCCGCCACCACCACCAGGAGGGCCGGGTCGAGCAGGTTCTCCCGTTCGAGGCGTGCCAGCAGACGGCCGAGCAATCGGTCGGTGAGCGCCACCTGCAGGAGATAGCGTTGATAGATCGAGTGGTGGAAGGTCGGCGGCAGGTCGGGGAGGCGTTTCAGGTGCTGGGGACGCAGCCGGGTCATGCCGTAGACCTGGCCGGTGGGCAACAGGCGCAGGGGCTGGTGGGGGATCAGGCTGTGGATGAAGAAAAGCCCCGGCGGCTGCGAGGCGGTGATGCGCTCGAGAAAGCCCTCGAAGACCTTGACCCGTCGCTCCCGCCGGGCGACCTCCGCCAGGCTCCGTCCGCGACCGCTCGGCGCCGCCTCGCCGGCGAGGGCGAAATCGCCCCAGGTCTGATCGATCGGCGGCAGCCGGGCGGCCCAGGGCGCCGGTAGCAGGAGGTGGCCCGACGCCACCAGCAGATCGCTCGCCAGATCACGCCAGCGTTCGCCGGCAGGCGGCGCGTCGCCGTGGGGCTTCTTCGGTGCCAGGGCGGTGATCAGCTCCACCGCCTCGAGGCGGTGGCTCCTTTCGAGCACGGTGAAGAGATTCTGCGGATGGTGCTCGAGATCGCGGCGGCGCTTGTCGATCGCCCGCCGGCCGGTCAGGAACCTCGGGACGACGGTAGCGGTTCGGTAGTGGCTGGTGGTGGCCTGGCGGAACCAGATCGAGCGCGCCGCCAGCGACGCGAAGCTCGGGTAATGACGCGGGTCGACGTGGTAGGTCTCGTCGAGCAGGGCGAGGAGGGAGAGGCCGTCGAAGACCACCATCACCACCGGCGTCGTCCAGGCCGGGGCATCCGGCGGCGGCGCCAGCGTGACGGGCTCGGGGGGCGGGGCGAGGATGGCGGTGGCCGCCGGCCGGCTGAGGAAGAGACCGAGGGCGAGCGGGACGCCGAGAGCGAGAGCGCGGCAGAACAGCCGCAGCGCCGCGAGGCGGCCGTAGGCCCAGCTCAGAGCGACGGCGGCGAGGACCGCGCCGAGCACCTGCGGCAGGGTGCCGATCCGGCCGAGAGGGCGCAACAGCTGGAGCGCCAAGAGCGCGCCGAGGGCGCCGACCAGCGCCCGGTGAAGCCCCTGCGCCCAGGCCGGGGAGAGGCCTTCGAGCAGGGCCTCCGCGAGCAGCAGGAGCGCCGGCCCAGCCAGCGTCAGGGCCGCCGCCAGCAGCAGCAGGTCGATCGGCCGGGCGTGATGGTAGAGAAAGAATGCCGGGTGGTCGCCGAGGAGGTCGAAGAGCGGCTGGGCGACGGCCACGGTCCACAGGCCGGCGAGCACCAGGGCGCGGGCGGCGCGCGGCTCGGGGTTGGCGGTGCGGCGGGCGGAGCGGGGGGTGGACGCGGTCATCCCAGGAACCGAGCGTGGTAGGCTCGTCGAGCCGAGATCAACGGCGTCGTACTCTACCATCCCAGCCGCGTTTCGGAGGATCGAGCCATGGATCAGCCCCGACCCCTCAGCCGCTCGCTGCTCGCCGTCGTGGTGCCCGTCGCCGCCCTGGCAGGCGCCTTTCCGGCGCTCGCCGAGACCGCCTACCAGACCCCGCCTCAAGCGCTGGTCGACATCGTCGACGCGCCGCTGACGCCGGACGTGATGATCGCCCCCGGCGGCGATCTGCTGCTGCTGCTCGAGCCGCGCAGCCTGCCGTCGATCGCCGAGCTGGCGGCGCCCGAGCTGCGGCTGGCGGGGCTGCGCTTCAACCCCCGGACCGACGGCCCGAGCCGCTCCTGGCCGGCGGTGGCGATGAACCTGGTGGAGGTCGGGAGCGGCGCCGAGCGGCCGGTCTCCGGATTGCCGCAAGCGCCGCGGATCGACGCCCCCTCCTTCTCGCCCGACGGCGCCCACGTCGCCTTCGCCCACACCGACGTCGAGCGCGGGGTGATCGAGCTGTGGGTGCTTCAGGTGGCGGAGGGCGAGGCCCGCCGGGTGCTCGAGCGACCCCTCCACCGGGTGGTACGCCGTCCTCTCGCCTGGGTCGACGATCACACCCTGATGGTCACCCTGGTGCCCGCAGACCGCGGCCCGGCGCCGCCGCCGCCGCGGGTGCCGGCGGGACCGGTGATCCGGCAGAACCTCGGCGAGACGTCGCCGGCGCGCACCTACCAGGACCTGCTCGAGAACGCCCACGACGAAGCCCTCTTCGCCCACCACCTGCGCTCCCAGCTGGCGCTGGTCGATCTCGACGGCGAGGTGACGCCGATCGGCGATCCCGCCCTGGTGTGGAGCTACGAGCCCTCCCCCGACGGCCGCTACGCGGTGGTCGAGACCCTGCACCGGCCGTTCTCCTATCTGGTGCCGGCGTCGCGATTCCCGCGTCGCATCGAGATCGTCGACCGGGCCGGCGACCGCGTGCGCCTGATCGCCGACCTGCCGCTGCAGGAAGGCGTACCGACGACGTTCGGCAGCGTGCCGACCGGACCGCGCTCGGTCACCTGGCGTGGCGACGCCGGCGCCACCCTGGCGTGGGTGGAAGCCCTCGACGGCGGCGATGCCGGGGTCGAGGCGGAGGAGCGCGACCGGCTCTTCCTGCTGCCGGCGCCGTTCGCCGGCGAGCCGCGGCCGTGGATCAAGCTGGCCCACCGCTTGAGCAGCGTCTACTGGGGCCGCGACGACCTCGCTCTGGTCGCCAGCTGGTGGTGGAAGACGCGCAACGTGCGGCTGCTGCGCGCCAGCCCCGGGGCGCCGGAGCAGGCGCCGGAGACCCTGGTCGACCGCTCGTGGGAAGACCGCTACAACGATCCCGGCACGCCGGTGACGGTGGCCAATGCCGGGGGACGCCAGGTGCTGCTGGCCGACGGCGACGCCATCTACATGATCGGCGAAGGGGCGTCGCCGGAGGGCAACCGGCCGTTTCTCGACCTCTTCGACCTGCGGAGCAAGACCACCCGGCGTCTCTTCCGCTCGGCGGCGCCCTACTACGAGCGTCCGATCCTGCCCCTCGACGCCGCCGCCGCGCAGCTGCTCACCCGCCGCGAGTCGGTGGACGAGCCGCCGAATTACTTCCTCCGTCCCCTCGCCGGCGGCGAGCCGCGCCAGCTGACCTTCTTCCCCCACCCCACGCCGCAGCTCAAGGGGATCCGGAAGGAGCTCCTGCGCTACCGCCGCGACGACGGGGTGGAGCTCACCGCCACCCTCTATCTGCCGCCCGGATACTCGCCGGAGCAGGGGCCGCTGCCGACCCTGCTCTGGGCCTATCCGCGGGAGTACAAGAGCGCCGCCGCCGCCGGCCAGGTCGACGACTCCCCCTACCGTTTCGACCGCATCGGCTGGTGGTCGCCCCTGGTGTGGCTGACCCAGGGCTACGCGGTGCTCGACGATCCCAAGATGCCGATCGTCGGCGAGGGCGACGAAGAACCCAACGACACCTTCCGCCGGCAGCTGGTGGCGAGCGCCAAGGCGGCGGTCGACGAAGTGGTGCGGCGCGGCGTCGCCAAGCCCGGCCACATCGCCATCGCCGGCCATTCGTACGGCGCCTTCATGACCGCCAACCTGCTCGCCCACTCCGACCTCTTCGCCGCCGGCATCGCCCGCAGCGGCGCCTACAACCGCACCTTGACCCCCTTCGGCTTCCAGTCGGAGGAGCGCACCTTCTGGCAGGCGCCGGAGGTCTACTTCGCCATGTCGCCCTTCATGCACGTCGACAAGATCGACGAGCCGATCCTGTTGATCCACGGCGAGGCCGACAACAACTCCGGTACCTTCCCCATCCAGAGCGAGCGTTTCTACAATGCGCTCAAAGGCCACGGCGCCATCGCCCGGCTGGTGATGCTCCCCTACGAGAGCCACGGCTACCGCGCCCGCGAGTCCAACCTCCACGTCCTGTGGGAGACCTACAACTGGCTCGAGACCTACGTCCGCAAGGATCTATCGACCGGCCGCCCGCCGCAGGTCGAGGCCGACGCGGTGCGGGGGGAGGAGCGTTGAACGGCGGGGACGGGGCAGCGGTGAACGAGCAAGAGCGAGCCGCCTGACCTCGCGCCATGGACGGGATCGAACGCGCCTTGGCGCTCGCCGTCGGCTGGGCTTGGGGACCGCCGCTGGTGGTGCTGCTCCTCGGCGGCGGCGCCTACCTCACCCTGCGCTCGCGCTTCCTGCCCTTCTTCGCCGCCCGCCACGCCTTCGACGTGGTGCGCGGGCGCTACGACAAGCCGGACGATCCGGGGCACATCAGCCACTTCCAGGCCCTGTCGACCGCCCTGGCGTCGACCATCGGCCTGGGCAACATCGGCGGCGTGGCGATCGCCATCACCCAGGGGGGGCCGGGGGCGGTCTTCTGGATGTGGATGGCGGCGGTGGTGGGGATGGCGACCAAGTTCTTCACCTGCACCCTGGCGGTGATGTACCGCGGCCGCGACAGCCTGGGAGAGCTGCGCGGCGGGCCGATGTACTACATCGAAGTCGGCCTCGGCCGCCGCTTCCGGCTGCTGGCGATCTTCTTCTCGATCTTCGGCCTGATCGGCTGCCTGTCGATCTTCCAGACCAATCAGGTGGCCGGCATCCTGCGCCAGACCTACGGCGTCGACCCCTGGGTCACCGGCTGGGTCAGCCTGGCGCTGGTGGCGGTGGTCAGCCTGGGGGGGGTGGCGCGCATCGGCAAGGTGGCGAGCCGGCTGGTGCCGGGGATGTGCCTGCTCTACCTCGGCGGGGCGCTGCTGGTGATGGTGACCAATCTCGACCAGGTGCCGGTGGTTCTCGGTCAGATCTTCCACGATGCCTTCACCGGCACCGCGGCGGCCGGGGGCGCCGCCGGCATCGCCTGGGCGACGGTGGTGCAGACCGGGGTCAAGCGCGCCGCCTTCTCCAACGAGGCCGGCATCGGCACCGCCCCTCTGGCCCACGGTGCGGCCAAGACCCGCGAGCCGGTGCGCGAGGGCCTGGTGGCGATGCTCGGCCCCTTCGTCGACACCATCGTGGTGTGCTCGCTCACCGCCTTCGTCATCCTGTCGACCGGCCTGTGGCGCGAGCGCGAGGCCGGCGTCGAGGGGGTGACCTTGACGGTACGCGCCTTCGAGACCGCTCTCGGCCCCGCCGGTCGCCTGCTGCTGGTGGCGGCGGCGCTGCTCTTCGGCCTGTCGACGATGATCGGCTACGCCTACTACGGCCGCACCTGCTTCGGCTACCTCTTCGGGGCCCGGCTCGCCCGGCTCTACGACGTCTTCTACCTCGCCATGCTGGTGGTCGGCGCGGTGTGGAGCGTGTCGTCGGTGGTCAACCTGATCGACACCGCCTTCGCCATGATGGCCTTGCCCAACATGATCGCCACCCTGCTCCTGGCGCCGCGGGTGATCAGCGCCACCCGCGACTACTTCGAGCGCATGTCGCTGCTCTGAGCCGCCGCCAGCCGGCGCTCGACCCGCCGCCGGGCGGCGCGCAGGGGGGAGACCCCCTGCTCCTGCGCTTCGGCGAGGATCTCGGCCATCACCCGGCCGATGCCGGCGACCCGCGCCATCAGCGCCTCCTCGTCCCACAGGCCCTGTTGCATCAGGGCGATGGCCATGGCGCCGCCGCTGTTGGCGACGTAGTCCGGGGCGTAGAGGATGCCGCGACGGTGCAGGCGCTCGGCGTCCTCGGCGGTGGCGAGCTGGTTGTTGGCCGAGCCGGCGACCACCCGGCAGGCGAGGCGCGGGATGGTGCCGGCGTTCAGGGTGCCGCCGACGGCGCAAGGGGCGTAGACGTCGCAGGGGAGGTCGTAGACCGCGTCCGGGTCGACGGCCTCGGCACCGAGCTCCGCCGCCAGGCCTCCGGCGCGCCGCCGGTCGACGTCGGCGAGCAGGAGCCGGGCGCCGTCCGCCGCCAGCAGTCGGGCGAGGGGCTCGCCGACGTCCCCCACGCCCTGGATCAGCACCGTGCGGCCGGCGAGGTCGTCGTCGCCGAAGGCCGCCGCCACCGCTGCCTTGAGGCTCTCGTAGACGCCGCGGGCGGTATAGGGGCCGGGATCGACGGAGTAGCGGCGTTCGAAGTCGTAGCCCAGCACGTGGGGGCAATGGGCGGCGATGCGCGCCATGTCCTCGGGGGTGGTGCCGAGATCGGGGCCGGTGCGGAAGGTGCCGTTCAACGATGCGATCAGCCCGGCGTAGCGGTCGATCAGGCCGGCGCGTTCCGCCGCCTCGAGGGGCCGGGGGATGGCGAGCACCGCCTTGCCGCCGCCGAAGGGCAGATCGAGGCCGGCCCACTTGTGGGTCATGCCTTCGGCCAGACGCTGGGCGTCCTCCAGGGCGTCGGCGAGGGCGGGGTAGACCTTCATCCGCGTGCCGCCGGCGGGGCGGCCGAGGCGGTCGTCGTGCAGGGCGATGATGATCCAGGTGCCGGTCGGCTGGTCGTGGCGCAGGACGACGCCGAGGCCGTCCCAGGTTTCGAGCAGGGCGAGCGGGTCGCGATCGGTCGGCAAGGTTTCTCCTCCGCGGGGGCTGGGCGCTGTTGGGCGATGGGGCGCGCGGCGTCGCCGGGCGCCGGGGTCGATCACGGGTTCGGCACAGGCCGGTGGCCGGTGACGGGAGCGTATCAGAGGCTGCCCGCGGCCGGGGGCGAGGCCGAGAGGGCACGGGCGAGCATCACCACCCCGGCGGCGATCAGAAGGCCGGCGGCGAGGGGCGTGCCGTGGGCCCGCAGCCGCTGCGGCACCAGCCGGCGGGCGGCGAAGAGGGCCGACAGGGCGGGCAGGGTGCCGGCGCCGAAGACGAGCATGCCGAAGGCGGCGTGCAGCGGCGTCGGCAGGGTGGCGGCGACCACCAGGGCGGCGTAGACCAGCCCGCAGGGCAGGAGGCCCATCAGGGCGCCGAGGAGGAGCCGGGCGAGGGGGCTGGAATGGCGCAGCAGGGCGCCCGGGACGCCGCGTCGTCGCGCCAGCCGTACGACGCAGCCGGCGTCGAGGGCGAGGCCGGGGACCCAGCCGAGGAGGCCGAGGCCGGCGATCACCACCAGGGCGGCGAGGACGACCCCCAGCGGCCGCTGCCAGCCGAGGCCGGCGGCGCCGGCGCGCAGCTCGAAGCCGGCCCAGCCGGCGAAGAAGCCGAGCACGCCGTAGGTCCACACCCGGCCGGCGTGGTAGGCCAGCAGATCGCGCCGCCTGCCGCCGGCGCCGAGGGCCTGGGAGAAGGCGACGAGCAGCGGACCGCACATGCCGAGGCAGTGCAGGCTGCCCGCCAGGCCGGCGAGGGCGAGAGCACCGAAGATCGCCGCCACGTCCATCAGCCCCGCGCTCCCCGAGCCTCCGCCAGGTCGCCGGCGAGGAGCGGCGACGGCCGGGGCTGCGTCCGCCGCCGGCGCTCGTCCGCCGCGGCGCTCCCCGTCAGGCGGCGCCCGGCGCCGCTCGAGCTCCACCCCACCAGCAGGCTCGACAGCACCATCAGCAGGGCGGCGACCACCGGCGTCAGCCGGCCGGCGGCGGCGAGGGCGATGCCCCCGGAGTTGAAGGCGAAGGCCCACAGCAGGTTGGCGCGGATGCGCCGCCGCGCGTCGCGCGCCAGGGCGAAGAGCAGGGGCAGGCGATCGAGGCGGTCGCTGAGCAACCGCACGTTGCCCGAACGGCGGGCGAGGTCGCTGGCCGAGCCGAGGGCGATGCCGACGTCGGCGGCGGCGAGCACCGGCGCGTCGTTGATGCCGTCGCCGGCCATCGCCAGCCGCCCGCCGCCGCTGCGCGCCGCCGCCAGCCGCCGCACCTTGTCGTCGGGCAGGAGATCCCCCTCGCCGGCGATGCCCAGGCGCGCCGCCAGCCGGTCGACCGCCGCCTGGCGGTCGCCGGAGAGGACGGCGACCTCGATCCCCATCCGCTGCAGCTCGGCGATCGCCGCCGCCGCCTGCGGCCGGAGACGTTCCTCGACGGCGAAGCGCGCCAGCACCCGCCGGCGGTCGAAGAGGAAGACGTCGCCTCCGTCGCCGGCGGATCCGCCGAGGCCCTCGACCCCCAGCCGCTCGACCCAGCGGGCGCTGCCGAGGCGCAGCAGCCGGCCGTCGAAGCGGCCTTCGATGCCCAGCCCGGGGACGGTGCGGGCGGCTTCGGGCAGCGGCGTCTCGAGACCGGCGCGACGGGCTTCGGCGAGCACGGCGCGGGCGATCGGGTGATCGCTCGCCGACTCCAGGCCGGCGGCCCAGGCGAGGGCCCGGCGCCGGCGGACGGCGGGCGCCGTCGCCACCGCGGCGAGAGCGGGCCGGGGCTCGCTCAGGGTGCCGGTCTTGTCGAGCCACAGGCGGTCGACCGCCGCCGCCCGTTCCAGGGTCTCCGGGCCGTCGATCAGGATGCCGAGGCGGGCGGCGCGGCGCAGGGCATGCCAGGAGGCCAGGGGCGCCGCCAGGCCGAGGGCGCAAGGGCAGCTGATCAGCAGCACGGCGAGGGCGCGCAGCACGCCCCCCTCGAGGTCGCCGGCAGCGGTCTTGACCGCCGCCAGGACGACGGCGAGGAGCACGACGGCGGGGACGAAGATCGCCGCCGCCCGGTCGGCCAGGCGTTGGATCGGCGGCTGCCGTGCCCGCGCCGCCGCCAGGGAGCGTTCGACCAGCGCCAGGACCGTGTCGTCGCCGGTGCGCTCGGCGCGCAGCAGGAGCTGGCCGTCGACGGCGGTGGTGCCGGCGAGCAGCCGATCCCCCGGCGCCGCCGCCCGCGGCGTCGCCTCGCCGGTCAGGCCCGCTTCGTCGACCAGGCTCTCGCCTTCTTCCACCCGGCCGTCGACCGGCACCGTCTGCCCCGGCCGCAGGCGCAGCAGGTCGCCGGGGCGCACCGCCGTCACCGGCCGGCGGACGAAGGCGCCGTCGCGCGCCACCGTCACCGCCGCCGGCAGCTCGGCCAGGAGGTGGCGGGCGGAGGACGCGGCGCGGCGCCGCGCTCCGGCCTCGAGGTAGCTGCCGAGGGTGACGATCACCAGCACCATGGCGGCGGTGTCGTAGTACAAGCTGCCGGCGCCGCGCCAGGTGTGGACGGCGCTCAGCACGTAGGCCGAGAACACCCCGATGACGATCAGCAGCTGGGCGTTCAGGCGGCCGCCGGCGAGGCGCCCCGCCGCCGGCCCCGGCGCCAGCAGCGGTCGCAGGGCGTCGCGCAGCAGCGGCACGCCGAGGAGCACCAGCACCAGGGTGGTGAGGAAGAAGGCGAGATGGGCGAAGAGGCCGTAGAAGGCGGCGTAGGCCCCCTCGGGCCGCGCCCCGTCGCCGAAGATCTCGCGGGCGTAGAACGGCCAACTGGCGACCATCACGTTGAGGGCGAGGAAGATGCCCAGGCCGAGGCGCAGGAGGAGGGTGGAGGGGGGCGCGTCGCCGGCCGCCGCCGGCCGGGCGAGCTCGAAGGCCAGGCGGCAGCCGAAGCAGCAGAAGGGATCGCGCAGCCGTCCGGCGGGGACCGGCAGGGCGCAGTGGCGGCAGCTGCGGCGCGGTTCCATCGGCATCCGGCCGCTCACTGCAGGAGGACGTAGCGCACGAAATAGATCAGGGCGCCGACGAAGAAGCCGATCCAGATCAGGGTGGCGTACCAGGGGAAGGCGTAGCCCTGATAGGTGAGGAATTTGTGGCGGCGAAAGGTCTTGGATTGCGGTTGCTGTTCGCTCATGTTCGTGACCTCGATCTTACGGCGTTGGTGGCTTCAGCGCGGCGTCGCCGCCATCTCCTGCCGGTCGATCTCCTCCTGCATTTCCAGCATGCGGTACTTCGGACCCTCGAGGTCGCGGAACTGCCCCTTGGCGTAGGCCCACAGAAAGAGGCAGAAGAAGCCGGCCGCCACCAGCAGGTAGTTGAGCACCGGGATGAGGAACGAGCCCAGGGCCTGGGGGCCGCCCTGGGTGGCGGTGACGACGAACTCGATCAGCTTGAACAGAAAGCCGGTGCCGGCGACCAGCACCATGGCGATCGAGAACAGCCAGAGAAAGCGCCGGACGCGGGGCGAGGGCTCGTCCCGCGGCGGCTCGAGAGCGTGGATCGTCGGTTGCTTCACGTCGCAGGTCCTCAGGGATTCCAGACGTCGTCCGTCGGCGTTTCCTCGCCCTCGCCCGCCGCCGGCTGCGGGCGCTCGACCGGCGGATAGAGCTCTTCGAGGTAGGGGATCTCGTACACCGTCTCGTCGACCGTCTCCACCCAGCTGCCCAGCCACTGGACGTAGGCGATGATCGACAGCCCCTGCTTGTTGGGGGTCAGACCGTCGTCCTCGTAGAACCAGGGGTAGCTCGGCATGACGCTGTAGGGGCTGACGTCCGGCGGGTGGTAGAAGTGCGCCACGTGCCAGTCGTTGGATTGCTTGCCGCCGCGCCGGATGAGGTCCGGGCCGATGCGCCGGGTGCCCCACAGGGGGGGCATGTTGAGCTCGTTGTGGTACTCCTCCGGGAAGCTGCGCCGGCCGTAGCGCGCCTCGTCGTTGCCCCAGGGGCGGATCTGCTGGCTGTGGCAGTGCCAGCAGGCCTCGGCGACGTAGATCCGGTGCCCGGTGCGCAGGGCGTCGGCGAAGGCCTGCTCCGGCGGGACGTCGCCGAAGGCCTTGGCGAAGGCTTCCGGGTACTGCTCTTTGAGCTCGAGGAACTCGAGCGGCGGCTGCTGCGCCAGCTGCTCGACGCTGCGCACCTCGAGATGCTGCACCGGCAGCATCGGGATCCAGCCGCTGACCGCGAACGCCAGGCCGAAAAACAGCAGCCCGGCGACCAGGAAGACGAAGCTAAACCGCTCCAAGGGCCACCTCCTCGTCGCCGACCTCTTCGTACGGCGTGTATTCGGTGTCGACGTGGGTGATGCGGCCGGCGCGTGCCGTCATCACCATGTTGACCGCCAGGCAGGCGAAGCCGGCGATGATCGCCAGGCCGGTGATGCTGCGCACCATCCAGAAGGGGCGTACGGTGTCGAGGATGGTGGCGCGCGGCGCCAGGTTGAGGGACATGAAGCCTTCGACCACGCCGCTCGAGGTGAGGACGAGGAACATGCTCCCCAGCCCCAGGGTGGTGAGCCAGAAGCTCCAGCGGCGCAGGCCGCTCGACCACCACTCGTGGCCGGTCAGCTTGGGCCACAGGTGCTCGGTCATGCCGAAGATCCAGAAACTGAAGACGCCGAACATCACCATGTGGGCGTGCCCCACCACCCAGTCGGTGAAGTGGATCACCTGCTGGAAGGTGAGGGTGACCTGGAAGGCGCACTGCAGGCAGGTGATGAAGTAATTGAGCGCGCCGACCCAGAACCAGCGGATCGGGATGCTGCGCTGGAGGGTTCCCTCCGAGCCGCGCCAGGTCATGAAGAAGTTGATGATCACCGTGGTCACCACGATCTCGATGGCGATGGTCGAGATCACCGCCGAGTACTGGGCGAACATCGGGATCGGCGAGCCGAGGAAGTGGTGGACCCCCTGCAGCGGATAGAAGAACGCCAGGCCCCAGAAGCCGACCAGGGAGAGGGCGTGGGACCAGATCGGTTTCTTGAGGATGATCGGGACGAAGAAATACATCATCCCCCAGCCCATCGGCGTCACCCACAGGCCGACCAGGTCGTGGATGTAGAGGCCGAGAAGGGGCCCGGCGGCATTGCCCGCCACCAGGTACTGGGGGAAGAAGTTGCCCATGATGTAGGTCAGCCCCAACCAGATGAAGCCGGCGCTGAAGTACCACAGGCTGACGTAGAGCGCCTTCTCCCGCGTGCGCACGATCGGCGGGTAGAACTGGAGCCACACCAGGAGCGCGCCGACCACCACCAGAGGATCCACCCACACCGGCGTCTCGCCCCACTCGATGGCCTGCGCCTGGCCGAGGTGGAGGCCGACGTAGGTGGCGAGGACGATGCCGTTCCAGGCGGCGAAGATCAGCCAGCCGAGCTTGCTCGACAGCACCCGCTGGCCGGTCAGCCGGGGGATCGTCCAGTAGAGCATCGCCAGGAAGGCGTTGGTCAGGAAGCCGAAGGCGATCATGTTGGTGTGGATCATGCGGATGCGCCCGGGCGACAGCACCGCGATCTTGGGCAGCGGCCAGTGCTGCAACAGCTGCAGGGAGTAGAAGAGGCCCGCCAGCAGGGCGATGCCGAACCACGTCATGGCGACGATCAGGTGCCACTTGACCAACCCCTTGTCGACCAGCGGTCGGCTCAGGGGGGCGGCGGCGCCGGCGGGCGTGGATGGGGCTCGATCGACCATCAGCGGGATGCCTCCTCTCGGTCGTCCCGTGCCGTGCCGAGCACGGCTGCGGCGGTGGTGGTGCGGCTGCGCAAGGACAGGATGTAGGCCACCAGGTCCCAGCTGTTGCGTTCGGCGAGCCGCCGGCGTTCGGCGTCGCTCATCCCCTGGTAGAGGGCTTCGGCGTCGGGCGGAAACTCGCCCGCGATCGCCGCCAGCTGCTCGGCGTCCGGCGGCTCGACCTCGCGCCGCATGGCGTCGAAGGCGCCGGCGGTGACCGCCGCCAGGGTCTCCCCTTCGTAGGCCGGCATGATGCTGCGCAGGCCGGTGTGGAAGGTGCGGTAGACGTCGGCCGGCGAGCTGCCGCCCTTCAGCGAGCCGCGGGTGAAGTCGAAGGGCTTCTGCGGATGGCCCCAGGCGTCGACGTATTCGGTCTGGGTGGCGCCGGTACCGCGGCCGTCGATGCCGTGGCATTTCCAGCAGCCCATCTGCAGGTAGACCATGCGACCGCGCAGCCGCCGCCGCGGCTCGTCGAGGTCGTCCGGCGGCGGTGGCACGGGGACCACCCGGCGCCGTCCTTTCTCCTCCTCCCAGCGCGGGTAGAAGGTCTTCAGGTACTCGATCAAGGCGATCTTCTCGCTCTCCGGCAGCAGCGGGAAGGCCGGCATGCTGACCCGCGCCAGGCCGCGGGTGATGGTGCGGTAGAGGTCTTCGTCCAGCGGCAGGCTGCCGGAGTCGGTGGAGCGGAACTTGAAGATGCCGCGGGTGAAGTCCCGCGGCTTGGTCAGCAGACGGGCGGCGGCGGGGCCGTTGCCGTCGCCGGCCTCGCCGTGGCAGCCGGCGCAGTACTTGACGTAGGTCCTGCGGCCGCGCTGCACCAAACTGGCGCGCTGGTTGTAGGCGGCGTTCTCCCCCGGCGCCACGGTCTGCCACTGGGGGTAGTCGAAAGCCGCTTCGCCCGCCGGCTCGCCGCCGGCGTTCTCCGTCGCCGCCGGCGGCTCGGCGGCACAGCCGGCGAGGAGCATCGCCACCAGGGTGGCGCCGGCCAGCCGGCGGTAGGGCTCGAAGCGCCCCCACAGCTGGCCCGCCGCCACCACCCAGGCGAAGGCCAGGTGGGTGAGGGCGCCGACCCACGGCGGGATCAGCCGCACGATCCAGTCGCCGCCCAGGAGCAGCGGTTGGAGCCAGCTCAGGATGAGGTAGAAGTTGATCACCCACAGGCCGAGCCCCAGGGCGGTGGCGACGAGGAAGCGCCGCCCTCGGCTCGCCTCGCCGAAGTAGACCGTCAGCAGCAGGTGAAAGAGGATGCCGAGGAGGGCGCCGGTGACCAGGTAGAGGGTGCAGCCGATCAGCAGCACCGGCGCGTCGTCGATCGCCAGGGCCCGTTCCCCCATCGGGAAGGTCAGGTAGACGCGGATCAGCTCGAGCGGCCGGCGGCCGAAGAGCGGCGCGCCGAGGACGTTGGCGAGCAGACTGACCAGCGCGCCGAGCGCGCCGAGCATCATGCCGATCACGACGTGCCACAGGAGGTAGAAGCGGTCCGGGGGCCAGCCGCTCTGACCGCCGTCCTCTTCGGCCGCCGCCGCCTCCAGCTTGCGGATCGCCTCGAGGTGCTCCTCGATCCGCCGTCTGCGGGTCTGTGGATCCATCATGCAGGCTCCCCCGGGAGTCAGCTTGAATCTCTTCGTCGCTTCCGAACGGTCGTGCGTACTCTAGCACCGCCCGGGGGCGCCCGACCCGCGCCTTGGGGTGGGCGGCGAACGCCGACGGGTAGGGGGGAATCCGCCCGCCGGGGCGGCCGCCGTCGCCGCCGCCGCTGCTAGAGTGCGCCGCGGGGAGATGACGAGATGGTTGAGCGGACCGATCTGCGGCTGAAGATCCTGCGCCTCCTGCGACGCCAACCCCATCGCTACGACCGCCGGCGCCTGCTGGGGATGGGCGTCTCCCTCGGCGTGCTCTTCGCCGTCCCCCTCCTCGGCCTGGCGCGCGTCGACCTGTGGCGCGGCCGCCACCTGCTGCTCGGTGCGCCGGCGCCGTTCAAGCACGCCCTGGCGGGGGTGATCGTCGGCATCGCCGCGACCTACGTCGCCACCTTCCTGGTCAACCTCGCCGGCGGCCGGTTGTTCTGCGGCTGGGGCTGCCCGGTGGGCCAGTTGAGCCGCTTCGCCGAGGCCCTCGACGGTCCCGGCCTGAGCCGCCGGCAGCGCCTCGCGGCGCACCTCCGCGGCGGCTCGTTCAGCGCCGCCCTGAGCCTGTCGATCCTCGCCTGGTGGGTCGACCTGCGGGTGCTGTGGCAGGGCTCGCCGGCGGCGCTGGCCAGCGCCTGGGGGGTGCTCGCGGGCGCCGTCGCCCTGGCCTGGGCCCACGGCCGTTTCTGGCGCTGGGACTTCTGCGCCGGCGCCTGCCCGATCGGCCTCTACTACTCCTTGGTCTCGCCGGCGCGCTGGTTCGGCGTCCACTTCCGCGACCAGCTCGCCACCTGCCTCGACTGCGACGCCTGCGACAACGTCTGCCCGGTGGGCCTCGCGCCGCGCTCCCTGATGGATCCCACCGGGCCGCGCCCGGGGCTGGCGGTCGACGGCGCGCCGGGGCGCAACCACTGCCTGGAGTGCGGCGACTGCGTGCGCGCCTGCGAGTGGATGATCGCCCGCCGCGGCCGGGAGCCGGTGCCCCTCCGCCTCGGCTTCTTCGCCGGCCCGCAGCGTCTGCCGGCGCCGCCGGAGGCTCGCCCCGCGCCGCAGCCGGCCCTGCGCAAGGCGGGCTGAGACGGCCGGGCCGCCGCGCCGGCGGGGTGGATCGCCGCCGGCGGCGGCCGGGCCGGCTGATAGGCTGGCGAGCGACCGCACCGATCGCCATCGCCCGACCAGCAAGGGGGGACGTCCCGATGCGCTCCATCACCCGCCCGTTCCGAGCCCGCCGCATGCGGCTGGCGCCGCTCTTCTCGGCTCTCGCCCTGGCCGTGCCGGCGGCCGCCCAACCGCCCCCCGAGCTCGAGCTCGAGCTCGAGCCGGTGACCGGCGGTCTCTTTCAGCCGGTGGCCATCACCCACGCCGGCGACGGCTCGGGGCGGCTCTTCGTCGCCGAGCAGCGCGGCACCCTCCGCATCGTGCGCGGCGGCGTGCTGCTGCCCACCCCCTTTCTCGACCTGCGCACCGAAGTCCGTTTCGGCGGCGAGCAGGGGCTCCTCGGCGTCGCCTTCCATCCCGAATTCGCCCTCAACGGCTTCGTCTTCGTCCACCACACCGACCTCGGCGGCAATACCCGGGTGGCGCGGTACCGCGTCTCGGCGACGGATCCGGACGTCGTCGATCCGTCGAGCCGCCTGATCGTGCTCGAGGTGGCGCAGTTCGCCGCCAACCACAACGGCGGCCAGCTCGCCTTCGGCCCCGACGGCATGCTCTACGTCGCCCTGGGGGACGGCGGCGGCGGCGGCGACCCGATGGAGAACGGCCAGGACCTGGGCAATCTGCTGGGCAAGATCCTGCGCCTCGACGTCGGCGTCGAGCCCTTCGCCGTGCCGCCGGACAATCCCTTCGTCGGGGTGCCCGGGGCGCGCGGCGAGATCTGGGTCTACGGCCTGCGCAACCCCTGGCGCTTCAGCTTCGATCGCGCCACCGGCGACCTCTTCATCGGCGACGTGGGGCAGAACGCCTGGGAGGAGATCGACTTCCAACCGGCGGCGAGCGCCGGCGGCGAGAACTACGGCTGGGACCGGATGGAAGGCCCGGCCTGCTTCGAGCCGGCGAGCGGCTGCGAGGACCCCTCCCTGGTGCTGCCGATCCTCTACTACGACCGCGATCAGGGCTATGCGGTCACCGGCGGCTACCGCTACCGCGGCGGCGCCGAGCCGGCCCTGCGCGGGGTCTACCTCTACGCCGACTTCGGCAGCGGTCGCATCTGGGGAGCGACGCCGCGCGCCGACGGCTCCTGGGGATCGCGCCTGCTGCTCGACAGCGGCCGGGCGATCAGCACCTTCGGCGAAGACGAGGCGGGGGAGCTCTACGTCGCCGACTACCTCGCCGGCAGCATCCTGCGGCTGAAGGCCGGCGGCGCCGGCGGCTGTCCGTGGCCCGCCGGTCACCCCCACTTCTGCCGCGACTGCGGGCCCTGTGCGGACGGCGAGGGGGATTGCGACAACGACGGTCAGTGCGAGGCCGGCACCAGCTGCGCGATGAACGTCGGGGCGCAGTTCGGCTACAACCCCAACATCGACGTCTGCGTGGCACCGTCCGGCGGCTGTCCGTGGCCCGCCGGCCACCCCCACTTCTGCCGCGACTGCGGGCCCTGCGGCGACGGCGAGGGGGATTGCGACAACGACGGTCAATGCGAGGCCGGCACCAGCTGCGCGATGGACGTCGGGGCGCAGTTCGGCTACAACCCCAACATCGACGTCTGCGTGGCGCCGTCCGGCGGCTGCCCGTGGCCCCTCGGCCACCCGCGCTTCTGCCGCGACTGCGGGCCCTGCGCGGACGGCGAGGGGGATTGCGACAACGACGGCGAGTGCGCCGCCGGCACGGTGTGCGCGCCGGACGTCGGCGCCGACTTCGGCTTCCATCCCAACGTCGACGTCTGCCTCGATCCGGGCGGCGGTTGCCCGTGGCCCCTCGGCCACGCCCACTTCTGCCGCGACTGCGGCCCCTGCCAGGAGGGCGAAGGGGACTGCGACAACGACGGCCAATGCGCCGCCGGCCTGAGCTGTGAGGACGACGTCGGCGCCGCCTTCGGCTTCGGGCCGCAGATCGACGTCTGCCTGCCCTGAGGCTCGACCCCGCTGGGATCCGCGCGGGGGGAGGTGGTAGTCTGGATGGACCACCGTCAGAAACCTTCGCCCCCATCAGGAGGAGACCGTGATGTTCATCGTTCGCCACCCGACCACCGCCGCCGGCATCCGGAACGCGGCCTGGGTGTTCCTCGCCGCCGTCCTCGTGCTGCCCCCCGCCGCCCGCGCCCAGGAGGCGCGCCCGGCGCCGTGGAGCGTCCTGCGCGCCAGCTACTACGACGCCGACACCAAGATCGCCGTACGGCCGGAAATCGCCGCCAAGTCGCTGCCCCAGACCGCCACCTTCGAGGTCGACTTCGTCGGCTTCAGCCCCGACGCCCAGGCCGCCTTCCAGCGGGCGGTCGACATCTGGAGCAGCCTGGTCACCTCGCCGGTGCCGATCCGCATCCAGGCGGTGTGGACGCCCCTCGGCCCCGGCATCCTCGGCGGCGCCGGCGCCCAGTTCATCCACCGCGATTTCACCGGTGCAGCGCAGCCCGGGACCTGGTACGTCGACGCCCTCGCCGATGCCCAGGCGGGGATGGATCTGAACCCCGGATTCCACGACATCGTCGCGCAATTCAACAGCAGTTTCGGCCAATGGTATTTCGGTACCGACGGCAACCCGGGGCCGGGGCTATTCGATCTGGTGACCGTGGTGCTGCACGAGATCGGCCACGGCCTGGGCTTCACCGGCAGCTTCACCGTCGACCAGGGTGGCGTCGGATCCTGGGGCCTGACGACGGGCATCCCCTTCGCCTACGACACCTTCGCCGAAGACGGATCCGGTACGTCGCTGCTCGACGAGAACGCCTTCCCCAACAACTCGGTGGCGGTCACCAACGTGCTGCAGAGCGACGACGTCTTCTTCAACGGGCCCAATCTCAACCTGGCCAACAACGGCCAGCCGGCGCCGCTCTTCGCCCCCAATCCCTTCCTCCAGGGCTCGAGCTTCTCCCATTTCGACGAGAATGCCTACCCGCCGGGCAACCCCGGTTCCCTGATGACCCCCTTCCTGGCCCAGAACGAGGTCATCCACGACGCCGACGATCTCGCCCTCTGCCTCTTCGAGGACCTGGGCTGGGACACCGCCGCCCAGTGTGGGGGCGCGGCTCCCACCTGCGTGCCCTCCGCCACCGCAATATGCCTCAACGACGACCGCTTCCGGGTCGAGCTCGAGTGGGTCTTCCCGTCCACCGGCGAGAAGCGCGACGCCGGGGTGGTGCCGTTCGGCTCGGACG
>RFGL01000083.1 GCA_003697015.1 Acidobacteriota bacterium | reverse complement strand
CGGCCGACGACGATGAGGAGACCATCCCGCCGGCACCGCCGCGGGCCGAGGGGGAGGGGCCCTACGAGCAGCTCATCCTGCGCGGTGTGACCCTGATCAACGGCACCGGTGCACCGCCGATCGGGCCGGTCGACGTGGTGATCGAAGGCGATCGCATCGCCGACGTCAAGGTGGTGGGCAACCCCGGTGCGCCGATCGACCAGGACAAGCGGCCGCAGCTCGCGGAGGGCGGACGCGAGATCGATCTCTCCGGCCACTACCTGCTCCCCGGCTTCGTCGACGTCCACGGCCACATCGGCGGCAAGGCCCAGGGCACGCCGGCGGAGTACGTCTTCAAGCTGTGGATGGGGCACGGCATCACCACCGTCCGCGATCCCGGCTGCGGCAACGGCCTCGATTTCTGCCTCGAGCACAAAGAGAAGAGCGCCCGGAACGAGATCACCGCGCCGCGCATCGAGGCCTACGTCGTCTTCGGCCAGGGCCGCGACGAGCCCTTCACCGAGCCGCAGCAGGCCCGCGACTGGGTCGACGAGATCGCCGCCAAGGGGGCGGACGGGGTGAAGTTCTTCGGCTACCGGCCGGACGTCATGAAGGCGGCGATCGAGCGCTTGAACGAGCTCGGCCTGCGCAGCGCCTGCCATCACGCCCAGATGGAGGTGGCGCGGGTCAACGTCCTCGACACCGCGCGCTGGGGCCTGACCACCATGGAGCATTGGTACGGTCTGCCCGAGGCCCTTTTCGACGACCGCACGGTGCAGGACTACCCGGTGGAGTACAACTACCAGAACGAGCAGCACCGCTTCGGTCAGGCCGGCCGGCTGTGGGAACAGGCGGCCCCGCCCGGCTCCGAGCGCTGGAATGAGGTGATGGAGGAACTGCTGAGCCTCGACTTCACCATCTCCCCGACCCTGACCATCTACGAGGCCAGCCGCGACCTGATGCGCGCCCGGCGCGCCGAGTGGCATGACGACTACACCCTGCCCTCCCTGTGGGACTTCTTCCGCCCCCACCGCAAGGCCCACGGCTCGTACTGGTTCTACTGGACGACCGAGGACGAGGTCGCCTGGCGCCGCAACTACCGGCTGTGGATGACCTTCCTGAACGAGTACAAGAACCGTGGCGGGCGGGTGGTCACCGGCTCGGACTCGGGCTTCATCTACAAGCTCTACGGCTTCGGCTACGTGCGCGAGCTGGAGCTCCTGCGCGAGGCCGGCTTCCACCCCCTGGAGGTGATCCGCGCCGCCACCCTCGACGGCGCCGAGGCCTTGGGCCTCGAGCACGAGATCGGCAGCGTCGAGCCGGGCAAGCTCGCCGACCTGGTGGTGGTGGCGGAGAATCCGCTGGCCAACCTCAAGGTGCTCTACGGCACCGGCGCCATCAAGCTCGACGACGATAACGTGCCGCGGCGCGTCGGCGGCGTCCGCTACACCATCAAGGACGGCATCCTCTACGACGCCAAGGCGCTGCTCGCCGGCGTCCGCCGCATGGTCGCCGAGGCCAAGGAGAAGGATCCCCGGCCGCTGGTGCAGCCCGGCATGCCGGGGGAGGTGCTGCCGCCGCCCGAGGAGGAGGGGGCGGAGGAGGCCGGCGAGCCCGGCCACTGAGGTGCCGCGGCGCGGCGGCGGGCTCAGCGCGGGCGGGCGTCGAGGGCCTGGCGGGCGCTCGTCATCAGCTCGCGGAAGCGTTCGCGGTCGCCGCCTTCGATGGTGGCGACCAGTTCTTCCAGGGCCTCGCGGGCGGCGCGGAAGACCTCGCCTTTGTGCGGATTGAGGCGCTGGATGTCGAAGTAGAGATCCGGGTCCTCCGCCAGCACCGAGAGGGCGGTCTCGACCTGCCGGTTGTAGGTCGTCGAGGCGCAGGCCTGGAGCTCTTCCGCCGACAGCCCGGCATGGGTCAGGGCGCTGCCGAAGAGGATGCCGGAGAAGTGGGCCAGGCCGAGCAGCCAGCCCATCAGCCGGTCGTGGTGATCGAAGGGCACCGGCACCAGGTGGGTATAGGGGTGGCGCAGCCAGCCGGCGACGCGCTCTTTCTCCACCTGCGGGTCGTCGCGGCAGGCGAGGACGAAGGTCAGGTTCTCGTAGGCCGATTTGCTCGGGCCGAACATCGGGTGCAGGCTGGCGACGGTCACCCCCTCGCCGGCGGCGCGTTCCAGCACCGGCTTGAGGTGATCCTTGATCGAGGCGATCTCCAGCACCAGGCCGCGCGGCCGGCGCGCGATCACCTTCTCCAGCACCTCCGCCATCTGCCCCAGGGGCACCGACACCAGGATCGCGTCGTAGCGCTCGAGGTCGGCGACGTCGTCGAGATTGGCGAAGCGCCCCTCGCGGTAGGGCAGGGCGCGGTAGGCGGGGTCGACGGCGTCGACCAGGTGGCCGAGAAGCTCGGCGAAGCGGTTGAACCAGCCGCCCATGTTGCCCGCCCCGCCGAGCACCAGCAGGCGGCTGCCGCCGGCGGCGCGCAGGGCCAGCCCCACCCGGTGCTGGCGCTCGACGGCGCCGCGGGACACCGCCTCGAAGATCGACTCCATGACCTCGGTGGAGACGCCGCAGGCCCGCGCGTGCTCGCGGGCGCGGGTCAGCACCTGATCGTAGACCTCGGGGACGAAGATCGGCTGGCCGGCGCGGTTTTTCACCCGGCCGACCTCCGCCGCCAGCAGCATCCGCCGCCGCAGCAGCTCGAGCAGCGCCCGGTCGACGTCGGCGATGTCCTCGCGCAGCTTGCTCAGGGTGGCGGCGGCGTCGCCGCCGGCCGGGGGGCTGGCGTCTCGGATGCTCAGCGCAGCTTCTCCCAATCCTTGTCCGGCGCGTCGAGAGCGATCGCCAGACAGCCTTCCGAACCGGCGAAGACCGGGTCCTTGACGCTGCGGATCGAGCCGCCGCCGATCGGCTCGAGACCCTTCTGCAGCGCCGCCCGCAGGCCGGAGATCAGGGAGCTGCCGCCGGAGAGGATGACGTTGCCGCGCACCCGCGCCTGGAATTCGGGCTCCACCCGCGGCAGCAGGTCGAGCATGGTCTCGATGATCGGCTCGACGATCGACTCGCAGGCGGTGCGCATCTCCTTGGTGATGTCGATCTCGGTCGGCTTGCCCCGGACCGGCACGGTGACCTTCACCGGCGCCTGCGGCTTGCCGACGAAGCCGTGCTTCTCCTTCCACGCCCGCACCATGAAGATCGACACCTGGGCTTCGGGGTGGTGCTCGCTGATCAGCTGCAGCAGGTTCTGGTCGATCGAGTCGCCGGCGTGGGTCAGGGTGCGCTGATCCTCCTCGGTGGGGAAGTGGCCGCGCATCAGGCAGAAGTCGGTGGTGCCGGCGCCGACGTCGACGATCAGGCTGTGCAGCAGGGCGTCGAGGCCGTAGGCGACGGCGAAGGGCTCGGAGACGATCATCAGGGCGTCGACCGAGCCCTTGAGGGTGTTGGCCAGCTGCTGCTTGTTGACCCGCATGGCCTCGGCGGGGACGCCGACCACCGCCCGCACCTGGGACTTGGCCTTGCGTTTGCCCCCGGCCGCCAGCTCGATCAGGTGATCGAGGAGCTGCTTGACCGCCTCCAGATCCTTCTCCGAGCCTTCCTTGATCAGGCCCCGCTCCAGGGGACGGTGCAGGTCGAGCATGGTGCGGTTCTCGATCGCCGGGGTGCCGATCAGGACGTCCTGCTTCAGCACCTTGCGGGCCACCATGTCGACCGGCCAGCCGACGTAGCTCTCGACCACGTGGCGCTGGCCGTTGGAGGCCGAGACCGCGCTGCGCGACGTGCCGAGGTCGATACCCACATGCAAGACTGAGGGTTGCTGCTTACTGTCGGTCATTAGCTCAGCTTCCTTTCTCCGTCTGATTGACGTCGTCGGCGTAGGTCTCGATGCCCCGCAAGAGCGCTCTGGCGATGTGCTCGCGGTAGCGCGGGCGCGCCAGACGGCGGGCCTCTTCCCGGTTCGAGAGGCAGGAGACCTCGGCGAGGATAGCAGGCATCTCGGTCGCTACCAAGACCACGAACGGGGCGGTCTTGACCCCCCGATCGGCCAGCTTCGGGCTCTGCGGCAGGAGCTGGTGGTAGAGCGCCCGCTGCACGTGGGCGGCGAGCTGGCGCGATTCGTCCTGGCGCACGTCGGCGTAGATGCCGTCGAGCAGCTGGCGGAGGTCGGCCAGGGTGTAGCCCGAGTCGTGGTTCTCGCGCCGCGCCAGCTCCTCCAGATAGGGGTCGTCGGTCGGCCCCACGTGGTAGGTCTCGACGCCGAGCACCCGTCGCTGGGCGATCCAGTTGACGTGGATCGACACGAAGAGGTCGGCGTGCGCCCGATTGGCGATGGCGGCGCGCTGGCGCAGGGAGAGGGTGGCGTCGTCGCGGCGGGTCATCACCACCTCGAAGCCCGCCGCCAGCAGCTTCTGCTCGAGGCGCCGGGCGATGTCGAGGGTGAGCTCCTTCTCGCTCAGCCGCGGCTCTTCGTGCGGCGCGCTCAGGGCGCCGGTGTCCTCGCCGCCATGGCCCGGGTCGAGGACGATGCGCCGCACCGCGAGGGGCAGGACGTCGCCCTCGAGGGGCGCCGGGGCGGCGAAGCGCGGCTCCGCCGCCGGCGCCGAGGCGACTCCGGCGCCGGTCGCCGCCGGCGCCGGAGGGGG
>RFGL01000082.1 GCA_003697015.1 Acidobacteriota bacterium | reverse complement strand
TCCGTCCTGCTGGCGAAGCCGTGCTAGACAACCTCGCCGCCTTCTGCTATCCTCCGCCCCGGATCGTGGGTAGCATCGGAGGGAGGGGAAGCCTGCCAGACAGAACTGTGTCGCCTCCTGCCCGCTGCGGGCGAAGGAGGATGATCGGTGTGGGACGGCACCCGGTAGTCTGTCGGCGTGCCACAGCGAAAGGAGACGGTCGATGCCGGCAATGCGCGTGCAAGGGATCCGGATTTCTTGGGTGGTACTACTGTTGCTGTTGGGCCTGTCGTCACCCACTCTCGGAAAAGACGCGCAGGTGACGCGTGAGTCAGAGCTCAGCGCGGAGTTCAATGGCAGCGTCACGCACAAAGAAGACGAGGGAAGCGGCGGAGGAGCTCCTGCCGCAAACCCCGTACCTGGTTGGGTCTCGAAGCTGGAAGTTCATGGTTTTCTGACCCAAGCGTACGCCGATGCCAAGTTCAATGACGGTGGTTTGCTCGAGCGAAATGCCGACGAGCAGGCTCTCGGCATCCCGGAAGACGGCACTTTCAACTATCGAAACCTCGCTTTGCAGTTCCGCTACACGATTTCGTCGAAAGACGTCTTCGTGATTCAGTTCAGCAGCCGCGAGCTCGGCGATAGCCCGTTGACTTTCGTCGAAGATGAGATCGAGCTCGACTGGGCATTCTACGAGCACCGCTTTCTCGACTCGACCAGCATCAAGATCGGCCGGGTGCAGATCCCCCTCGGCATCTACAACGAGATCCGCGACGTCGGCACCATCCTGCCCTTCTACCGCCCGCCTTTCGCCTTCTACCGCGAAGGCAGCTTCACCAGCGAAACGGTCGATGGCCTGGTGTTCTCCCACACCTTCGGCACCAGATCAGACTGGTCCCTCGACTTCGATCTCTGGGGCGGTGAGTTCGAGACCGTCGAAGCCGCCAGAGACGGTTCCGAGGCAGCGCTTGCTAAGACCAAGGATGCCTATGGCGTCCAGCTCTGGCTCAATACCCCCGTACCCGGCCTGCGCATCGGGGCCGGCGGCAATGTCCGCACCGTGACCGAAGGGCTCTTCCGTCCGCCTGGCTCAGAGAGTGATGCGGACGAATACTACGCCTCTTTGGACGCCACGTTTGATCGTTGGGTCGTGCGCTCCGAGTTCAAGGTCTTCAAGCCGGTCATCATCACGGAATTCTTCGACATCAACCTCGAATTCCCTCAGTTCTACGCGCAGTTCGGTTATTCGGTAACCGACCGATTCCAGATCTGGTTGCAAGCCGAAGTGGCGAAGGCGAGGGAATCGTCCATCGCTTTTACCCGATCGACGAATCGTACGGACAGGACCGACTACGGCATCACCTTCAACTACAGCTTTCAGCCCAATATCGTGCTGAAGGCGGAGCACCACCAGACCGAGTCCGAACAAGTGGAGTTCTTCCCCATCGTGACGCCGTTCGGAGTCCTCCTCGACCCGGTGATTTTCGATACCGACGGCGGCAACTACACCATCATCTCGCTGTCGGTAAGCTTCTAACGTTCTACCGCCGCGGGCAAGTCGGTTATCTCCCGCCGACCTCGAGGCCCGGACCGTCGATCGGTCCGGGCCTTTGCGTCAACACGGGCTGGCTTCGAGCACGCTCTGCGGCGACGAGGTGGTGACGATGCGCTCGAGGCGGAAGCCGCCGGCGTGCAGGAGGTCGCGCAGCTCGGCGGCGGTGCGCTCCCTGCCGCCGAGGAGCACCAGCATCACCAAATCCATGTCGATGACGTCGCTCGACGACGGATCGGCGTGATCGGGCATGATGCGCTCGACGACGAAGAGCCGGGCGTGGTCGTCCATCGCCGCGCGGCAGTTGCGCAGGATCTGGATCGAGCGCTCGTCGTCCCAATCGTGGAGGATCTGCGCCAGCACGTAGGCGTCGCCTCCCGGGGGCACGGCGACGAAGAAATTGCCTTCCTCGACGCGGCAGCGTGAGGCCACGCCGAGGGACTCGAGGGCGTCGCGGGCGGCGGCCACCACCGCGGCGCGGTCGTAGAGCACGCCGACGCTCCCCGGCGTGGCAGCGAGGATCGAGCCGAGCACCACGCCGCGCCCGCCGCCGACGTCGACGATGCGGTGGTAGGGCGAGAAGTCGCAGACCTCGACCACCGCCCGGGCGGTCTCGGCGGCCATCGCCGCCATGAAGCCGTCGAAGCGGTTGCCGGCGTCCCGGTTCTGCTCCAGGTAGGCGAAGAAGGGTTTGCCGTGCACCCGGTCGAAGGGGGTGTCGCCGGAGCGCACCGCGCCGAGCAGGCCTTCCCAGGCGGCGTAGCAGTCCTCGCCGTTGGCGATCGCCAGATCGCGCATCGAGCCGCGGGCGTCGCTTTGCAGGCAGGCACCGACCGGGGTCAGGGAATAGCGGCCCTCCGGGTCTTCGACCACCAGGCCGCAGCGCACCAGGCCGCGCATCACCCGGCGCAGGGTCGGCGCGTGGGCACCGGTGCGTGCCGCCAGCTCGGCACTGGTCTTCGCTCCGTCCTTGAGCAGATCCGGCACCCCGAGCTTGGCCACCACGTAGATCAGCTGGGTGTTGAGGTAGCCGTTGATCAGCTGCGCCAGCTGCGCTTGCGGCGGCATCGCCCCCGCCCCCTCGTCGAACATCGCTTCCTCCTGGGTCATGACGCGCTCCTTCCTCCTGGTCGATCCCCGCTGCCGGACGTCCACTCCCCGGACGGCCGGCGGTTTGCCGGGGCCATGGCCCCGTGGTCGCACGCGCGCGGCCGGGTCACGCACCCCCCGCTTCGCGCCGGCGCCTCGCGCCGTCACCACGACCGGCTCTGCAAGATATCGGATCAGAATGTCAGCCGCCGGCCCTCTACCGAACGGTTGGTAGGTAATTGTACACGCCTCGGGAGCACGCGTCAACCGCTGGAGGGTTCTTCGTGCCGTGGTCAAGCCTGGTCACGATGATCGCCGCGGCTTGTATGCTAGGCCAACGTGTCTGAGCGTGGCATAGGGATTCTCGTCCGGCGATAGCCGAGTGCCTGCTTGAAGCCGAATCCGGCCCGATGACCGGTGAGGGGGATCGCATCGATGCCGTCATTGCGGACACCGAGCTTCGATCGCATGACCGAGGAGGTTCGAGGATGGCGACGGCGAACGCATCTCTTCCCCCACAGCCTTCGATCCCGCCCATCGTCCAGACCCTGCGCTTCATGCGCGATCCCTTCTCCCTCATCGCCGACGCCACCCGCGAGCACGGCGACGTCTTCAGCCTCCGCCTCCTCGGCCTCGGCACCTGGGTCATGGTCGGTTCGCCGCGGCTGCTGAAGCGGGTCTTCACCGCGCCGCCGGACGTCTTGGCGGCGGGGGTGGTCAACCGCCAGCAGCTCGGGTTCATGCTCGGCGGCGACGCGACCTTCTGCCTCGACGCCGAAGCCCACCGCCAGCGCCAGCGCCTGGTCTTTCCCCACCTCAACGGACGCTCGGTCGACGCCTACGTCGAGCTGGTCCGGCGGCTGAGCGAAGACGCCATCGCCCGCTGGCCTCTCGGCCGGCCCTTCGCCCTCCTGTCCGAAGGCCATCGTCTCTCCCTCCAGGTGCTGATCGAGCTCCTCTTCGGCGGCAGCGAGCCCGAGCGACGCCGGCGGTTGCTGCTGCTCTTCGAGCGTTTCGCCACCCGCGGCCTGCGCTCCCTCCCGATCGCCTTGCCCTGGCTGCGGATCGACCTCGGCCGCTTCAGCCCCTGGGGGCGGGTGCTCGAGCTGCGCCGCACCGTCCGCCGCGAATTCGCCGAAGAGATCGGCCGGCGCTGGCACCAGCCGCTGAGCGACGACGGCGTCGGCGATCTGCTCTCGGTCCTCGCCCACTCGCGCCAGACCGATGGCGGGCGGCTCAGCGAGGAGGCGCTGCTCGACGAGACGATCAACCTGCTCTTCGCCGGCCACGAGACCACCGGCAACGTCCTCACCTGGTGCGTCCATGCTCTCCTCACCCATCCCGAGGTACGGCGGCGCCTGAGAGCGGAGCTCGAGGAGGTCACCGGCGGTCGGCCGGTGACGGCGTCCCACCTCCCCCAGCTGCCGTATCTCGAGGCGGTGATCCACGAAAGCCTGCGCTTCCGGCCGATCGCTCCCATGGCCGGCATCCGCCGGGTCGAACGTCCGTTCGCCCTCGACGACTACCTCCTGCCGCCGGGCACGATCGTCGCTCAATGCTTCCCCGCCATGTGCCGCCGGGCCGACCTCTTCCACCACCCCGACCGCTTCGATCCGGAGCATTTCCTCGGCCGCAAGCTCAAGCCCCCGGAGTGGAATCCCTTCGGCGGCGGCGCCCGCACCTGCCTCGGCCGCGGCCTGGCGGAGATGGAGCTCAAGGTGATCGTCGCCACCCTCGAGCAGCGCGCTCAGCTGCGCCTGGCGCAGCGGCGGGTGCGGCCGGTCCGCAGCGCCCTCTTCTTCACCCCCAACCGCGGGATGCGGGTGGTGCTCGAGTCGCGACGGGAGGGGGCCGCGGTACAGTAGCCGCATGATGGCGGAAGCGGGCATCGGTGGCGGCGAGCGGGCGGGCGGCGCGACGGCGACGGCGATCGTCACCGGGGCGGCGGACGGCATCGGGCGGGCGCTGGCGGACGAGCTGGCCCGACGCCGGGTCCGGGTGGTGGCGGCGGACGTCGACGGCGAGGGGGCGGAGCGGGTGGCGGGCGAGATCCGCCGGCGCGGCGGGGAGGCGGAGGCGGCGCGGCTCGACGTCACCGACGCGGTCGCATTCGGCGCGCTGGTGGACGACGTCGCCCGCCGCTGGGGCGGGCTCGATTATCTCTTCAACAACGCCGGCATCGCCCTCCTCGGGGAGGCCGGGGAGATGGATCTGGCGGCCTGGAAGCGGGTGCTGGCGGTCAATCTGCGCGGCGCCGTCCACGGCCTGCAGGCGGCCTACCCGCTGATGGTCCGCCAGGGCCGCGGCCACCTGTGCAACGTCGCCTGCGTCGCCGGTCTCTTGCCGGTGCCCCTGGCCACCGCCTACAGCGCCAGCAAGCACGCCCTGGTCGGGCTCTCGACCTCCCTGCGCGCCGAGGCGGCGGACCTCGGCGTACGGGTCAGCGTGGTCTGCCCGGGGGCGGTCGCCACCCATCTCTTCGACCACGTCGACACCATCGGCGTCGACCGCCGCATCCTGCGTGCCTTCCTGCCGCGCCGCATGCTCTCGCCCGAACGCTGCGCCCGCGCCATCCTGCGCGGCATCGAGCGCGATCGGGCGATCATCCCGGTCACCGCCCACGCCCGCCTGAGCTGGTGGCTCTACCGCCTCGCCCCGCTCCCCTACCTGCGGCTGAGCCAGCTCTCCCTGCGAATCGTACGCCGTTGGTTCGGCCGGCCGGCGGCGCCATGAACGGCCCCCGCAGCGCCACCCCCGCCCCGGTCGCCGCCCTCGACGCGACGGCCGAGACGCCGCGCCTGATCACCGGCCGCGAGGAGCTGGCCGCCGCCTGCCGCCGCTGGCGCCGCCAACCCGCCATCGGCGTCGACACCGAATTCGTCCGCCAGCGCACCTTCTTCCCCGCTCTCGGCCTGATCCAGATCGCCACCGGCGCCGACGTCACCCTGATCGATCCCCTCGCCGTCCGCGACCTGACGCCCTTGGGCGAGCTGCTCGGCGACCAGCGGGTGGTCAAGGTCTTCCACGCCTGCAGCGAGGATCTGGAGGTGCTCTACCACCGCTTCGACGCCCTGCCCGAGCCGCTCTTCGACACCCAGCTTGCCGCCGCCTTCGCCGGCTACGGCTATTCCCTCGGCTATGCCGCGCTGGTGGCGCGGATCTTCGGCGACGAATTGCCCAAGGGCGAGACCCGCACCGACTGGTTGGCTCGGCCCCTCGCCCCCGAGCAGCTGCGCTACGCCGCCCTCGACGCCGCCTACCTGCCGGCCCTCCACCGGCGCCTGGCGGCGGAGCTCGAGGACCGCGGCATGCGCGCCTGGCTGGAAGAGGAGATGACCGAGCTGGCGCGGGTCGAGCGCTTCCTGCCGCCGCCGCAGGAGATCTACCGGCGGATCAAGGGCGCCGGCCGCCTCGACGGCCGCCAGCGCGCCGCCCTGCGCCGCCTCGCCGCCTGGCGCGAGCGCACCGCCCGCGAGCTCGACCTGCCGCGCGGCTTCGTCCTGCGCGACGACGTCCTCCTGGCGCTGGCCGAAGCGCGGCCCCTCGACCGCCGCCAACTGGCGCGCATCCCCGGTCTTCATCCGCGCCAGCGGCGGCGCTACGGCGACCAGCTGTTGCGCGAGCTGCGCGCCGCCGGCGCCGATCCGCCCCTGGCGCGAGCCGATCGCCCTTCCCTGGCCGGCCACCGGCAGGCGATCAAGGAGCTCCAAGCCCTGGTCGCTTCCACCGCCGAGCGCCTCGACCTGCCGGCTGAGCTCCTGGCCAGCCGCAAGGTGGTCCAGGAGCTGGTCGGCCGCGTCCTGCGCGGCGCCCGCCCGGCCCTGCCGCGGGCCTTGCGCGGCTGGCGCCGGCAGGCGATCGGCGAAGCGCTCGAAGGGCGCTGTCGCGAGCTGCTCGCGGCGGCGATCGAGCGGGACGCCGACCGGTAATTCATTCCGATTGCTGCGATCGCGCATTGATTGTCAAATAGGGATGTTTCAATCTTCGTAACGTGACTTGACATGTGCGTCGTCATCCGTTTAACCTTCCAACCGTTCGGTACAAGCCGTACGCTGCGTTGATTTGAACGACATGGTCCGGTTGTGAGCGTACGCCGCCCACAACCCGACGCTCCGGTGGCTTGGCACCCGGGGAGACCTGGCGGAGTCGCTCGCCCAGGGGATCGCAGGTGGTAGACGAGCGACCCGGATCCACTTCGGTTTCAGGCCGGCGACGGGCCGGCCCTGCGGCGCCGTTCGACGAGCCGGGGGATCGCCGGCGAGGCCGGGGAGGTCTCGTCCGTCCTGATGAGGTAGCCGGAGCATGCAGCAGGATCTCGCCACCCGCGACGCCGTCGCCTTCGAACCCGCGTATCAGACCGAAACCACCGTCGCCGCGGCCCTGGTCGGGCACCTCGCCGAGCTCGGCGTCGAGCAAGCCTACGGCGTCATCGGCGGTGCCATCGGCGTGCTCTTCGATGCCCTCGAGGAAAGTCCCATCGAAGTCCGCCACTTCCGTCACGAGAGCGGCGCCGCCTTCGCCGCCGCCGAGGCCTACTTCGCCAGCGGCAAGCCGGCGGTGGTCTTCACCACCACCGGCCCCGGCACCTTGAACGCCCTGACCGGGCTCACCGCGGCGCGCTGGGAGGGGGCCAAGGTGATCCTGATCTCGGGCTCGACCAGCGCCCCCCAGCGCGGCCGCTGGGCGACCCAGGAGACCAGCGCCTACACCCTGCCGCAGGATGCGCTCTACGGCACCGGCCCGCTCTTCGACTTCGCCCTGCGCCTGGAGCATGCCGCCGAGTTTCCCGAGCTGGCACGCCGCCTGAGCATCGGGCTCGCGCGCCCGGGGGGCTTCGTCGCCCACGTCGGCCTGCCGATCGGCCTGCAGGCGAGCCGCGTCGATCTGCCGCGGCACCGGCCGCGCACCACCCTGGCGGTGCCGGTGGCGCCGGCGGAGGAGGTGCGCTACTGCGCCGGGTTGCTGCAGGCCGACCCCTTCGCCATCTGGGTGGGCTTCGGCGCCCGCCACGCCGGCGACCTGGTGCTCGAGCTGGCGCAACGCGCCCGCGCCCGGGTGTTCTGCTCGCCGCGGGCCAAGGGGGTCTTCCCCGAGCATCACGAGCTCTTCGTCGGCGTCACGGGGATCGGCGGCCACTCGTCGGTGGCGGAGTACATGACCCAGATGCAGCCCCGCCGGGTGCTGGTGCTCGGCAGCCGCCTGGGGGAGGCGACGTCGTTCTGGGATCCCGACCTCGAGCCGGCGGAGGGCTTCATCCACGTCGACGTCGACCCCACCGTCCCCGGCGTCGCCTACCCGGACTGCCACACCCACGGCGTGCAGGCGGAAATCGGCCGGTTCCTCGAGGCCCTGCTCGAGCACTTCCCGCGCCGCGAGGACGAGGCCAGGATTCTCGCCGGCCCCCACCATCCGCGCTGGAGCGAGCTCGAAGCGACCGCCGAGCAGGACGGGGAGCCGGCCGGGGTGGTGCGCCCGCAGGCGGTGATGCGCGCCGTCCAGCGTCACGTGATCGACGGCAGCGAGGCGCTGGTGATGAGCGAATGCGGCAACGCCTTCGCCTGGTGCAACCACTACCTGCGCTTCCCGGCGGCGGCGCGCTATCGGGTGAGCACGCTCTTCGGCTCGATGGGCCATTGCGCCGCCGGGGTGGTCGGCGCCGCCCTCGCCCGCGGCGGCAAGGCGGTGGCGGTGGTGGGGGACGGCTCGATGTTGATGAATTCCGAGATCTCCACCGCCGTCCAGTACCGCGCACCGGCGGTGTGGGTGGTGCTCAACGATGCCGGCTACGGCATGTGCGAGAGCAGCCAGCGGGTGCTCGGCCTGGCCACCGGCCAGCTGTCGATGCCCTGCGTCGATTTCGTCGCCCTGGCGCGGGCGATGGGGGCGGACGGCGCGCGGGTCGAGCGCGCCGCCGACCTCGACGGCGCCTTCGAGCAGGCGATGGCGGCCGAGCTGCCCTTCGTCATCGACGTGCGGGTCGATCCCGGCGAGCCGTCGCCGCTGATGGAGCGCTTCGAGAGCTTGCTCAAGCAGGGGAGCTCGAAGAGCGTCGCCGGCTGGGATCTCTAGGCCGCGCCGGATAAGCTCGCCGGACGATGGACGCGATGGGCGGCGAGCACCGGCTGAGCGAAGAAGAGCTGGCGCAGCTCGTCGAGCGGGTCTTCGCGCCGTCGCCGCAGGAGCGCAAGCTGGCCATCCTGGCCGATCTTCCCGACGCCGCGTTGCCCGATCGACCGGCCTGGCGGGATCGCCGCCACCTGGCCGCCGGCTGGGCGCGGCGCCTCGAGCGGGCCGGGTACGACGTCGCCCTGGTGCTCTACCGCAATGCGCGCTCGCCGAATGCCGAGCTGCCGGAGACCGCCTGGCGGCACGAGGCGCACCTCCCGCTGCCGGACGGCGCCGACCGCCTCGACCCCGCCGATGCCGTCCCCCTGGCCGAGGTCTTCGCCCGCCATCCCCTGATCCTGGCGCCGACCGAGCTCTCCGCCACCGCCCCATTGAAGCTCCTCGCCCCGCGCTACGGCTTTCGCGCCGCCACCATGCCCGGCTTCTCCCGCCGGATGATCCCCGCCCTGCGCCTCGACTACGGCGAGATCGATCGCCGGGTGCGCGCCCTGGCGGCGCTGCTCGACGCCGCGGCCGGGGCCGAGCTGATCTTCCGTACCGGCGGCGACGAGCTGCGGCTCGACCTCGATCTGCGCCACCGCCGCGGCCACGCCTCCGGCGGCCGCATGACCCGCCCCGGGGAGGTCGGCAACCTGCCCTCCGGCGAGAGCTACGTCGTGCCCTACGAAGGCGAACGGGACGGCGATCCGAGCCGCACGCAGGGGATCCTGCCGGTGCAGCTCGCCGGCGGCGTGGTGCGCTTCCGGATCGCCGCCAACCGCGCCGTGGAGGTGAGCGGCGACGAGCCGGCGGCGAGCGAGCAGGCGGCGCTCCTCGCCGCCGAGCCGGCGCGCGGCAATCTGGCCGAGCTCGGCCTGGGGGTGCTCGCCGACCTCGGCCTCGAGCCGATCGGCGAGATCCTCCTCGACGAGAAGCTCGGCCTGCACCTCGCCTTCGGCCGCAGCGACCACTTCGGCGGCCGGGTCGGCCCGTCCAGCTTCAGCCGCCCGGAGGCGGTGGTCCATCTCGACCACGTCTACCTGCCCCAACTGCAGCCGGCGATCGAGGTCCAGCGCCTCGACCTCGTCGGCCCCGGCGGCGGCCGCACGCCGCTGATGCGCCGCGGTCGTTACGTCATCGAGCTCTGACGCCGAGCTTGGTGCGACCGATCGCCGGCGATATGCTCGACCCTGGAGACGGAACGGATGAACGACGAGGATCGCGCCACCCCCGACGCCGTGCGCCGGAGCGCCCAGCGCTGGTGGCTGGGTCTCGGCGCCGCCACCGTGACCACCGCCCTGATCGTCGCCGTCCTCTATTGGCGGGCACCCGAGCGGCGGCTCGAGCGCGCCCTGGCCCGGGGCGACAAGCTCGCCGCCGCCCGCATCTCGATCGAGATCGCCCTGCGCGACAATCCCGACTACGAACGCGTCGACGAGAAGTCGGACGAGCGGATCGTCACCATCCGCAACGCCAAGACCGGCGAGGAGATGACGCTCGACGTCGAGGCCGTCGCCGGGGTGAACGTCC
>RFGL01000081.1 GCA_003697015.1 Acidobacteriota bacterium | reverse complement strand
GATCGCCATGGAGAAGGGCGTGCGCTTCGCCATCCGCGAGGGCGGCCGCACCGTCGGTGCCGGTACCGTCACCGACATCATCGAGTAACCGCTGCGTCCCGGCGAGGAATCGAGAGCATTGGCAACTCGGCCACAGGGCAGTAGCTCAATCGGTAGAGCACCGGTCTCCAAAACCGGCGGTTGGGGGTTCGAGTCCCTCCTGCCCTGCCATGAACGATTTCGGCTCTGATCATGAACAAGATCCAGCAGTGGTACTCCGGCGCCTTGACCTTCCTCACGGAGGTCAGGGCGGAGTGGAAGAAGGTCACCCGACCCAGTCGCAAGGACGTAGTGACGACGACCACCGTGGTGGTGGTTACCAGCTTCATCTTCGCGCTCTTTCTCTGGGGGGCGGATACCGTCATCTACTGGGCCTACAACGGTGTTTTTACCGTCTTGGACAAGGTAAGCAATGTCTTCTGAGAGCAAGAATCCGGAGATGAAGTGGTACATCGTCCACACCTACTCGGGTTTCGAGGAGCGGGTGGCCGAGACGCTGAAGCAGCGCGCCGAGGCCCTCGGCATGGGCGATCAATTCGGCGAGATTCGCATCCCGACGGAAACCATCGTCGAGCTCAAGGGAGGCAAGAAGCGCGAAACGCAGCGTAAGTTCTTCCCCGGCTACATCCTGGTGCAGATGGTGATGTCCGATGCCGGCTGGCACGTGGTCAAGAACACGCCGAAAGTCACCGGTTTCGTCGGCACCGGCAAGAAGCCCACGCCGCTGACCCAGGAAGAGGTCGATCAGATCCTCGACCAGGTGTCGTCCGCCAAGGAGAAGCCGAAACCGAAGTACATGTTCGACAAGGGCGAGCCGATCAAGATCATCGACGGGCCGTTCAACAACTTCAGCGGCGTGGTCGAGGACGTCAACCTCGAGCGCAACACCCTGAAAGTGATGGTGACGATCTTCGGCCGTCAGACGCCCGTCGAGCTCGACTTCTTCCAGGTACAGAAGCTCTAGAGCCGACTGCGTAGCGCAAGTTGCCAACGAAAGGGTACGAGCCATGGCCAAGAAAGTGGTCGGACAGATCAAGCTACAGATTCCCGGCGGTCAGGCGACGCCGGCGCCGCCCGTCGGTCCGGCGTTGGGCCAGGCCGGCGTCAACATCATGGACTTCTGCAAGGCGTTCAACGCCCGCACCCAGAGCGAGCAGGGCACCATCATTCCGGTGGTCATCACCGTCTATGCCGACCGGACCTACAGCTTCGTCACCAAGACGCCGCCGGCGGCGGTGCTGTTGAAGAAGGCCGCCGGGGTGGAGAAGGGCTCGGGCGAGCCCAACCGCACCAAGGTCGGCACGGTCACCGCCGCCCAGGTGGACGAGATCGCCAAGACCAAGATGCCCGATCTGAACGCCGCGACGCCGGAGGCTGCGGCGCGGATCATCGCCGGCACGGCGCGCTCGATGGGAATCGAGATCGAGAACTGAGAAGTAAGCGCCCGACACCCGGGACGGAGAGCGAGAGATGGCGAAACGAGGCAAGAACTACCGCAAGACCATTGCGGACCTCGAGGATCGTCCGTACGGCCTGGACGAGGCGATCGACTTCCTGAAGTCGCACGCCTACACCAAGTTCGACCAGACCCTCGAGATCGCGATGCGGCTCGGCGTCGACCCCAAGCACGCCGACCAGATGGTGCGCGGCACCGTCGTCCTGCCCCACGGCACCGGCAAGAGCCAGCGCATTCTGGTCTTCGCCAGCGGCGAGAAGATCAAAGAGGCCGAGGAGGCCGGCGCCGACTACGTCGGCGGCGAGGAGCTGGCGAAGAAGATCCAGGGCGGGTGGCTCGAGTTCGACAAGGTCATCTCCACCCCCGACATGATGAAGGTCGTCGGCCGTCTGGGCCGCATGCTCGGCCCCCGCGGCCTGATGCCGAACCCCAAGTCGGGTACCGTCACCTTCGACGTCAAGCGGGCGGTGGAGGAGATCAAGGCCGGTAAGGTGGAGTTCCGGGTCGACAAGACGGGCATCGTCCACGCGCCCCTGGGGAAGCTCTCGTTCCCGGAGGACAAGCTGCGCGACAACGCCCTGAGCCTGATCGGTGCGGTGCTCAAAGCCAAGCCGGCGGCCGCCAAAGGCCGTTACGTCAAGGGCGTCAGCCTGACGTCCACCATGGGCCCCGGCCTGCGTCTCGACGAGGCCGTCCTCTCGGCGATCGAAGCCTAGGAGCAAGGTCATGCCTCTGATGCGTTCGGAAAAAGATCGACTGATCGAACACTACCAGCAGAGCATGGCGGCTGCGCCCCATGCGTTCCTGGTCGACTACAAAGGGATCACCGTCAACCAGGACGTCGATCTGCGGGCTCGCATCCGCGAGGTCGGCGGCAGCTACGAGGTGGTCAAGAACCGCCTCGCCCTGCGCGCCATCGACGGCAAGGCTCTGGCGCAGCTCAAGGATCAGTTCGTCGGCCCGACCGCCGTCGCGTACGCCGACGATCCGGTGGCCCTGGCAAAGGTGCTGACGGGTTTCGCCAAGGAGGTACCCAAGCTGGAGCTCAAAGGCGGCGTGGTGGAGGGCGCGACCATCGCCGCGGAGCAGATCAAGGACATTGCGATGCTGCCCAGCCGGGAGGAGCTGATCGCCAAGCTGCTGTTCCTCCTGCAGTCGCCGATCACCCGCTTCGTCCGCGGTCTGGCGGCGATACCGCAACAACTGGTCGTCGTCCTCGACCAGATTGCGAAACAGCGTGAGGCGGCCGGCGGCCAGTAACGCCGCGAAGTTGCGAAAGTTGCGAACATACCGGATACGGACTGCGGATTCGAGAACAGCTGCGGTGCGACCGTAGGCTCAAGGAGAGAAAGAAATGGCCATTGCGACCGAAGACTTCATCAAGCAGATCGACGAGATGACGGTGCTCGAGCTGAACAATCTCGTCAAGTCGCTGGAGGAGCATTACGGCGTTTCGGCGGCGGCTGCCGCGGTAGCCGTGGCGCCCGGCGCTGCGCCTGCCGAGGGTGGCGGCGAAGCCGAGGAGAAGACGGAGTTCGACGTCGTCCTGACCTCGTTCGGCGACAAGAAGATCAACGTCATCAAGGCGGTGCGCGAGGTGACCAGCCTCGGCCTGAAGGAAGCCAAGGACCTCGTCGAGTCGGCGCCGGCTCCGATCAAGGAAGGCGTGAGCAAGGAAGAGGCGGAAGAGGTGAAGGCGAAGCTGGAAGCGGCGGGCGCCCAGGTTGAGCTCAAGTAGTGCCCTACATCGGTGCCCATGACGCCGGTGGGCACCGCGAGCCGGCTTTCGGGCCAGCGCTCGGGGCAACCGGCGAAAAGAACCACATCCCGCCGTGTCGCACCGGCGCTGGACGGGATGTGGCGTTCGCATTTGTTGGGAGAGCAGAAAGGCTACGGCGGCCATCTCGCGGAACCATCAAGATCCTCGCTGCCTGATCGGAAGGAAACCTCGATGACTGATAGTGCATACACGCGAAACGGCGTCCGCAAAGATTTCTCCAAGCTCAAGAGCTCGTTGCCGATTCCCAACCTGATCGACGTTCAGCGGCGATCGTACGAGCGGTTTCTGCAGATGAATCTGCTGCCTGAGGAGCGGGCCAATCACGGCTTGCAGGCGGTGTTCACCAGCATCTTCCCGTTCAGCGACTTTCGCGAAACGTGCTCGCTCGACTTCGTCAAGTACACGATCGGCGACTGGCAGTGCAAGTGCGGCAGCTTGAAGGGGTTGGAATACCTCCGCATGGAGTGCACCAACTGCAACAAGAAGATCATGACCGAGCATCCGCACGAGGAGACGGTCACCTGCCCCGAATGCGGCTTCGTCAACAAGAACCGGGTCATCAAGTGCGACGTGTGCGGCGGGCCGGTGGAGCTTCAGTTCAAGTATTCGATCGCCGAGTGCGGCGAGCGCGGGATGACCTACGCCGTGCCGCTCAAGGTGACGTTCCGCCTCTTCGTCTACGACAAGGATCCGGAGACCGGCAACCGCATGATGCGCGATGCCAAGGAGGAGGAGGTCTACTTCGGCGAGATCCCGTTGATGACGGAGTACGGAACCTTCGTCATCAACGGTACCGAGCGGGTGATCGTGTCGCAGCTGCACCGCAGCCCCGGCGTCTTCTTCACCAAGGAGTCGAAGCGCCGTTTCCTCGCCAAGATCATCCCCTATCGCGGCTCGTGGGTGGAGTTCGAGTACGACCAGAAGGAAGTGCTGTCGGTACGCATCGACCGCAAGCGCAAATTCCACGGCACCATCTTCCTGCGCGCCCTGGGGCTTGAAACCAACGAGCAGATCCTGCGCCAGTTCTACGTCGGCATCGGGCTCAAGCCGAGAGCTGACGGCAAGGTCACCCTGGTGGTGCCGCCGGCGGTGCTCGAGCAGGAGCAGCTCAAGGATCGCCAGAGCCGCGGCATCCGCAAGACCTATCAGCTCTTCGGCGGCATCCAACTGGGCAAGAAAGACATCGAGCGTCTCGAGGGCGGCGAGAGCCTGGAGATCGACGTGCCGGCGAACCGCATCGAGCGGGCGTTGTTCATCGCCGACGTGGTCGATCTCGAGACCGGCGAGGTGATCTTCGAGAGCAACGACCTGGTGCCGGAGGACTTCGCCAGCCGGCTCGAGGGCCGCTCGACCACCGACGTCGAGGTGTTCTTCCCGGATTGGGAGCTGTGCGGCAACATCCTGTCGAATACCCTGACCAAGGACCACACCTCGAACGCCAAAGAGGCGTTGATGGAGATCTACCGGCGCATGCGCCCCGGTGATCCGCCGACGATCGAAAGCGCCCGGTCGCTGTTCTACGGCATGTTCTTCGATGCGAAACGGTACGACTTCTCGCGCGTCGGCCGTTTCAAGTTCAACATCAAGCTCGACACCGAGGTGCCGGTCGAGCAGAAGACCCTGTCGGCGGACGACTTCTACCGCGTGATCGGCTATCTGATGCGCCTGCACAAGGACATCGGGCGCCTCGACGACATCGACAACCTCGGCAATCGCCGGGTGCGGGCGGTGGGCGAGCTGCTGGAGAACCAGTTCCGCGTCGGCCTGGTGCGGATGGAGCGGGCGATCAAGGAGAAGATGTCGGTCCACCAGGACATCGATTCCGCCATGCCCCACGACCTGATCAACTCCAAGCCGGTGATCGCCGCGATCAAGGAGTTCTTCGGCTCGTCCCAGCTCTCCCAGTTCATGGATCAGACCAATCCGCTGTCGGAGGTCACCCACAAGCGCCGCCTGTCGGCCCTCGGTCCGGGCGGGCTGTCGCGCGAGCGAGCCGGCTTCGAAGTGCGCGACGTGCACGCCTCCCACTACGGCCGGATCTGCCCGATCGAGACCCCCGAAGGGCCGAACATCGGCCTGATCTCGTCCCTCGCCACCTACGCCCGGATCAACGACTACGGCTTCATCGAGGGGCCGTACAAGAAGGTCGAGGGCGGACGGGTGCTCGACCACTACCGCGTCACCAAGGTCGGCGGCGGGCCGTGGAAGCTCGGCACCATCGTCACCGGCGACGAGCTCGACAAGGTCAACAAGGAGCTGAAGAAAAAGCGCAAGAGCCCGGTGGACGTCGAGCCCCACGCCTTCTATCTCACCGCCTGGGAGGAAGAGAAGTACGTCATCGCCCAGGCCAACGCCGAGATGGACGACAAGGGCTACTTCGTCACCGAACGGGTGAGCGCCCGCGCCGGCGGCGACTTCGTCACCGTCGAGCGGGAGCGGGTCGACTACATGGACATCAGCCCCAAGCAGTTGGTGTCGGTGGCGGCGGCGCTGATCCCCTTCCTCGAGCACGACGACGCCAACCGCGCTCTGATGGGCTCGAACATGCAGCGCCAGGCGGTGCCGTTGCTGCGCAGCGAGTCGCCGATCGTCGGCACCGGGCTGGAAGCCGCGGTGGCGCGGGACTCGGGGGCGGTGGTGCAGTGCCAGCGCGGCGGGGTGATCGATTCGGTCGACTCCGAGCGCATCATCGTGCGGGTCGAAGGCGAGGACCCGGAAACCGGCGAATCGAAGGATTTCGGCGCCGACATCTACCAGCTGACCAAGTTCCGGCGCTCCAACCAGAACACCTGCATCAGCCAGCGGCCCCTGGTCAAGGCCGGCCAGCGGGTGGCGAAGGGCGACGTCCTGGCGGACGGCCCTTGCACCGATCACGGCGAGCTGGCGCTGGGCCGCAACGTCCTGGTCGCGTTCATGCCCTGGCGCGGCTACAACTTCGAGGATGCGATCCTGGTGTCCGAAAGGCTGGTGAAGGAGGACTTCTACACCTCGATCCACATCGAGGAATTCGAGATCGAGGCGCGCGACACCAAGCTCGGTCCCGAAGAGGTCACCCGCGACATCCCCAACGTGTCGGAGACGGCGCTCAAGGATCTCGACGAATCGGGCATCGTGCGCACCGGAGCGAAGGTGTCGTCCGGCGACATCCTGGTCGGCAAGGTGACGCCGAAGGGCGAGACCCAGCTCACGCCGGAGGAGAAGCTGCTGCGCGCCATCTTCGGCGAAAAGGCCGGGGACGTGCGCGACGCCAGCCTGAAGGTGCCGCCGGGCATCGAGGGCACGGTGGTCGACGTCAAGATCTTCTCCCGCAAAGGGGTGGAGAAAGACCAGCGGGCGAAGGAGATCGAAGACGAAGAGATCGCCCGCTTGCAGAAGAACATCAAGGACGAGGTGCGGATTCTCACCGAGGAGCGCAACAAGAAGATCCGTGATCTGCTGGTCGGACAGGTGGTCATCGCCGACGTCGTCGGACGCGACGGCGAGAAGCGGCTGAAGCGCGGCGACAAGATCCCCGAGAAGCTGCTCGAGGACCTCACCCGGCACGAGATCCTGCGCCTGCAGCTGCGCCAGTCGGCGATCATGGAAGAGGTGGAGAAGATCTACCGCAAGACCGATTCGCACATCGAGGTCATCCACCGGGTCAACGAGGAGCGCGTGCAGCTGCTGCAGAAGGGCGACGAGCTGCCGCCGGGGGTGATCAAGCTGGTCAAGGTCTACGTCGCCATGAAGCGCAAGCTCCAGGTGGGCGACAAGATGGCCGGCCGCCACGGCAACAAGGGCGTCATCTCGCGCATCCTGCCCGAGGAGGACATGCCCTACCTGCCGGACGGCACGCCGGTCGAGATCGTGCTCAACCCCCTCGGCGTGCCGAGCCGGATGAACGTCGGCCAGATCCTCGAAACCCATCTCGGCTGGGCCGGACGGGCGCTGGGGCTGAAATTCGCCACCCCGGTCTTCGACGGCTGCAGCGAGGACGACCTGGCGGCGTTGCTCGACCAGGCCGAGCTGCCGCGTTCGGGCAAGAGCACGCTGTACGATGGCATGACCGGCGAGCCCTTCGAGCAGCAGGTGTGCGTCGGCTACATCTACATGCTCAAGCTCTCCCACCTGGTCGACGACAAGATCCACGCGCGCTCGATCGGTCCCTACTCGCTGATCACCCAGCAGCCCTTGGGCGGCAAGGCCCAATTCGGCGGCCAGCGCTTCGGCGAGATGGAGGTCTGGGCCCTCGAAGCCTACGGCGCGGCCTACACGCTGCAGGAGCTCTTGACGGTCAAGAGCGACGACGTCGAGGGGCGCAGCAAGGTCTACGAGGCGATCGTCAAGGGCGAGGTGCCGGAGGACCCGGGCCTGCCGGAATCGTTCAACGTCCTGGTGCGGGAGCTGCAGAGCCTCTGCCTCGACGTCGAGCTGATGAAGACGTGATCAGGGTGCCCTGACCAAAATCACGAAGCAAGAACTGAAAGATCGGAAGGAGGCATCCCTTGCAACCGCTGCAATTCTTCGAGAAGCCGCAGTCGCTCAGGGACTTCAACGCAATCCGCATCTCGATCGCGTCGCCGGAGAAAATCCGTTCGTGGAGCTACGGAGAGGTCACCAAGGCGGAGACCATCAACTACCGTACCTTCAAGCCGGAGCGGGATGGTCTATTCTGCGCCAAGATTTTCGGGCCGATCACCGATTGGGAATGCTTGTGCGGCAAGTACAAGCGGATGAAGCACCGGGGCGTGGTGTGCGACAAGTGCGGCGTTGAGGTCACCCGTTCGCGCGTGCGGCGCGAACGCATGGGAACCATCGAGCTGGCCAGCCCGGTGTCCCACGTGTGGTTCTTCAAGGGCCTGCCGAGCCGCATCGGCCACCTGCTCGACCTCTCCCTGCGCGACCTCGAACGCATCCTCTACTTCGAGAGCTACGTCGTCATCGACCCGGGGGACACCGAGCTCAAGGACAACGAGCTGGTGTCGGAGGAACGCTATCGCGAGCTGCGCGACAAGTACGGCGAAGGCAGCTTCGAGGCGCAGATGGGCGCCGAGGCGATCAAGGAGCTGCTGTCGCGAATCGACCTCGAGGAGCTGGCGGAAGAGCTCCGCATCGTGATGAAGACCGACACCAGCCAGATCCGCCGGCTCAAGGCGGCGAAGCGGCTCAAGGTGGTGGACGCCTTCCGCAAGAGCGGTCACCGGCCGGAGTGGATGATCCTCGACGTCATCCCGGTGATCCCGCCGGAGCTCCGCCCGCTGGTGCCCCTCGACGGCGGTCGCTTCGCCACCAGCGATCTGAACGATCTCTACCGCCGGGTGATCAACCGCAACAACCGGCTGAAGAAGCTGCTCGAGCTGCGCGCGCCGGAGGTCATCGTACGCAACGAGAAGCGCATGCTGCAGGAGGCGGTGGACGCGCTATTCGACAACGGTCGCCGCGGGCGGGTGCTCAAGGGCTCGAACAACCGGCCGCTCAAG
>RFGL01000080.1 GCA_003697015.1 Acidobacteriota bacterium | reverse complement strand
GTCAAAGAGCAGATCGAGAGCCACTACCAGCACCTCCCCAAGCCCTGGGTGACCGACGCCCGCAATTGATCCGAGCGGGATGAGAGCTCTACCCTGGCTGGCGGCGGTGCTGGGGGGGGCGGCGTGGGGCCTGTGCTTCGGCGTCGCCCCCCGGCCCCTGCTGCCCTGGGTGGCGCTGGTTCCCCTCGCCTGGCTGGCCACCGCCCGCCCCGCCGGCCGCCGCCGGGCGCTGCTCATCGGCTGGCTCCACGGCTTCGTCCACTGGTTGGTTGCCGTACCCTGGATCGTCACCACCATCGCCGCGCTCGGCGGCTGGCCGTGGCTGCTCCTCGGCCTCCTTGCGCTGGCGCTGATGAGCCTCATCCTCGGCTTCTTCCACGCCCTCTTCGTCGTCGCCGGCCAGCGTCTCGCCGCCCGCCGGCCGCAGCTGGCACCGGTCCTCCTGCCCTCCCTGTGGGTGGTGCTCGAATGGGCGCGCGGTCACCTGCCGTCGGTGGCGTTCCCGTGGAATCTGGCGGCCTACGCCTGGGCGGCGGTGCCCGGTGCCCTGCCGCTCACCGCCTGGATCGGCAGCCACGGCCTGTCGTGGCTGCTGGCGTCGGCCAACGTCGGCCTGGCGTTGGCCTTGCGCCGGCGCCGCCCCACCCTCGCCGCCGCCGCCGTCCTCCTGCCCCTCCTCTTCCTCGCCGTCGCCGGGCGCTTCAGCTGGGGGGAAGGGCAAGAGGGCGAGGAGCGCGAGGTCGTGGTGATCCAACCCGACGCCACCCTCGGCGGCGACGGCGCCCAGATCTGGCAGGACTACCGGCGGTTGATCGAGCTGTCGGCCGCCGCCTGCGACGCCGCCACCAGGGACGGGCAAGGCGACGGTCCCCTCCTCGTATGGCCGGAGAGCGCCGCCTTCCCCCTGGTCTGGGGACGCAGCCCGCAGCTGGCGGCGGACGTCATGCGGCTCGCCTCGCGCGGCTGCAAGGTGCTCCTCAACACCCCCCTCGAGGCGCCCGAGGGGACCTACAACGGCGTCCTGCTGATCACTTCCGACGGCGTCGCCGGGCGCTACGCCAAACGCCGCCTGGTGCCCTGGGGGGAGTACGTGCCCCTCGGCGACCTGATGCCCTTCGTCGGTACCCTGGCGCGCATCTCGTCGCCCTTCCGCCCCGGTACCGAGCTCGGGCTCATGCCGTGGGGGGAGGAACGCCTGGGGCTCGCCGTGTGCTACGAGGTCACCTTTCCCGAGCTGGTGGCGGAGCAGGTGCGGGCCGGCGCCACCGTGCTGGTGACGGTGACCAACGACGCCTGGTACGGCGATACCGCCGCTCCCTGGCAGCACTTCCGCGCCGCCCGTTTCCGCGCCGCCGAGAACCGCCGGCCGCTGGTGCGCGCCGCCCTGACCGGCGTCTCCGGCCTGATCGACGCCCGCGGCCGGGTGGTGGCCCGGCTCGGCGTCGGCGAACGCGACGTGCTGGCCGGACGCCTGCGCGGCAGCAGGGAGCTGACGCCCTACGCCCGCGCTCCGTGGCTGGTACCTCTCGGCTGTGCGCTGCTCCTGGTCTTTGCTATCATCCCGCGCCGGAGGGCTTGGTGATGCTACCGACGGAGCTTCAGGAACGACTCGAACGACTCGCCGATCAACTGGCCAAGATCCGGGGGTATCTTTGACCCCGAACGGCTGAAGGCGGAATTGGCGGCGATCGACGCCGAGGTCACCGACCAGGGCTTCTGGGACGACCCCGCGGCGAGCGCCAAGGTGCTGCGCAAGCGGCGCGGCTTCGAACGGCGGCTGGAGCTGGCCGAACGCCTGGCCCGCGACGCCGACGACCTCGAGGGCTGGCGCGAGCTCCTCGCCGAGGGCGAAGGCGCCGAAGACGACGCCCTGGAGCTCGCCGAACGGCTGGAGAAGGAGCTCGACCAGATCGAGCTCGAGCTCAAGCTGTCGGGGCCCGACGACGACAAGAACGCCCTGGTGACGATCCACTCCGGCGCCGGCGGCACCGAATCGCAAGACTGGGCCGAGATGCTGCTGCGCATGTACCTGCGCTACGCCGAGCAACACGGCTTCGAGGTCGAGATGCTCGACCGGCAGGAAGGCGAGGAGGCAGGGATCAAGAGCGCCACCTTCGCCGTGCGCGGCGAGAACGCCTACGGCTACCTGAAGAGTGAGAGCGGCGTCCACCGCCTGGTGCGCATCAGCCCCTACGACGCCGCCAGCCGCCGCCACACCTCCTTCGCCTCGGTCTTCGTGTACCCCGAGGTGGACGACACGGTCGAGATCGAGATCAACGACAAGGACCTGCGGGTCGACACCTACCGCGCCAGCGGCGCCGGCGGCCAGCACGTCAACCGCACCGATTCGGCGGTGAGAATGACCCACCTGCCGACCGGCATCGTCGTCACCTGCCAGAACGAACGCAGCCAGTTCAAGAACCGCGCCACGGCGATGAAGATCCTGCGCGCCCGCCTCTACGACCTGGAGATGAAGAAACGGGCCGAGGAACAGGCCAAGCGCGAAGACCAGAAGAAGGACATCGCCTGGGGCAGCCAGATCCGCTCCTACGTGCTGCATCCCTACCGCATGGTCAAGGACCATCGCACCAAGACCGAGGTCGGCGACGCCGACCGCGTCCTCGACGGCATGATCGACCCCTTCATCGAGGCCTATCTGCGGGCGGGCATCGAGAGCGGCACGGGGGGCGAAGGCGCTCCTGCGTCGTGAGCGAGAGGCCGCTTGGGATCGACTTCGTCTCCCCGCTGCCGCCGGTGCGCTCGGGGATCGCCGACTACGGCGCCGACCTCCTCCCCGAGCTGGCGCAGCGCTGTGACCTGCGGCTCATCCGTCTGCCCGAGCAACCCCTCGATCCGCAGCTCGCCGCCCGCTACCCGGTAGCGCCGGTGGAGCGGCTGGGGGACGACGGCCGGCTGCCCCTCTACCAGATGGGCAACAACCGCCATCATGAAACGGTCTACGAGCTGGCGCGCCGGTTGCCCGGCGTCGTCACCCTGCACGACCTGGTGCTCCACCACTTCCTCATCGGCCGTACCGTGGCGCGGGGCGATTTCGCGGCCTACCGCCGGGCGCTGGCCTACGATCACGGCTGGATCGGCGAGGCGGCGTCCCTGCCCCTGCGCTGGCCCGGCGGCCAGAGCGACGCCGCCCAATTCGCCCTCCCCGCCCACCGCCGGCTGCTCGACCGCCAGCGCGGCGTCCTCACCCACAGCCGCTGGGCGGCGGCGATGCTGGTCGAGGAGCTGCCCGGCGTGCGGGTACGGGCGATGCCGATGGGCATCCCCCTGCCGCCGCCCCTGGCGGAGCAAGCGGGACGGGCCTTCCGCCGCCGACTGGCGGTGCCGGAGACGGCTCCCCTGCTCGGCACTTTCGGTTTCCAGACGCCGATGAAGCGCACCCGCTCGGTGCTCGCCGCCCTGGCGTCGCCGGAGCTGGCCGGCGCCTACCTGCTGGTCGGCGGCGAGGTGGCGCCGGTACTCGACCTCAAGGGGGAGGCGCGGCGGCTGGGGGTGGCGTCGCGGGTGAGGTTCCTCGGCTTCCTGCCCTACGCCGACTTCGAAGCGGCGATCGCCGCCTCCGACCTGTGTCTGAACCTGCGCTATCCCACCGCCGGCGAGACCTCGGCCTCGCTGCTGCGCATCCTCGCCCTGGGCAAGCCGGCGGTGGTCTCCGACTACGCCCAGTCGGCGGAGCTCGAAGCCGGCGGCGTGGTCAAGGTGCCGGTGGGAGAGGACGAGACCCCCGCCCTGGTGGCGATCCTCGGCCGGCTGCTGGCCGATCGCCGGCGGCTGGTCGAGCTCGGCCGCGCCGCCCGCGCCTACGTCGCCGCGCATCACCGGCCGGCGGACGCCGCCGCGGCGGTGGTCGCGGCCTGCCGC
>RFGL01000079.1 GCA_003697015.1 Acidobacteriota bacterium | reverse complement strand
TGGTGTGGCATCGCATGCTGGCGTCGCTCCTCGGCGGCACCACCTACGCCTTCGGCCTCATCCTGGCTCTGGCGCTGCTGGGGATCGGCGGCGGCGGCCTGCTCTACGGCCGGCTCCAGCGCGGCGCGACGCCGGCGCCGGCGGCCTTCGCCCTCACCTGCGCCGTCGAGGCCCTGCTGCTGCTGGTGCCCTTCGCCCTCGGCGACCGCCTGGCGCTGCTGGCGATGCTCCTGCGGCCCCTGGGGGACGTCAGCTTCGCCCTCCTCGCCGGCGCCTGGACGGTGGTCGCCGGCATCGTGGTCCTGCCGGCGTCGGTGGTGGCGGGCTACCAGTTCCCCCTCCTCGTCGCGCTCCTCGGCGGCGGCCGGCCACGCCTCGGCCGCGAGGTCGGCGAGATCTATGCCTGGAACACCGCCGGCGCTCTCCTCGGCGCCTTGGCCGGCGGCTTCCTGCTGCTGCCCCGCCTCACCGCCCCGGGGGCCTGGCGCGCCGCCGCCGCCCTGCTCCTGGCGCTGGCGCTGGCGACCCTGTGGCTGGGCCGACGGCGCGCCCCGAAACGCCGCGCGGTGGCGCCGGCGCTGGCGGCGGCGGCCGGCCTGCTGCTGCTCGTCGCCCCCGGGCCAAGCGCGGTGTGGCGTCACACGCCGATCGGCGCCGGGGGCATGCCGTCGCGCTTCGCCGGCCCCAACGAGCTGCGCGCCATGATGCAGGCGGTGCGGCGGGCGATCGTCTGGCAGGCCGAGGGACGCGAGGCCAGTCTGGCGATCCACGCCCTCGACGAGGTCTCCTTCCTGATCGACGGCAAGGCCGACGGCAGCGCGTTGAAGGATGCGCCGACCCAGGTGATGAGCGGCCTGATCGGCGCGGCGCTTCACCCCGAGCCGCGGCGTGCCCTGGTGATCGGCCTCGGCACCGGCTCGAGCGCCGGCTGGCTGGCGCGGGCGGCGCCGGTGGAGCGCCTCGACGTGGTCGAGCTGGAGCCGGCGGTGGTCGAGGTCGCCCGGCGTTGCGCCGCGGTCAACCACCGCGTCCTCGATGACCCCAAGGTCCGGCTGTGGATCGGCGACGCCCGCGAGCATCTGCTGGCGACGCGGGAGCGTTACGACCTGATCTTCTCCGAACCGTCGAATCCCTACCGCGCCGGCGTCGCCAGCCTCTTCAGTCGCGGCTTCTACCGCGCCGCCGCGGCACGCCTCGAGGACGACGGCCTCTTCCTCCAGTGGCTCCAGGCCTACGACGTCGACCCGCAGGCGGTGCGCAGCCTGATCGCCACCGTCGCCGGGGTCTTCCCCCACCTCGAGATCTGGCAGGTGCAGAGCGACGACCTGCTGCTCGTCGCCGCCCGCCGGCCCCTGGTCCACGACCGGGCGCGGCTCGAGGCCCGCCTCGCCGCGAGCCCGTGGCGCGAAGCCCTGCGCGACGTCTGGGGGGTCGAGGGGATCGAGGGCTTCTACGCCGGCTACGTCGCCGGCCCCGCCTTCGCCCGCGCCGTCCTCCGCGCCGCCGGCGACGATCTCGCCACCGACGACCGGCCGCGCTTCGAGCTGCGCCTGGCCCGCTCCCTCGGCCGCGACCTGGAATTCTCCGTCGGCCGGCTGCGGACCCTGGTGCGGCTGCGCGGCGAGGACCGCCCGCCGGTCGGCGTCGACCCCCTGCTGCTGCTCGACCGCCGCAGCGCCCGCGACGCCATGTGGGGCCGGGCGGCCGCCGGCGACGGCAGCGGCGACGACGAGCTCGACTGGCGGCGGATGGCCCGCGCCGCCTACGCCCGCGGCGAGCTGATCCAGGCCGGCCGGCTGTGGTCACGGCAAGGCGCCGAACCGGAGCTGCTGATCGACCGCCTGCTGGCCGGCGAGGCCTGGGCCGAGACCGCCGACCCGCGGGCGGCGTCGATCGCCGAGCTGCTGGTCGCCAGCCAGCACCCGGTGGAGGCCGCCGCCATCAACGCCCGGGCGCTGGCGCGCCGCGGCGACGCCGCCGGCGCCGCCGGCGAGCTGGCTCGGGGCTTCGCGCTCCTCGCCGGCCACCCTTGGAGCCACCGGCCGGTGGTCGAACGCATGCTCGATCTCGCCGCCGACCTCGCCCGCTCCTCCCCCGCCCTCGGTCCCGGGCTCCACGCCGCCCTCGCCCGCCCCTTCGCCGTCCACCTGGCCGACGACCTGCGCCTCCGCACCCGCCTCGAGATCGCCCGCGCCGGCGACTTCCCGCGCCTGTGCGGCGACGCCCTCGAGCCCTTCGAGCCCCACGTGCCGTGGGAGGAGGCCTTCCTCGACGCCCGCGCCCGCTGCTACCGCGCCACCGGCCACCCCCTGGCCCGGCAGGCACGCGCCGACCTCGAAGCCTTCCGCCGCCGGGCGACGCCGGACATGATCGATCAGATCGACGCGATCGATCCACCGGCGCTTGAGCCCTGAGTCCCAACCGACACGACCCGCAGCCACGCCGCCCTGCGCGACGATTCGCCGCCGCGTCAAGTGTGTACGGCGGTATACGGTCGCGGCCGGCGGCGCGGCGCAAAAGTCCTTGTTTTTCCGGCCTCAAGCGGCTTCTCGACCTGGCACGAGCGTTGCTCATAGAGACAGACGTCGTGGCCCTGAGTTTCGTGTCTAACGAACCCTTCAAGGAGAGTGACAGAATGACAGTCTCAACGTGTAAGAGGTGGCTAGGGGTCGCCGTTCTGGCGTGCTGCCTGGCACCAGCGGCGCTGGCGGACGACGTCCAGCCCTTCCAATTCTCGGATGCCTTCTACATCGAGCACGGCGTCGATCCGACCGCCACCCTCGACCACTTCGTCTTTCCGGACGCCAAGTTTCCGGAGTGTGCCGACGGCCGCCTCGGACCGCCCTGCCGCACCGAGGCTGGGGTTTCCCCCGATCCGGACGTCTACAACGACGTGCGGGTGATCGAGACCACCGGCGGCTTCATGCACAACGGCAACCTGCTCTACTACCAGGCGGTGTCGTTTCTGATGCCGGGGTCGTTCATCAACAACGCGGCCGGCGCCGAGACGCGGCAGATCTGCGACGACTTCCGCGCCTTCCTCTTCCCCAAGGCGAACGGGAATCCGGTCAGCCCGGCGCCGCCCAACCGCCGCCAGGACAACATCTTCGAGACCAACAACGGCTACTTCTCGAACAACCCGCTGGGTTGCTGGACCCTCTCCTTCATCAGCTGGGACGGGCCGAACGTCAACAGTTCCACCTGCCAGGATGAGATGGCGGACCTCGAGCAGGAGAACGGCCTCGATCTCGACGGCACGCCGGTCATCCGCACGCTGAGCGACATCAACAACTTGCTGGCCGACGGCTGCGTCCGCGAGACGCTGCGCAACAAGGACGGGAGTCAAGGATTCCCGTGGGTGATATGACCGGCTTTCAATGACCCCCGTGATGGGGTCATCACCCCGAACGACTTCCTCGTTACGGTCAAGCGCGCCAACGGTGTCGGTGTCACTCCCGAAGTCGACGATAACTTCGTGTGCCTGCAGCAGACCGGCGATTTCTGCAGCTAAGCATCAAGAAGCCCGAATCTTTACAGGGTAGCTCACGACAATCAAAGAGGCGGTCGAGCCCGCGGGCCCGACCGCCTCTCGCCGTTTCCACCGCTGCGAAACGAACGGAACGCGGCCCCGACAGGATCACGAGTCGGTGGGAACGAAGACGATCGCCCCCGATTCGTCGCGCTCGCTGCGGTAGACGTCCCAATCGCCGCGCAGCACCTCCCCGTCGCGGCGCAGCCGGATCTCGCCGACGTCGCCGGTGCGCGGTTCGTTCCACGTCAAGACCACCTCGTCGCCCTCCGCACTGCCCTCGAGATAACGATAGAGCTCGACGCGGTAGGGCTTGCCGCGCGCTTCGAGCGACGCCGAGCCCTGCCACGTGCCGCCGATCAGATCGCCGTCGAAATAAAGCGTCGCCCGGCCGACGATCTCGCCGTAGACCGGATGCTCGGCGGTGACGGCGAAACGCTTCGGAATCCCGTCGTAGGCGAGCTCCTCCAGACGCACGGCGTTCCACCGGCCGCTGCTGCCGAAGGCGTCTTTCTCGCCCCACGTCCCCACCAATTTGCGGCCGCGGTCGCGGACGTAAAAATATCCCCAACCGCTGCCGTAGACCTCGTCTTCCCAGGTGAACTCGAGCTGGCTCCCCTGCCACCGGCCGCGGATCTTGCCGTTGCAACAGGAATAGGTTCCCTCGACCTCCAGACCGTCCTGCTCAAGATCCATGTAGCCGAAGTCGGAGTACCAGCGACCGCCGAGCTCGAACGGCGGTGGACTGACCGGCGGCGGCTCCACTTTCTTGGGATAGATCGGCTGTGGATTCTCGCTGCAGGCGATCGTCATCATCAGACAGGCGGCGCTCAGGCCGTAGCAGAGACTTTTCATCGTTTTTTTGGCTCCCCATCGGTAGGTGGCGGCGGATCCGTGCGGCACCGGGTTGCGATTGTAACGCAAAACGACCTTCCCCGGCCGCCTCGATGTGTGCTAAACTGACGCTGGGGAGAGCCGCGTCGCCGACCTCGTGCCGCGGCGGTCCTGATCACCACGATTCCTGTTGGAAGATCGCCATGAATCTACCGCTCGCTGCGCGTCCCGTGCTTCTCGCCGTCCTGCTCCTCGCCCTTCCCACCGCGCTCCCCGCCGACGACGGCGGCTGGCTGACCCGCGCCGACGAGGCCTTCGCCCGGGCGGCGAGGGACGAGCGCTACCTCCTGGTCGACGTCTGGGCGGAATGGTGCACCTGGTGCCGTACCCTCCAGACCGAGGTCTTCGAGCATCCGGACTTCCGCGCCTTCGCCGAGGATCTGGTGCTGCTGCGCGTCGACGTCGAGGACGGCGGCGAGGGGGCGGCCTTGCAGGCCCGATACCGGGTCGAGAGCCTGCCGACGGTGCTGGTGCTGACCGCCGATCGGGTGAAGGTGGGGGCGGTGAGCGGCTTCTTCCCCGTCGCCGACTACCTCGACAAGCTGCGCGCCGAGATCACCGCCTACGAGAACCTGGTCACGGCGCTGCCCAAAGTGCTGGAGAGCGGCCGGAGCGCCCTGATCGAACGCCTGGCGGAGGACTTCCACCAGCGCTACGACGGCCGCCGGGCGGCGCAGCTCTATGCCCGCCTGCTGACCTCGGCCGACGGCGCCGAAGCGGCCCGCCTGCACTACCGGATGGCCGACGCCCTGCGGCTTGCCGGCGACTTCGACGGCGCCCGCCGGAGCCTCGATCAGGCCGCGGATCTGGCGCGGCGGGAGGGCGACGAGGAGCTCCTGGCCGAGACCGACTTCCTGCGCTACTACGTCGCCCAGGACAGCGGCGATTGCGACGCCGCCCGCCGGAGCCTGGAGGGCTTCCTCAAGCAGCACCCGCGCAGCGCCCTGGCCCACGACGCCCGCCGTTTCCTCGGCGACTTGCGCCGCGGCGAGCTCGCCGCCTGCAGCAGCTGACCGCCGGCCGGTGCTTGCGTCCCCATGCCCGAGCCGCACGAGAGCTACAAGAGCTTCTTCGACGACGCGCCCCTGGCCTGCTTCTCGATCGGCGTCGACGGCCGCATCCTGCTCGCCAATCGCCGCGCCCACGAGCTCCTCGGCTACCCCCCCGGGGAGCTGATCGGGCGGCCGGTGATCGAGCTCTACGCCGATACCGACGCCGGCAAGCGGCGGGCCCGGCAGCTCTTCGAGCGCTTCCGCAACGGCCGCCGGATCGACGGCGAGGAGCTGGAGATGCGCGCCCGCGACGGTCGCTCGGTGTGGGTCAGCCTGGCCTCCTCGCCGATCCGCGACCGCCGCGGCGACGTCGCCCGCAGCCGCTCGATCCTGGTCGACGTCACCGCCCGCAAGCGGGCCGAGGACGACCTGCGGCGGGCCCGGCAACGGCTCGAGGAGCAGGTCGCCGAGCGCACTCGCGAGCTCGCTGCCTCGAACGAGAAATTGCGCCAGGTGGAGCGCCTGGCGTCCCTCGGCACCCTGGCGGCGGGCATCGCTCACGAGATCAACAATCCGATCGGCGCCATCCTGCTGCTGGCGGCCAACGCCCTGGAGTCGGCCGGCGAGCTCGGGCTCGACGAACGCTGCCGGCAGACCCTGGAGAAGATCATCGCCAACTGCCAGCGCTGCCACGAGATCATCCGCGCGGTGCGCCAATTCGCCGGCCTCGAGCCGTCGACCCGCGAGCTCACCGACGTCAACGCCGTCATCCGCTCGGCGATCGACTGGACCCGGGGCTACGCGCGCCAGCACGGCGCCGAGCTGCGGTGCGAGCTCGCCCCCGACCTACCCCCTCTGCTGATCAGCCCGGCGGAAATCGAGCAGGTCTTCGTCAACCTGCTGCGCAACGCGGTCGAGGCGGGCAGCAGCAGGATCCGCGTGCGCAGCGAGCGAACCGGCGGCGGCGTGCGCGCCGTAGTGGAAGACGACGGCCGCGGCATGAGCGACGAAGTCGCCAGCCGGCTCTTCGACCCCTTCTTCACCACCCGCCGGCACGGCGGCGGCAGCGGCCTCGGGATGAGCATCAGCCATGGGATCGTCAGCGCCCACGACGGCACCCTCCGCGTCGCCAGCACCCCCGGACGCGGCACCACCATCACCCTCGAGCTGCCCGGCGCCACCCGACCGGAGCCGACCTAGGACGCCTCCGGCCACTCCGACGACCGAGCCCCGGCATGATCCGAAGACAGCGAATCGACGAGCGCCCATGAGCTCCAGATCTCCGGTCCCCCGCCATCCGGACCGGCGAAGGGTCGCGTTGCGGGACGTGCCCCGCCCCTCCGCCGGCGGTCCGCTGCGGCCGATGCGGATCCTGGTGGTCGACGACCAGGCGGACTACCGCGACGCCATCGCCCACGCCCTGCGCCGCCAGGGGCACGAGGTCCAGACGGCGGGCGACGGACGACGGGCCATCGCCCGCGGCCTCGAGCTGATGCCCGACCTGGTGATCGCCGACTGGGTCTTGCCCGACCGGGTGCACGGGCTGCTGGTCGCCGCCGCACTGCGTCTGCTGTGGCCGCAGCTGTCGTTGATCCTGATCTCGGCCTACGCCTCCAGCGACCTGTGGTTCGAAGCCAGTCAGATCGGTGCGGCGGCGTTGCTCGACAAACCCTTCACCCTCGAGCGCATGCAGGCGGCGGTGGCGGCGGCCGGCCGGTGGAGCGAGCCGCAGCCGCGATCGCCGGTGGCGATGGTCATCAGCGAGCCGGACGGCACCTTGCGCTATGCCAATCCGGCGGCGCGGCTGCTCTTCGCCAGCACGCCGGCGGGGGCGGAAGCCGGCCGCTGGCAGGAGCTCCTGCCGCGCTGGCGACAGGTCCTGCGCCGGGCCCACCGCGAGTGGGTCGAGGTGCGGCCGCGCCACGCCGGCGGCCGCCGCGCCTGGCAGTTGCGCGGCCGGCCGACGGTAGGCGGCCAGCTGCACGTCATCCTCGACGGCGACGAGATCCTGCACTTTCACCGCCGCGGGCGGGGCTACTACAGCAACGAGCTCCTGGTCCACCTGCTGCTCGACCTGATCCCCGAAGGCCGGCCGCGCTGGCCCTTCCCCGGCCAGGCTCTGGTGGTCGACGGTTCGGCCCTCTTCCGCCGCCTGGCGGCGACCGAGATCGAACGCGCCGGCGGCCTCTGCCACACCGCCGCCACCGGCGAAGCGGCCCTGGAGCTGATCGCCCGCGATCCGGACATCAGCGTCGTGCTGCTCGACGGCTCCCTGGTCGAGGAAGACGACGGCGAGCTGCTGCACGAGCTGCGGCGTCGCCCCGGCATGCGGATCGTCGGCCAGGCGTTGGACGGCCGGCAGGCGAGCACCCTGGCCGCCCGCGGCGTGAGCCGGGTGGTGTCCAAGCCGTGGGCGATCGAGGATCTGCTCCGCGCCCTCGACGACGCGCCCGCACCCTCCTAGGAAGGTGCGGGCGGCGGCGGGCCTGCCGCCCCGCGGTCTACCCCGAAGCGAGGGACGGCCGGGTGCCGGGGCGGTGGAGGCCGAGCCGTTTGAGCTTGCGGGTCAGGCCGACGCGGCTGATGCCCAGCTCGCGGGCCGCGGCGCTGACGTTCCAGCGGTGGCGTTTCAAGGTCTTGTCGATGATCGAACGCTCGGCGGCATGGCGCGACTCGCGCAGCAGGGAGCCGTCGACGGCGGTGCCGTTGGTCTTGAGCGCCGGCGTCACCGGCTCGAGCTCGAGGGAGAGGACGTCTCCCTGCACCTCCATGCCGTCCGGCGTCAGGACCACACAGCGCTCGATCTCGTTCTCCAGCTCGCGCACGTTGCCTTCCCAGTCGTGCTGCATCAGCACCGCCATGGCCTCCTTGCTCACCCCGGCGATGGTCTTGCCGTAGTGGGCGGCGAAACGGCGGATGAAGTGATCGACCAGGAGCGGCACGTCTTCGCGCCGCTCGCGCAGGCTCGGCACGCGCAGGCCGAAGACCCGCAGGCGGTAGAAGAGATCCTGGCGGAAGGTCTTGGCCTTGACCGCTTCGCGCAGGTCCTGATTGGTGGCACAGATCACCCGCAGGTTGACCTTGGTCGCCTGCAGGCCCCCGACCGGGCGCACCTCCTGCTGGTCGAGGAAGCAGAGCAGTTTGGCCTGGGCGGTGAGAGCGAGCTCGCTGACCTCGTCGATGAAGAGCGTGCCGCCGTCGGCTGCCCGGGCCAGCCCCTTGTGGTCGCCGTAGGCACCGGTGAAGGCTCCGCGGACGTGGCCGAAGAGCTCGCTCTCGAAGAGCTCGTCGTTCAGGTTGGCGGCGTTCAGTGCGACGAAGGGCCGGCTCGCCCGCGGGCTCAGCCGGTGCAGGGCCCGCGCCACCAGGTTCTTGCCGACCCCGGTCTCCCCTTCGATCAAGACCGAGGCGTCGCACTGTCCGATGGTCTTGAGCTCCCGAAACAGATCCTGCATTACCGGCGAGCGGCCGATGATCTCAAACCGATCCGCCTGCATCGGTACCGCCTCTCCCCCAAGGCGCTCTAACATGGGCAACCCCTTTCGTTGTCGCGCTCACCGATCGCCCGGTGACTCTCGCGGGTCCCAACCCGCACGGGCGCAGGCGAGCACACCACCCATTCCTGGAGCTGCTTTCCACGGACGCGAACGAGCTCAAACCCTCCGGCTCGCGTGAAGCCGCGCTGCGACGTCACCTGCTCTCACAGTCGC
>RFGL01000078.1 GCA_003697015.1 Acidobacteriota bacterium | reverse complement strand
CGCGGGCGGCGCGCAGGTCGGCCCGCGCCGCCCGCGCCGCCGCCACCAGGGACGCCAGGTCGCTCTCTTGGTCCTCCGCCGCTTCCTCCGCCGGCAGGGTCTCGGCCAGCCGCACGGGCGTTTCCGGCGCGCGGCCGAGGATCAGGTTGAGCTCGCCGCGGCGGATCTCGAGACCGGTCTCGGCGCGGATCACCAGCTCCCGCACCTCGCTCACCCGCACCTCCGCCTGCAAGACGTCCGACTCCACCACCAGGCCGCCCTCATGGAGGTTGCGCACCAGCCGCAGGTGCTCCTCGGCGGTGAGCAGGGCCTGGCGGCTGAGCTCCAGCTCGTGACCGGCGAGCACCGCCGCGGCGTAGGCCGCGATGGTCCGCTCGGCGATCTGCTGGCGCAGGGCTTCGTGCTCGTCCGCCGCCGCCCGGGCGAGCCCCTCGGCGGCGGCGACGCCGTGGCGGATGCGGCCGGCGGTCCACAGGGGCTGGCGGACGCTGAGACGGGTTTTCCAGTTGTCGAGGGGGGCCGGTCGGTTGAGGCGGTCGACGGCGAAGTTCCCGGCGCCGAAGCGTTCCTGGCCGAGGAGGTTGCCGAAGACCAGCACCGGATTGTCGGTGCGCTGGTAGACGGCGGCGAGGTCGAGCCGCGGTCGGCTCTCGGCCCGCGCCTCGTCGCCGCCGGCGACGGCGGCGTCGACCCCGGCGCCGGCGGCGCGCAGCTGCCGGTTGCCGGCGAGGGCGAGGTCGATCGCCCGCTCCAGGCTCAGCACCTCCCCCGCCGGCGCTCCGTCGCCGGCGGCGACGGCGGGCGAGCCGGCGGCGACGGCGGCCGCCGCCAGGGCGGCGACGGCCGCCCGCCGCAGGATCCCCGCCGGCCTCAAGGGCGCCGCTTCACGCATGGCTCCGCCGTCCGACGCCGAGCCGGCTCAGCACCATCTCCAGCGGGCAGAAGCCGGTGAAGGCGCTCTGCAGGAGATTGAAGCCGACGAAGGCGGTGACCAGGTAGAAGCCCGGATGGACCCACCAGCCGAGGGCGAGGCTGGCCAGCACGAAGGTGCCGGCGAAGGCGCGGATCGTCTGCTCGAGGCTCATGGCGCGTCTCCTTCCGCGGTGCGAGGCGGCGATCAGTCGCCCCTCACCTGCTGGGAGACACGTGACCGCAGCGGGGTTCCATCCCCGGCGGCGACGCCGCCGCCGGGGCGGGGGGGAGGGATCAGAGGCGGAAGAGCTTGCCCGGGTTCATCAACCCGTGGGGGTCGAGGGCGGCCTTGAGCTGGCGCATGACCTCGACGGCGTCGCCGTGCTCGGCTTCCAGGTGGTCGATCTTGCCGAAGCCGATGCCGTGCTCGCCGGAGCAGGTGCCGCCCATCTGGAGGGCGCGCTCGACCATCCGCTCCTCGACCCGACGGGCGCGTGCCATCTCCTCCTCGTCGTCCGGGTCGACCACCAACACGAGGTGGAAGTTGCCGTCGCCGACGTGGCCGACGATCGGCGCCAGCAGACCGGCGTCGTCGACGTCGCGGCGGGTTTCGAGGATGCAGTCGGCGAGGCGCGAGATCGGCACGCAGACGTCGGTCGGCCAGCCCCGTGCCCCGGGGCGCAGGGCCAGGCAGGCGTAGTAGGACTCGTGGCGCGCCCGCCACAGCTTCTCCCGCGCCGCCGCGTCGGTCGCCCAGCGCAGCTCGGGACCGCCGTTGCGCGCGGCGATCTCGGCCACCGCCGCCGCCGCCTCGCGCACCCCGGCGTCGCTGCCGTGGAATTCGAAGAAGAGGGTGGGCGCCACCGGCTGGTCGAGGCCGGAGTAGCGGTTGACGGCGTCGATCTGGACTTCGTCGAGAAGCTCGATGCGGGCCACGGGGATGGCCAGCTGGATGGTCTCGATGGCGGTGGCGACCGCCCCCTCGAGGTCGTCGAAGGGGCAGACCGCGGCGGCGATCGCCTCGGGCAGGCCGAAGAGGCGCAGCTGCACCTCGGTGATCACCCCCAGGGTGCCCTCGGAGCCGACGAAGAGCCGCGTCAGGTCGTAGCCCGCCGACGACTTGCGCGCCCGGCCGCCGGTCTTGATCACCCGCGCGTCGGGCAGCACCACGGTCAGGCCGAGGACGTTCTCGCGCATGGTGCCGTAGCGCACCGCGTTGGTGCCGGAGGCGCGGGTCGCCGCCATGCCGCCGAGGGTGGCGTCGGCGCCGGGGTCGAGGGGGAAGAAGAGACCGAGGTCGGCGAGGCGCCGGCCGAGCTGCTTGCGCGTCACCCCGGCCTCGACCCGGCAGTCGAGATCCTCGGCGTTGATCTGCAGCACCCGGTCCATGCGCCCGAGATCGATCGACACGCCGCCGTAGAGGGCGGCCACGTGCCCCTCGAGGGAGGTGCCGGCGCCGAAGGGCACCATCGGCACGCGGTGGGCGGCGCAGATCTCGACCACCGCCGCCACCTCCGCCGTCGACTCGGGGAAGACCACCGCGTCCGGTTCCGCCGGCGGGTGGTAGGACTCGTCCTTGGCGTGGTGGGCGCGCACCGCCGGCGCCGTCGACAGCCGCTCGCCGAGCAGCTGCCGCAAGGCCTCGAGGGCCGCCCTGGCGATGGTGGCGTCGGCGGGCATGGGGGTTCTCCGCCGCCGATTAAACCACGATCCGAAGCGCCGCGGGGAGGACGACGAAGGTGGCGGGAGCGGCGGGGAGGGTCTCGCCATCGAGGTCGAAGGGGGGCATG
>RFGL01000077.1 GCA_003697015.1 Acidobacteriota bacterium | reverse complement strand
TCCTGGCGGTGGCCGACGAGGAGGCCGGCGGCGAGCAGGGCGCCGGCTGGCTGCTCGACGCCCACCCCGAGCTCTTCGCCGGCGCCGGCGGGGTGCTGGGGGAGGGCGGCGCCAATCGGGTGGTGCTCGACCGCCTCGTCTTCTGGGGCATCGAGGTCGACCAGAAGCGGCCTCTGTGGCTGCGGGTGAGCAGTCGCGGCCGCGGCGCCCACGCCTCGATGCCGTTTACCGACACCGCCACCCACACCCTGATCACCGCCCTGGCGCGCCTGATCGAGCGGCCGCCGGCGATCCGCGTCGGGCCGACGGTACGGCGCTACCTCGGCGCCATGGCGGAGATCGAGGGCGGCGCCATGCGATCCCTCTTCCACCGTCTCGACGACGTCGTCGCCAGCGGCGAGGCGATGAGCACCCTGCCCCCTTCGTGGCTGATGGTGCTGGTCGATTCGCTGCAGGTGACGCGCCTCGAGGCGGCGTCGTCGATCAACGTCATCGCCCCCCTGGCGCGGGCCTGGATCGACGCCCGGCTGCTGCCCGACAGCGATGCCGACGCCGTGCTCGCCGAGGTGCGCCGGACCCTGGGCGACCGCCTCGAAGTCGAGGTGCTGCTGGCGTCGCCGCCGGCGCCGCCGTCGCCGATCGACCACCCGCTCTACCAGGCCTTGCGCCGGGTCCTCGGCGTGCGCGCACCGGTGGTGCCGGCGGTGGTCGCCGGCATCACCGACGCGCGCTACTTCCGCCAGCGCGGCATCGCCACCTACGGCTTCAACCCCTTCACCCTCGAGTCGCAGGAGATGCGCGGCGTCCACGCCCTCGACGAAGCGATCCCCCTCGACGAGCTCGAACGCGGCGTCGAGGTCATGAGCCGGGTGGTGCGGGCCTACGTGGTGGAGTGAGCCCCCCCGCGCCGGGAAGACCGGCATCCTGCGCCGCGTCATCGGGCTCGGCGGGGCGATTGCCTGAGGCGAGCTCAAGAGTACCGGAAGCGATCTCACGTGCTGGCGGCGCTGGCATGACGCCGCCAGACGAGGATCACCAACCAGAGGAGAAAGACCTGCACCTCGGCTGCCAGCTCCTCCGGCAGCTCGGCCTCGATGCGCCGCGACAGCGGAGACTCGGGGCGGATGACGCCGGCCCTCTTGCGGCGACGGCGGAGCACGAAGCCCCGCCCCCATATCGACTCCGCTTCCAGGATCAGTTTGTCGTCGCCGAGGTCGATCTCGAAAAGGCGGCGGAAAGCGCTGGGCTTGGCGGCCCGGCAGATCAGCCTGCCGTCGTCCCGGCGCAGCTCGAAGTGCCCCAGCCAGCCGCGCCGGGCGAGCCGATAACGGCGGCCGCCGAGCTCGAAGCCGCCGGTCTCGCGCAGCCAACCGAGGTCGATGCGGGTCAAGGGGCCGTCGCGGTCGCTGACGTCGTAATTCCACGAGAACCAGTTGCTGGGAACGGCGTGCATGGTGCCTCCTACGACGGAGGGCCGGCGGCCATTCGATCCGGATCTCCATAGGGTAGACTCACGCCCCCGACCGCGACGCATGCGGACGGCCGGCGGAGAGGAGCCATGCCCGACTTCGACCTCGACCCCGATTCCCTGCGCTACGACGACCGCGGGCTGGTGGCCTGCGTCGCCCAGGACGTCGCCTCGGGGGCGGTGCTGATGCTGGCCTGGGCGGATCGTCAGGCGGTCGAGCGCACCCTGGCGACGGGGGAGGCACACTTCTGGAGCCGCTCGCGCCAGGCCCTGTGGCGCAAGGGGGAGACCTCGGGCAACGTGCTCAAGGTGCGGCAGGTGCGTCCCGACTGCGACCGCGACGCCCTGCTGCTGCGGGTCGAACCCGCCGGCCCGGCCTGCCACCGCGGCACCCGCACCTGCTTCGAGCCCAATGCGGCGCGGCTCGAGCTCGGTTGGCTGGCGGAGATCCTCGATGAGCGTCGCCGGGCGGATCCGGCGGCGAGCTATACCGCCCGGCTGCTGGCCCGCGGGCTGCCGCGGATCGCCCAGAAGGTGGGCGAGGAGGCGACCGAGACGGTGGTCGCCGCCCTCGCCGGCGACGACGACGAGCTGGCGTCGGAGACGGCGGACCTGCTCTATCACCTGCTGGTGCTGCTTCTCGCCGCGGGCGTCGACCCGCAGGCGGTGGCCCGAGCCCTGGCCGAGCGCCACGCCGTCCGCAGCGCACCGGCGGCAGGCGGAGACCCCCCTTGACCACCACCGCCCGTCCGCCGGCGGCCCGCGCCACGGTCCACGTGCGCGAGTTCCTGGCCGATACCCTGACGCCGATCGCGGTCTACCGCCGGCTGCAGTCGATCTCCCCCCAGCGTTTTCTCTTCGAGAGCGTCACCGGCGGCGAGCAGGTATCGCGCTTCAGCTTCCTCGGCGCCGGCCCGCGGGAGCTCTACCGCCTCTACCCGGACCGCCTGGAGGTGGAGCGCGACGGCCGGCGGCGACGCCTCGCCGGCGCGCCCCTCGAGGCCCTCGCCGCGGTGCTGCGCAGCATCCGCTCGAGCCCCGGCCCGATCCCCTTCACCGGCGGGTTCGTCGGCTACTTCGGCTACGACCTGATCCGGCTGGTGGAGAGCCTGCCGGACAAGCCGCCCGACCCCTTCGACCTGCCGGTGGCGATGCTGGCGCGTTTCGACACCCTGGTGGTCTTCGACCATGCCCGGCAGCGGGTGCTGGCGCTGGCCAACGAAATCGACGGCGAGGTCTCGGTGGCCGACGCCGAGCGCTCCCTCGCCGCCCTGTCGCGGGTGCTGACCTCCTCCGGCGGCACCCGTGCCGTCGCCATGCCGGCGCAGCCGCCGCGACCGCGCCGCGCCGGGCGCAGCAGCCTCGAGGGCATCGACTTCCGTCGCGCGGTGCGCCTGGCCAAGGAGCACATCGTCGCCGGCGACGTCTTCCAGGTGGTGCTGGCGCGGCGATTCACCGTGCCGCGGGCGCCGTCGCCCCTGGCCCTCTACCGCGCCCTGCGGATGATCAACCCCAGCCCCTACATGGTGCTCCTCGACCTGCCCGACGTCACCCTCGCCGGCGCCTCCCCCGAGATGCTGGTGCGCAAGGTCGGACGGCGGATCGAGACCCGGCCGATCGCCGGCACCCGGCCGCGCGGCGCCGACGCCGAGGGCGACGAGCGCCTGGCGCAGGATCTCCTGGCGGACGAGAAGGAGCGCGCCGAGCACGTCATGCTGGTCGACCTGGGGCGCAACGACCTGGGCAAGGTGGCGGTGCCGGGCAGCGTGCGGGTGCCGACCTTCATGGCGGTGGAGCGCTACAGCCACGTCATGCACCTGGTGTCCAGCGTCGAGGCGGAGCTCCAGCCGGGCAAGAGCGGCCTCGACGCCCTCCTCGCCTGCTTCCCCGCCGGCACCGTCTCCGGCGCGCCGAAGATCCGGGCGATGCAGATCATCGACCGGCTGGAGCCGGAGGCCCGCGGCCCCTACGCCGGCGCGGTGGGCTATTTTTCCTTCTCCGGCGACGCCGACACCTGCATCACCATCCGCACCCTGGTCGAGCACGGCGGCGTCACCTCGGTCAGCGCCGGCGCCGGCATCGTCGCCGACAGCGTGCCGGCGAACGAGGAACGCGAGACCGAGAATAAGGCGGCGGCGATGCTGGCGGCGGTGGAGCTGGCGGAGCAATTGGAGCCCGAGCGGTGATCCTCCTGATCGACAACTACGACTCCTTCACCTACAACCTGGTGCAGCTCCTGTGCGAGGCGGGGGCGGAGGTCGAGGTGGTGCGCAACGACGTGGAGAGCCCCCGGCAGCTGCTGGCGCGGCGGCCGGCCGGCATCGTCATCTCCCCCGGCCCCGGCCGCCCGGAGGACGCCGGCGTCTGCCTCGAGCTGCTCGCCGCCCGCCCGTCCGTGCCCCTCCTCGGGGTCTGCCTCGGCCACCAATGCCTGGCCGCCGCCTGCGGCGCCGAGGTGGCCAGCGCGTCGCGGCTGATGCACGGCAAGACCTCCGCCGTCGGCTACCGGCCCGACCCCCTCTTCGCCGGCCTGCCCAACCCCTTCGAGGCCACCCGCTACCACAGCCTGGCGGTGGTCGACCGCACCATCCCGCCGGAGCTCGAGCCCATCGCCTGGAGCGAGGACGACGCCATCATGGCCCTGCGCCACCGCCAGCTGCCCTACTGGGGGGTGCAGTTCCACCCCGAGTCGATCCTCACCAAGAGCGGCCCGATCCTGCTGCGCAACTTCCTCGCCCGCTGCGGCCTCGAACCCGCCGCCGACCCCACGGCGTGAGGGGGACCGGCGGTCCACTACGATTTGCCGGACGAGCGGCTGCGTCGTCGGCGATGCCTGAGGAGCGAAAAGCCCCGGGACGGCAGGTCGCCGCCCCGGGGCTCGATCGTCGGCTCGGCGGCGCCGCGGACTACGGGATCAGCACGTTCTCGAACAGCTGGTTGGGCACCCGGCCGAAGGGACCGGGGACGCAGCCAGTCGGCGGTCCAACGTCTTGCCCGTCGGCGCCGGTGATGTAGAGATCGAGATCACCGTCGAGGTCGAGGTCGAGAAGATCCGCCGACAGGCGCTGGTAGGGCGCCAGGGTTGTGAGTACGCTGGCGGTGACGTCGGCAAAGACCGTGCCGCTGCCGTTGTTGAGCCACACCCGCACAGTGTTGGCGGCAGACGTGGTGATCGCGACGGCGATCAAATCGACGTCGCCGTCGAGGTCGACGTCGCCGGCCTCGATGTCGTAGCCCAGCGGCGGCGGATTGGGAAGGGACACCGTGGTGAAGGTCCCGGGGCTCGCCGGGTTGTTGAGGAAGACCGTCGCGACCGAGGAACGCACGACGGCGAAATCCGCCAGGCCGTCGGCGTTGAAATCGGCGCTGGTCCCGGCGAAGGCTCTGCTGCCGGCAAAGGCGGTGCTGGCAGTAAAGCCCGGTGGGCTTGCGCCGTTGTGGACGAAGAGCTGGGAATTGCTGCTCTCGTTGACCAGAATCACGTCCTGGAAGAAGTCGTGATTGGCATCGAGGAAGAAGACGTCGTGGATCGACACCGGCGACACGGTGCTGGTCAGCCGGGTGGTCGGCAGGACGAAACCGGTACCGCTGCTATTGACCAGGATGTCCGCCATCGACGAGAAGCGGTAGGCGATGGCGACGTCGACGAAGCCATCGTAGTCGACATCGGTGTGGTCGACGTCGTCGGCGGGACCCGGAAACGTCGTCGAGCCCAGCCAGTTGACGCTGTCCTCGAGGAACAGCCCGGGCGCGCCGTTGTTGTTCAGCAGCACACGTACCAGCTGGGTGGTGGGGTTGGCGGGGCAGGGCGAGGGCTGGGCGCCGTGGTTGCGCAGCGCTTCGACCAGGTCCGGGAAGCCGTCGTTGTTGAGGTCGACGAGATCCGAGTCGTAGGTGGTGCCGTCCTCGATGAAGGTGCCGCCTGGGGGCACGGTAGTGAGATAGACCCCGACGTCGCCGGCATCGAACGGCTCGAGCTCGAAAGCACTGAACGTCTTGTTGCCGTTGTTGAGGCGTACCACCGAGTGGTGCTGATTGCGGATGTTGACCGAATTGTTGTCGACGAGATCCGGAAAACCGTCGCCGTCGACGTCGCCGACCTCTCCATCCTTCGTTCGTCTGAGATTCATGTTCGGGTTGCCGAGCACGGTGGAGACGTCCTGGTTGCCGACAATCTGGGTCAATTCCTGAAAGCTCAAGGTACCGCCGGCCGTGATGACCTGGAACGGCAGGTGGTTGCTGCGGTCCCCGGGCTGAACCACCGCGATGTTCAGTGGGGTGGTGGGGATCGGGGTCGCGGTGCCGGCGATCAGGTCGCCGGTCGGCACCCGTACCTGGATGTAGTCGTTGCGCCACACGTAGGGGGTGTCGGCGGGGATCGTGACGCTGTTGTCAAAGAAGAGCACCTGGCTCGAGCCGGGTTGGAATGTGCCGAAGCCGCTGCCGCGCAGGATCAAGAAATCGTGCACCCGCTGGCTGCTGGCGGCGACGTCGATCGACGGCGACTGCACCTGCTTCTTGTAGAGCAGCAGATTCGGCGAGCCCATCGGGTTGCTGATCTTGCCGGCGGTGGCGGTGGTGACGATCTGGCCGACCAGGGCGCTGGGGCTCAAGGCCGGATTGGCCTCGAGCCAGGCGGCGGCGACGCCGGTGGCGTGGGCGTTGGCAGCGGAGGTACCGCTGACCGTCACGCTGCCGCCGTTATTCCAGGTGGTGGTGATGGCCACCCCCGGGGCGAAGAGGTCGACGCAACTACCGAAATTCGAGAACGTGGCCTTGAAGTCCTGGACGTTGACCGTGTCTTGATCCGAGGCGGCGACGGTCAGGGCGGCCGGTACCCGCGCCGGCGAGAAGTTGCAGGCGCTCTGGGTGAAGTTGCCCGCCGGTACCACGTACTGCAGGCCAAAGAAGCGGATCGAGATGTTGGTCACAAGATCGAGGATGAAGGACGGCCGGCCGATCAAGCCCATGTTGACCACCGCCGGCTGCGTATTGTTGATCAATACGTCGAAAATGGTCACGACCTGACCGCAGATCACCTGGGCCAGAGTGCCGAAACCATTGGCACCGATCACCTTCACCGCCACCAGATTGACGTTCTTGGCGACGCCGTGCTGCTTGCCGCCGATGATGCCCGCCATGCCGGTGCCGTGGCCGTGATTGTCGACCGTCCCTTGGCCGGTACAGTCGGCCAGCCACCGCACCCGGCCGCCGAAGTCCGGGTGGCTTGCCAGGATGCCGGTGTCGATGACGTAGGCGGTGACGCCGGTGCCCATGTGGTCGTACATGTACATGTTGTTGGTCAAGAGCATGCGCTGATCGATGCGGTCAATGCCCCAGGACGGCACCGGCGTTTGGGTTCCGGCGGTGGCGGTGGTGACGTAGCGATTCTCTTCGATCGCCTTGACCATCGGATCCGCCGCGATCTCGTCGGCCTGGGCGGTGGTCAGGCCGCTCAATGCGACGCCCTTGAAGCCGGTGTTGTAAACAAACATCTGTCGGCCGCCGTAGGTCGCGATCAACCGCTTGGCTTCGCTCTCGGCGTCGATCGCCTCGTCCTTGGCGGGATCCGTCCCGTCAGTGAACGAGATGACGTACTCGCCGGGGATGATCTCCCCCAGCTCGGGCTTGGGTTCCGGTAAGGGAACCGGGTCCGGCGCGGGGTCGGCGATCTTCTCGGCCGCCGCCGGTACGGTCAGTGTGAAGCTCAGAAGGATGAACAGGATGGTCGTCTTCGACTTCTTCATGGTTCGTTCTCCCCGAAAAGGTTGCCGATAGTTCCGTCCGAAAGGCAAACAAATCCCTATCGGACGGCGTCCGCTGGTTGTACGAAAAGCTGCGGTTCCACGTCGGATCGGAGTTTCGCGCCCGGCACTTCGACCTACGAAGCCCAAGGAGGCGAAGGTGACCTCCGCCGCACTTCATGGATGAAGCGGGAGCCGCGAACCGGACCCTTGCTTACTCTGATAGGAAGCGTAGCACAAGTTTAGAGAAAATGCAATAGGCAAACTCATCTTTGCAGAAAACAAATACTTTGTCGATATGGCGAAATTCCCACATGCTATGTAGAGATCCGGAGTGCTTGGGATAGACTCGCCGCCGGGCCGCCGCGGGTGCGGCGCCGTGGAGGAGGAGCATGATCGAGCCGCAAGACGCCCTGCGCCGCGTGCTGGCGCGGCAGGACTTGAGCCGCGAGGAGATGGAGTCGCTGATCGGCCGGCTGATGGACGGCGAGCTGGGGGAGGCGATGCAGGCGGCGCTCCTCGTCGGCCTGGCGATGAAGGGGGAGGCGGTGGCGGAGATCGCCGGCGCGGCGGCGGCGATGCGGCGGCGGGTGCTGGCCATCCCCCACCGGCTCCCCGGGGTGATCGACACCTGCGGCACCGGCGGCGACGGCAAAGGGACCTTCAACGTCTCCACCGCTGCGGCGCTGGTGGCGGCGGCGGCCGGGGCGAAGGTGGCGAAGCACGGCAACCGCTCGGTCTCCAGCCGCTCGGGCTCGGCCGACGTGCTCGCCGCCCTCGGGGTGCGCATCGACCTCGACGCCGGCGCCTGCGGCCGGGCCCTCGAAGAGATCGGCATCGCCTTCCTCTTCGCCCCGCGCCTGCACCCGGCGATGAAGGCGGTGATGCCGGTGCGCCGGGCCCTGGGGGTACGGACGATCTTCAACGTCCTCGGCCCCCTGACCAATCCCGCCGGGGCGCGGCGCCAGCTGCTCGGGGTCTACGATCGACGGCTGGTGGAGACCCTGGCCCGGGTGCTGGCCGAGCTCGGCAGCGAGCGCGCCATGGTGGTGCACGGCGCCGACGGCCTGGACGAGATCACCGTCACCGCCTCGACCCACGTCGCCGAGCTCAAAGGCGGCGAGGTCACGACCTACGAGCTCGATCCCCGCGACCTGGGCCTCGAGCGGGCGTCGCCGGAGCTCTTGCGGGGAGGGACGCCGGAGGAGAACGCGGCGCTCTTCGAGGCGGTGCTGGCCGGCGACGCCTCGACGCCGCGCGGGCGGGCGCTGATCGCGGTCACGGCGGTGAACGCCGCCGCCGCGCTCTACGTCGCCGGCCTGGCGCCGGACCTCGCCGCCGGCCTCGAGCTCGCCCGCACCGCCATCGCCGGCGGCCGCGCCCGCCGCACCCTGGAAGCCCTGCGCGACTTCGCCGGCTGACGCCGGCCCGCGATCCGCGGCGGCGCGGCGATGCCAAGCCGTGGGTGCCGGCCGGCGATCCGACCGGCGGCGGCCCGGCGTATCTTCCGGCGAATCGCCGGTGTGCAGCTCAGCGGAAGCTACTCCCCTGGCATGCGTCCGCTGGTATTCTCAGCGCCGGGAGGAGCGAGGTGAACGAGACCACCGTACCCGACGTCCTGCTCAAGATCACCGCCCAGCGCCGCAAGCGCATCAGCGAGGCGCGGGAGACGCCGGCCCGGCCGCGGCGCGAGGCGATCACCCAGAGCGCCGCCAACAACCCCTTCGTCGCCGCCCTCGAAGCGCAGCGCGGGCGGGCGGTCATCGCCGAGATCAAGATGGGCTCGCCGCGTCTGGGGGAGCTCACCGGCCGCGTCGAGCCGCTGCGCCTGGCGCGGGCCTACGCCGAGCACGGCGCCGCGGCCCTGTCGGTGGTGGTCGAGCCCGACTTCTTCTACGGCAGCTACGAGCTGCTCGGCGCCTGCCACGAGGCCAGCGGCCTGCCGGCGATCGCCAAGGACTTCATCGTCGACCCGGTGCAGCTGCGCTGGGCGAGACGCGCCGGAGCCAGCGCGGTGCTGCTGATCGCCGCCCTCTACGGCCGCGCCGAGCTCCTCGCCTACGCCCAGCAGGCACGGCAGCTGGGGCTGGTGCCGCTGGTCGAGATCCACGATCTCGCCGACCTGATGAAGCTCGACGGCGCCCTGTGGGAGCTGGTCGGAGTCAACAACCGCGACCTGCGCACCTTCGAGGTCGAGCTCGGCACCTCGATGGCCCTGCTGCCCAGCCTGCCGAGCGGCGCCCTCAAGGTGGCGGAGAGCGGCATCGCCGGCGCCGCGGACCTCGATCTGCTGCGCGGCGCCGGTTTCGACGCCTTCCTGATCGGCGAGGCGCTGGTCACCGCCGGCGACCCGGTCGCCAAGCTGCGGGAGCTCTGCGGCTCCTGAAGCCGCCGGCGCACCGCCATGCCCGTCCCACCGCACGTCGTCGCCCCAGCGCCCGCCCCGGCGGGGCGGCCCCCCGGGGCGCCGTCGACTGCCGGCTCGCGGAGAGACGCCCGATGAGGCGTCCCAAGGTCAAGATCTGCGGCGTGACGACGGTGGAGGACGCCCTGCTGGCGGCGGCGCTCGGCGCCGACTACCTGGGGCTCAACTTCTATCCGCCGAGCCCGCGCGCCCTCGATCTCGACGGCGCGGTCGAGATCGCCCGCGCGGTGCGCGCCGTCGAGCGCCCGCCGGCCCTGGTCGGGGTCTTCGTCGACCGGCCGCGGGCGGAGATCGAGGCCATCGACGAGCGCGTCGGCCTCGACCTGCTGCAATTCCACGGCGACGAGCCGCCGCCGGCCCTCAGACCCTTCGCCGGCCGGGCGATCAAGGTGCTGCGGGTCAGCCGGCGCCTCGACGCGCAAGCGATCCTCGCCTACCGCGACGCCGCCCGCTTGTGGGGCTTCCTGATCGACTATCATCACCCCACGCTGCGCGGCGGCAGCGGCGTGAGCTGGGACTTCGCCTCCGCCGGCGACCTGGTCGTCGGCAAGCCGCTGTTCATCGCCGGTGGCCTCACCCCCGCCAACGTCGGCGCGGCGATCGCCGCCGCCCGGCCGTGGGGGATCGACGTCTGCTCGGGGGTCGAGGTCAGCCCCGGGCGCAAAGACGCCGCGCTCCTGCGGCGACTCTTTCGGGAGATCGACCATGTCACGTGCTCAGCTGCGTCCTGACGGGCGGGGCCATTTCGGCCCCTACGGCGGGCGCTTCGTACCCGAGACCCTGATGGCCCCCCTCGACGAGCTGGCGCGGGCCTACGACCGCTGGAGCCGCAAGCGCGCCTTCCGCAAGCGCCTGCGGGCCCTCCTCACCGACTACGCCGGCCGGCCGACGCCGCTCTACTTCGCCGAGCGCCTGACCGGCGAGCTCGGCGGCGCGCGCATCTACCTGAAGCGCGAGGACCTCCTCCACACCGGAGCCCACAAACTCAACAACGCCATCGGCCAGGCGCTGCTCGCCCAGACCATGGGCAAGCGGCGGGTGATCGCCGAGACCGGCGCCGGCCAGCACGGGGTGGCCACCGCCACCGCGGCGGCGCTCCTCGGCCTCGAGTGCGTGATCTACATGGGCACCGAGGACTGCGAGCGCCAGCGGCTCAACGTCTACCGCATGCAGCTCCTCGGCGCCGAGGTGCGGCCGGTCGACGCCGGCAGCCGCACCCTCAAGGACGCGATCAACGAGTCCCTGCGCGACTGGGTGACCAACGTCCGCCACACCCACTACATCCTCGGCTCGGTGCTCGGCCCCGACCCCTACCCGCGCATGGTGCGCGACTTCCACCGGGTGATCGGCGAAGAAGCCAAACGCCAGCTCAGGAAGCAGGCGCGCACCGCCTCGCCCCACGTCGCCATCGCCTGCGTCGGCGGCGGCTCGAACGCCATCGGCCTCTTCACCGCCTTCGTCGACGACCCGCGGGTGCGGCTGATCGGGGTCGAGGCGGGGGGCTCTGGGGACGCCCTGGGGCAGCACGCGGCGCGCTTCGCCGGCGGCAAGCTCGGGGTGCTCCACGGCACCCGCACCCTGGTGCTGCAGGACGACGACGGCCAGATCGCCACCACCCACTCGGTGTCGGCGGGGCTCGACTACCCGGCGGTGGGCCCGGAGCACGCCCTGCTGCGCGATCACAAACGCATCGAGTACGTCAAGGCGAGCGACGACGAAGCGATCGCCGCCTTCCACCAGCTGGCGCGGACCGAGGGCATCCTGCCGGCGCTGGAGAGCGCCCACGCCCTGGCCCACGCCGCCAAGCTGGCGCCGCGTCTGCCCAAGAAGCACGTGGTGGTGGTCAACCTCTCCGGCCGCGGCGACAAGGACGTCGAGAGCGTACTGCGCTGGGATCGGGCCCACGGCGAGGCCGCGGCGGACGACGAGGTGGCCTCGGTGGCGGTGCATCCGGCGTCGCGTCAATGGCGCGCCCGCAGCGAGGGGGGGGATGCACGATGAGCGCCATCGCCGACGCCTTCGCCCGCTGCCGCGCCGAGCGCCGCGCCGCCTTCATCCCCTTCCTGATGGCCGGGGACCCGACCCTCGACGCCACCGGCAAGCTGATGCACGCCCTGGTGCGCGGCGGCGCCGACCTGATCGAGCTCGGCGTCCCCTTCTCCGACCCGATCGCCGACGGGCCCGCCAACCAGGCCGCCGCCGGCCGCGCCCTCGCCGCCGGCACCAACCTCTCCGGCGTCCTGCGCCTGATCGCCCAGGAGCGCGACCGGCTCGGCGTGCCGGTCGTCCTCTTCACCTACTTCAACCCCATCCACGCCCGCGGCGTCGACACCTTCGCCGAACAGGCCGCCGCCTCCGGCGTCGACGGCGTCCTCTGCGTCGACCTGCCGCCCGACGAAAGCGACCTCGGCTTCGTCCAGGCCCTGCGGAGCCACGGCCTCGACGCCATCCAGCTGCTCGCCCCCACCAGCACCCGCGAGCGCATCAAGAAAGTCGCCCAAGCCGCCAGCGGCTTCATCTACTACGTCTCCCGCACCGGCGTCACCGGCTCCACCGACCCCCTGCCCAAGCCCCTGCTCAAAGAGGTCAAACGCCTGCGCCGCAAGCTCACCCTCCCCCTGGCCGTCGGCTTCGGCATCGCCACCCCCGAACAGGTCAAAGCCCTCGCCCGCGTCGCCGACGGCGTCGTCGTCGGCAGCGAGCTGGTGCGCATCGTCGAAGCCCACGGCGGAGACCACGACCTCCCCAACCTCATCGAAGCCAGAGCCAGAGAGCTGGCCGCGGGGGT
>RFGL01000076.1 GCA_003697015.1 Acidobacteriota bacterium | reverse complement strand
GGCGGCGAGCACGCCGCATCACCCCCCGCCGCCCCGCCCGGCGCCGCCCCCCATGCCCGAGCCGCCGAGCGTCGAGCCGATGATGCAGCGCCTCTACGCCGACGCCGCCCGGGTCGCCCAGGGGGAGGTGAGCGTCCTGATCCGCGGCGAGTCGGGCACCGGCAAGGAGGTTCTGGCGCGCTACGTCCACGCCGCGTCGCCGCGCCGCGACGGACCCTTCGTGGCGCTCAATTGCGCCGCCCTGCCCCAGAGCCTGCTCGAGGCGGAGCTCTTCGGCATCGAGCGCGGCGTCGCCACCGGCGTCGACGAGCGGCCGGGTACCTTCGAGCGCGCTCGCGGCGGCACCCTCTTTCTCGACGAGGTCGGCGACATGGCCTTGGAGACCCAGACCAAGCTGCTGCGCGCCCTGGAGGTGGGGGAGCTCTACCGCCTCGGCGGCCGCCGCCCGTATGCGGTCGACGTGCGCATCATCGCCGCAACCAACCGCGACCTCGGCGTACTGATGGCCGAGGGCCGCTTCCGCGAAGACCTCTACTTCCGCATCGCCGATTGGGACGTCGAGATCCCACCCCTGCGTGATCGCCGCGGCGACGTCCCCCACCTCGCCGGCCATTTCCTGGCCCGGGAAAGCGAGCGCCACGCGCGCCGCATCCGCGGCATCTCGCGCGCCGCGATGAAGGCCCTCGAACGCTACGACTGGCCGGGCAACGTGCGCCAGCTGAAGAAAGAGATGGCCCGCGTCGCTCTCCTCGTCGGCGCCGGCGAGCTGCTCGACTCCGCCCGTCTCGATCCCGCCATCGCCGCTGCCGCCCACCAGCCGAGGGAGGGCCTCAAAGCCATCCTGCGCCGCGCCGAGCGCCAGCACCTGGCCACCGTCCTCAAGGCCACCAACGGCGATCGCCGCCAAGCCGCCGAGCGCCTCGGCATCAGCGACGTCACCCTCTACCGCCGGCTGAAGGCCTACGACCTGCCGTGATGCGGCACCGGCGCCTGATCCGGCCCCAAGTCACGTGGAAAAGGTGACGCCTTCCGGGCACCGTGCGACGTGCGGGAAGGGCGGCACCTTCTGGGCACCGTTCCGGTGACCCGTCAGGTCCACCCCGTGGATTCGTCAACTGCTGATTCCAAAGCACTTGCGAAGAGGGTGGCACCTCTCGAGGTGCGCTCGGGGTGAGGCCTCATCGCTTGCGGAGAGCTTTCTTCGCTGCTTTGAAGTCCGGGTCGAGAGCGAGGGCCGCCTCGAAGGCGGTGCGGGCGGCTTCGTCGTCGCCGGCGTGACGGCGGATCAGGCCGAGGTAGTAGTGGGCCTCGGCGGCGGGCGGGGCGAGGTGGCGCGGGGGGAGCTCGAGGAAGTGCCGGAGAGCTGCGTCGCCGCGGGCGAGTCGGCGGCCTGAGCGGGCGGCGGCACGGCCGAGCTCAAAGAGGCTCGGGCGGTGATCCGGGTCGATCCCCAGGGCCGCTTCGAGGGCGGCGAACGCCTGATCGTAGTCCTCCAGCTCGACGTAGAGCTCCCCCAGGAGGTGCCAGGCGTCGGCGTTCTGCGGGTCGTCGTCGAGGGCGCGTCGATACTCGACGATCGCCTTCTCAGGCTCCTTCCGGTAGCGGTAGATGCGGGCGCGAGCGCGGTGCCCCTGCCAGCGGTCCAGCTCGCCCATCGCAGCCGCCTGCTCGAGGGCTTTGTCCAGGCCACCGCCGATGAAGCCCGGAGCCTGGAGGTAAAATTCCATCAAGCTGTCGCGCGCCTCGAGGTTTGCGGGATCGAGCGCCACCGCCTGCTCGAAAGCGCGCAGGGATTGCTTGGCCATGGCCGGTCGTTTGAGGAGCGGCGCGCGTTCCGCCTTGCGCCCCAGAGCTTCGGCATAGAGTCGGCGGTAGCGCGCCTCCCCCGGCACCGCCGCGCTCAGCCGGGTGGTCAGGGCCAACGCCTCGTCCCACTTCTCCTGGGCGATCAGAGCGAAGCCCAGATAGTAGGCCGCTTCGTGATTCTCCGGGTCGGCGGCGAGCAGCTGGCGAAGGATTGCTTCAGCCCCGGCGTAGTCCGCCGCCTCGAAACGCGCCACGCCGTCGGCGAGCCGTACGTCCGCCCCCACTACAGCGGCAGCGACGGCAGCGACGAGGATCAGCCGGTGCATAGCCCGTCAGGACGTCGTTGATGCGTGTCCAACCTATTCAGTCCCAACCAGTTGCGAATACGGTGGTACCTTTTCTGCTGCATCGAATCCCCGACACCTTTTCATGGCGGGGGTCTCGCTCCCCGGGCAGGGAGATCTTACCGTACTGCGAGCATGGGATTCACCGACCCCCAGAGGCCAGGGAGCAGTAGCCGATTCGTCTACAATCGACTCATTCCAAAGAGGTTGCGGATAGGGTGGCACCTCTCATCCTCTCGGAACGCAGTCTAGCCAATCTGCTGCGGTCGCACCTCCCCGATCCCACTCGATCGCGGCCCGGAGAATTTGCTCAATCTCCATGAGGCCTCCGCGCTAGAATCGAAGCACACGGTTGCCGAGCTCAGGGTGGAAGGTTACGTGTGATCCGACTTCGGTTCGCCGTGCCGTGAAGGTTACCCATAGGAAGGAGGAATCATGAGCACGAAGAGATCCTTCAAAGCCGTGAGCATCAGCCTCTTGATCTTGGCCTGCGCGGTCTTCGCCGCCGCCGCCGGCTTCGCGAAGGAGAAGGGAGACGATAAGGGCGAGGGCGGCCACGTCACCTTCACCAAGGAGCATCCTCGCGGTGACGTCAGGCCCGACAAGGCGTTGGTCTACGTGGTGAGGCCGGCGAAGCTGGGTTTCGCCATCAAGAGCTACTTCCTCTGTGACGACGAGATTCTCGGCATCAACAAAGGCGGCAGCTACTTCTTCGCCTACGTCGACCCGGGAAGACACGTCTTCTGGTCCAAATCCGAGAACGTCGACGCCGTCGAGCTCGAGGTCGAGGCGGGCAAGACCTACTACATCCAGCAGCAGGTACGGCCGGGCGGCCTCAAAGCGCGGACCCGGCTCAAGGTCCTGACCGAGGCCGAAGGCGAGGCGGCGCTGGCCAAGTGCGGGCGCAACGCGACGATGACCGACAAGGGCAGGGAAAAAGGCGAGGAGATCGCCCGCGAGCACAAGGACGCCACCCAGAAAGACCTCGATCGGCGAGCCAAGAAAGCGAAGGGTTAGTCAGGCTGCGGGCAGGTGATCTCCAGCGACGAGGTCAGACCGTCGGCGATCGCCAGGCCGCGGTGGGTGAGGACCAGGCGGCCGGCGACGGGCTCGAGGAGGCCGTCGCGGTGCCAGCGGGCGATGCGCGCCGCATTGCGCGCCTCCAGATCGATTCCGAAGCGCTTCTGGAAAGCCGCCAAGTCGACGCCGCCCGAAGTGCGCAGGCTGAGCATCAGGGTCTCGAGGGCGAGCTCGGCGTCGCTGAGGGTCTCGCTGCCCGCCAGCGGCCGCTCGCCGGCGGCGAGGCGGTGCTGCCAGCGCGCCAGGGAGCGCTCGTTCCACCAACGGCAGCGGCCGTCGAAGGAGCAGGCTGAAGGCCCCAATCCCAGGTAGGGCACGTGCTGCCAGTACTTGCGGTTGTGGCGCGAGCGGTGGGCCGGGGTACGGGCGAAATTCGACACCTCGTAGCCCGCGTAGCCATGCCTCGCGAGGTGCTCCCGGGTGAGGAGGAAGAGCTCTCCCTGGGCGTCGTCTGCCAAAGGCTTCAGCTCGCCGCGCCGCCGGGCCTTGCCGAAGGGCGTCGCCGGCTCGATGGTCAACTGATAGCAGGAGAGGTGCTGGGGTCCGAGGGCGGCGGCTTGGTCGAGAGTGCGACGCCAGGCGCTGGGCTGATGATCCGGGAGACCGTAGATCAGGTCGAGGGACACCGTCTCAAAGCCCGCTTCCAGAGCCAGGGCAACCGCCCGCCGGGCATCCTCCGCCGAGTGCCGGCGACCGAGGAAGGCCAGCGCCCCGTCGTCAAAGGCCTGAACGCCGAGGGAGAGAAAGCTCACCCCCAGCTCGCGCCAGGCGCGGAGCGACGTCGCGTCGACGTCCTCCGGATTGGCCTCCAAGAAAACCCGGACGCCCGGAGCGAGGGCCAAGCCGTCGCGGATCGCGTCGAGGATCGCCGCCAGCTGCCGGCCCTCGAGGAGCGACGGCGTGCCGCCCCCGAAGTAGAGGGTGTTGAAGACGCCGAAGCCGTGCTCCGCCCCGCTCCACAACGCGACCTCGCGTTGCAGCGACCGCACGTACGCCGCCCGCCGGCCGGCGTCGTCCCTGCGTACCGCGAAGTCGCAATACGGGCAGATCGCCGAGCAGAACGGCACGTGGACGTAGAGGCCGGGAGCGTCACTTCCCGGCATCGGTCTTGAGGACGGCGAGGAAGGCGGACTGGGGAATCTCGACCGCGCCGACCATCTTCATGCGCTTCTTGCCCTCGCGCTGCTTCTCGAGCAGCTTGCGCTTGCGGGTGACGTCGCCGCCGTAGCATTTGGCGGTGACGTCTTTGCGGTAGGCGCTGATCGTAGTGCGGGCGATGATCTTGCCGCCGATCGCCCCTTGGATGGCGATCTTGAATTGCTGGCGGGGGATGGTCTCGGCGAGCTTCTCGCAGTAGTGCAGCGCGCGCTGGCGGGCACGGTCTTCATGGGTGAGCTGGGCGAGGGCGTCGACCGGCTCGCCGTTGACCAGGATGTCGACCTTGACCAATCGGGTCTCGCGGTAGTCGAGCATCTCGTAGTCGAACGAACCGTAGCCTTGGGTTACCGATTTCAGGCGGTCGTAGAAGTCGAAGAGCACCTCGGCGAGCGGCATCTCGGAGGTCAGCTCGACACGACCGACGGCGAGGTAATTGAATTGCGGCTCTTCCCCCCGTCGCTCGCGGCAAAGCTCCATGACCGGCCCGATGTAGCGGTCGGGCATGAGAATGGAGGCCTTGATGTAGGGTTCCCAGGTGGACTTGATGGTCGAGGGATCGGGAAAGTAGCTCGGGTTGTCGACGTAGATTTCCTCGCCGGTTTCGAGCAGCACCCGATAGCGTACCGAGGGAGCCGAAAGAAGAAGCGACAGACCGTACTCGCGCTCCAGGCGCTCCTGCACCACTTCGAGGTGGAGGAGTCCCAAGAATCCGCAGCGGAAGCCGAAACCGAGGGCGGCCGAGCTGTCCTTCTCATAGGTCAGAGCGGCGTCGTTCAAGACCAGCTTCTCGAGCGCTTTGGTCAAGTCCTCGTAGTCGTCCGTCGAGATCGGATAGATGGAGGAGAAGACCACAGGTTTGGCCGGCTGATAGCCGGGCAGGGGGGCCGCCGCCGGACGATTCGCGAGCGTGATGGTGTCCCCCACCTCGATGTCGCGCACCGACTTGACGCCGGCGATGACGTAACCCACCTGTCCCGCCTCGAGGCCCGAGGTCCTGATCCGTTCGAGACGCAGGGTGCCGACCTCCTCAACCTCGTAATCCTTGCCGGTGTGCATCAGGCGGATCTCGTCGCCGGGAGCGATGCGCCCCTCCATCACCCGGCAGAGCATCACCACCCCGCGGTACGCGTCGTATTGGGCATCGAAGATCAGTGCCTGGGTCGGGTTGTGAGGCGAGCCCTTGGGCGGCGGCAGGCGGCTGACGATCGCCTCCAGCACGTCGTCGATGCCGGTGCCCTCTTTGGCTGAGCACAGCACCGCCTCGAAGGGATCGAGGCCGAGGTCGCGGTCGATCTCTTCCCGTGCCCGGTCGACGTCCGCTGCCGGCAGGTCGATCTTGTTGATCACCGGAATGATCTCGAGATCGTGCTCGAGGGCGAGGTAGAGGTTGGCGACGGTCTGGGCTTCCACCCCCTGGGAGGCGTCGACCACCAGGAGCGCTCCCTCGCAGGACATGAGAGCCCGCCTCACCTCGTGGGAGAAGTCGACGTGTCCGGGGGTGTCGATGAGATTGAGCTGGTAGGTCTTGCCGTCCGCGGCCGTGTAGGGCAGGGTGATGGTGTTGGACTTGATGGTGATGCCGCGTTCGCGCTCGATGTCCATCGAGTCGAGGATCTGGTCGCGGAAGCGCCGCTCTTCCACCGCCCCGCAGCGCTGGATCAGCCTGTCCGCCAGGGTCGACTTGCCGTGGTCGATGTGGGCGATGATGCAGAAATTGCGGATCGTTTCCAAGGCGTCGGTACTCCCGGGGATGAGCGACGGTGACCGCGCCACCGTCGACGGGCCGTCCATCCTACCACCTCCTTCTGCCTCCCTCCTTAAGGTGCCACCGTCTTCGCAAGTCATTTATTCACAGACGAATACGTCAGCCGACTCAATCCCAAGAACCACCGACGCGCCGCCCCCTCGCCGCCGGCGACGGGGCCGACGCGACGCCACCGCCCGCGCGACGCCATCCGCGGACGAAATCCCCCCTTCCACGGCCCTTCAGCCGCTCCGGTAGACGCACCTCTCCCGACGCCGCCACCACGG
>RFGL01000075.1 GCA_003697015.1 Acidobacteriota bacterium | reverse complement strand
GCCCCCGCCGATCCTCACCCTGACCGACGACGACATCGGCCGCGGCACCGCCGGGCCGCAGGGGGTGGCGCGGCTGATCGCTCGTCTCGAGCAGGCGCTGCGCGCCGGCGACGTCGACGGCGCCATGGCCCTGGTCCATCTGCAAGGGGCGTCGGCGGAAGTGCGCCAAGCCATGCGCGAGTCCTTCGAGCAGCTGATTGCCCGGCCGCTGGCGGGGATCGACCTCGAGCCGGCGAGCGCCGAGGACGTGGCGCCGGTGGAGCGCGACGGCGTCACCTACGTCCCCAATCTCGAGGTCGGCGGCAAGCTGGTCGTCCGGCTCGAGCCGGGGGAGGGGGAAGACGAGCCCACCGCCACCACCTTCCTCGTCGGCGAGCGCCTCGGCACCTACTTCATCGCCGCCGCCGTCGAGATGGAGTAAAGCCGGCCATGTCCAGCTCACCGACAATTGCGCACCTCGAAACGTTGCGGGCCGACATTGGCGACGAGATCAAGCGTCGGATCGAACAGCGCGACAAGTTCTCCATCCAACTCACGATCGCGCTTTCCGTCATCGTCGGCGTCGCGTTTTCGCAGCAAGGCTTCGGCCGCGCTCTAATCGCTGCGCCCCTGGTCTCCATTTACTTCACCGTCCTGATTCTCTACAGCTATGAGGTTCATCGGGTCCTCGCTCGTTATCTGCGCGAGGAAATCGAGCCGGCACTCTCCAGTTTGTGCGACACGAGCCCGGATCTCGAGTGGGAGGGCTACTATGCGCGGCACGAGGTGCCGGGCATTCGGAAGCAGTTCTTCATCTCAGCGCTGTGGGCGGTCTTGCTGGTCTCTCTGGCGTATCTCTTTGCACGAGAATCTTCGGACAAGGGTTTCCTGATCGTACTGACCGTAGTCGGTTCGATTTACCTGGTTGCATGTGTTGTCGTCAGCTGGACGTTTCGCCACTAGCGATGCGAGATTGGCCGCAGCGACCTGTGCCGGAGCATGAGATCGCGGTCTTCCTCGACCGCGATGGGACGATCAATCGCGATACTCACTACCCGCATCGACCGGAGGCGCTCGAGGTTCTGCCGGGGGCGCTCGAAGCGTTGGCGGAGATCGCCGCTCTGCCGGTTCACGTCATCGTCGTAACCAACCAATCTGGCATCGCCCTCGGGCGCTATGACGTGCCGGCGATGTCAGCGTTCAACGAGGCCTTGCGGTGCCGGGTCGAGCGCGCTGGAGGGCGCATCGACGCCTTTTACTACTGCCCCCACCGGGAGCATAAGGACCTGGGAATCGGTGAGTCGCCTTGCGGCTGCTCGAAACCCGCGCCAGGCATGCTGATCGAGGCTGCGCGAGACTTCGGGGTGAATCTTGCCGGCAGCTACATGGTGGGGGATAAGAGCTCCGACATCGAGGCTGGCACTACAGCCGGGTGCACGACAATTCTGGTGCGAACCGGTAAGGCCGGTCGCGAAGACGGCGCCTTACGTGCTCGCCCCGATGTGATTGTGGACGATCTGATGCAGGCGGCCCGTTGGCTAGAGCGGGCGCTCGACGGCGCTTTCGACGGCGCCGAGACGAAGCGTGAGCTCAAAGACCTGGTCGTCCCGTTGGCCGGCAGGGATTGAAACGTCCTGCGGGATCTGATGGCCGCCCCATCTCCACGACGGCGCGCCCGGCTCGCTGCGGAGCGCGGGGGCGCCGATCAGCGCCCGGCCGGCGGCAGCTCGAAGGCGAGGGGGATGGCGGCGGAGCGGATGCGGGCGGCGAGACGGCGGTCGTCGACGCGCTTGAGCAGGCTCGTGGGGGGCGCCCGATCGAGGATCCGCGCCACCACGTGGGCGAGGTAGACCTCGCTGCCGTGGAAGCCGTCGATCATGTAGTCGTCGCTCAGGCCGTCGGCGGCGGGGGTCGGGGCCGAGATCACCCGCACGCCGCGCGCCTCGAGCCTCGAAGCGAGCCGGAGGTGGTAGGCCTGCCACCAGTCGCGCAGGCCGGTGCTCTCCTCCAGCGCCGCGAAGCATTCGCTGGAGAACGGCGGCAGCAGGGCCCAGACCTCGATGCCGCGAGCCTGGAGCTCGGCCAACGACGCCACCACCCGCGCAAGCTTGGCCTCGTCGACCGCCGCGGGCAAGGCGAAGTGACCGCTGGCGCGGCGGATGCGCTCGATCACCGGCGGCGTCTCGCGGTCGGCGTAGTGGGGATCGGCGAGGTAGTCGAGTAGCATCCGCGGCGGATACTGCCAGGAGCCGTCGCGGCGAAAGCCGGCCCCCACCTCGCGGGCGGCGCTGCCGATCGCCCGGTAGCGAAAGAAGGGGCTGCGGGCGGGCTTGCCGATGCCGCCCAGCAGCTCCCGCAGGCGGCCCTGGTGCAAGATCGACCGCATCACCTGCAGGTGGGCGCCGGGGCTCAAGGCCTGATCGCCGTCGTCGAGCCACGAGGCCCCGCCCTCGTCGAGCCGCAGCCACCAGGGGTCGATGCCGGCGATCAGCACCTCCGGCGCCGGCAGCCGGTCGCCGGCGATCAGGTCGGCGAAGCGCCCGAGGTCCGAGGCGTTCTGCCAGATGCCGCCGGCGTTGTAGAAGCGATCCGCCAGCGGCTCGAACATGAGGTCGCGGATCTGCATCACCCGCGAGCTGCCGGCGACGAGGATGCGCGGGCGACGCTCGCGGATGCCCGCCAGCTTGTAGACCCCGAACTGCTGCGAGAAGTAGCGACGACCGTAGAGCACTTCCCCGGCGGCCCGCTGCTGGAGGCGCTGGACGCAGGCCTCGGGCCACGCGTCGCCGCTCCACCACAGGGCCAGCTCCAGGGGGGCGGCGAGGGCGGCGAGGGGCAGGAGAAAGAGCAGCAGCCGGAGGAGAAGCGCCCGCGCCGCCCGCTGATCGATCATCGGCTCGTGCATCGTCGCCTCAGAATTGAAAGTAAATGAAGGGTACGCTGCCGGTATTGGCGTAGAACGCCATGATCAAGACCAGCGCATAGTAGATCGCCCAGCGCCCCCGACGCGGCAGGCCGGCGACGTCGAGACCATGTTGCTTGTCGCGTTGCAGCCACTCGACGGCGAAGAGCAGCGCCGCGTAGGGCAGGCCGACGTGAAACGTCGGCGCGGCCCACGACGCGGTGAGCAGGCGGTGGACGTAGGCGACGGCGTCGGCCAGGGAGGCGGAGCGAAAGACGATGAATGCGAGCGTCACCAGGGCGAAGGTGGAGGCCATCTGCAGCGCCTCCCGCGGCCGGGGAAGCCAGCGCCCCGCGGCCACCACCGCCGGGTAGCGCCGGCGGCCGCCGGCGATGGCCAGGGGCAGAAAATAGAGCCCGTGCAGCAGGCCCCAGACGACGAAGGTCCAGTTGGCGCCATGCCAGAAGCCCGAGACGACGAAGGTGAGGAGGACGTTGAGCAGATAACGCGGCCGGGCGACCCGGTTGCCGCCCAAAGGAATATAAAAATAGTCGCGGAACCAGCTCGACAGCGAGACGTGCCAGCGATTCCAGAACTCGCCGACGTCGCGGGAGAAGAACGGGTAGGCGAAGTTGCGCATCAGGTCGAAGCCGAAGAGCCGCGCCGAGCCGATGGCGACGTCGGAATAGCCGCTGAAGTCGCAGTAGATCTGGACGGTGAAGTAGAAGGCGCCGAGCAGCAGCGCCGGTGCGGTCTGCTGGGGATGGGTGCGAAAGATTTCGTCGACCAGGGGCGCGAGGTTGTCGGCGATGACGATCTTCTTGAACAGGCCCCACAGCATCTGCCGCAGGCCGTCCTTGGCACGCTCCAGGTCGAAGCTGCGCGGGCGCAGAAACTGCGGCAGCAGGTGGCGGGCGCGTTCGATCGGCCCGGCGACGAGCTGGGGAAAGAAACTGACGTAGGCAAAGAAGGCGAGGGCGTCGCGGGTCGGCTCGATCCGGCGGCGGTAGACGTCGAAGGTATAGCTCAAGGTCTGGAAGGTGTAGAACGAAATGCCGACCGGCAGGACGATGCGCAGCGGCCGCACGTCGAGCTCGATGCCGGCGGCACCCAGGGCCGCGACCAGGGAGTCGACGAAGAAGCCCTCGTACTTGAAATAGCCGAGCATGCCCAGGTTCACCGCCAGGCTGAGGCCGAGGAGGAGCCGGCGTCGGCGCGGCCCGTCGCCGTGCGCCAGGCCCAGGCCGACCAGGTAGTCGGTGGCGGAGCTGAGGACGATCAGGCCGAGGAACCGCCAGTCCCACCAGCCGTAGAAGACGTAACTCGCCACCAGCAGGAGGAGGTTCTGCAGCCGCAGGGGGCGGCCCTGGAGGGACCAATAGAGGACGTAGACCGCCGGCAGGAAGAGGGCGAAGGCGAAGGAGTTGAATAGCATGCCGGCAGCCGCGTTCCGTGGTCGGGGGGAAGGCCGGGAGGCCCCTCCTCGGGCTTTGCAGGGGAAGAGCGTACCCCCAGCGCCGGGGCGGCGGTCAAGTCGGATCCGCCGGCGATCGGAGGCCGCCTCAGGCGCGGTCGAAGGGAAAGGCGACGACGTCCGCCAGGGCGTCGCCGCCGGTGGCCAGCAGGGCCAGCCGATCCACTCCGAGGGCGACGCCGGCGCAAGGCGGCAGGCCGTGATCGAGGGCGGCGAGCAGGCGTTCGTCCATCGCTACCGCCGGCAGCCCGCGCTCGCGGCGCCGGGCGAGATCGGCGGCGAAGCGCCGGCGCTGCTCGGCGGCGTCGACGAGCTCGTGGTAGCCGTTGGCCAGCTCGATCCCCTCGACGTAGACCTCGAAGCGCTCGGCCACCGGAGGATCGCCGTCGCGCAGCCGGGCCAGCGCAGCCTGGGACGCCGGGTAGTCGTAGACGAAGGTCGGCCGGCCGCGCCCCAGCCGCGGCTCGAGAACGTGGCTCAGCAGGACGTCGAGCCAGGGGTCGCGCTCCTCCGCCAGGCCCTCGACGTCGAGATCCCGGCGCCGGACGCAGCGGCGCAGCTCGGCGGCGCCGGCGCGGTGGGGATCGATTCCGAGATGCCGCTCGAAGAGCTCGCCGTAGGGGATGCGTTCGGCCGGCGGCAGGCCGAGGATCTCGCCGAGGAAGGCGTCGACCTCGTCCATCAGGGCGTGGTGATCGAAGCCCGGACGGTACCACTCGAGGAGGGTGAACTCCGGGTTGTGCAGGCGGCCCACCTCGCCGTCGCGGAAGGCCTTGCCGAGCTGGTAGATCGGCCCGCTGCCGGCGGCCAGCAGGCGCTTCATGGCGAATTCGGGCGAGGTCTGAAGATAGCGCCGCTCGCCGCCGGCGTCGAGCTCGAAGCTCGCCAGGTGGAGGTCGGTGACGGCGGCGGCGGCGAGCAGCGGCGTTTCCACCTCGAGCACGCCGCGGGCGGCGAAGAAAAGGCGGATGCGGGCGATGAGCGCGGCGCGCCGGCGGAGGTTCTCCAGGCTCGCCGCCGGCCGCCAGTCGTCCATCGTGGCTAGGCCCGCGACACGTACTCGCCGGTGCGGGTGTCGACCTTGATGACCTCGCCGACGCTGATGAAGAGGGGCACTCGGACCACCGCGCCGGTCTCCAGGGTCGCCGGCTTGCTGCCGCCGGAGGAGGTATCGCCCTTGAGCCCCGGGTCGGTCTCGGTGACCTCCAGGGTGACGAAATTGGGCGGCGTCACCGAGATCGCCTGGCCGTTCCACAGGGTGACGTCGCAGACGTCTTCCTCCTTGATCCACTTGGCGGCTTCCCCCATCACGTTCTCGTCGACTTCATATTGCTCGTAGGTGTCGGGCACCATGAAATGCCAGCGGCTGCCGTCGTGGTAGAGGTACTGCATCGAGGTCTCGACCACGTCCGCCGCCTCGATCGTCTCGCCGGACTTGAAGGTCTTGTCGAGCACCCGGCCGGTGAGCAGGTTGCGCAGCTTGACCCGGTTGAAGGCCTGGCCCTTGCCCGGCTTGACGAATTGGTTCTCGATGATGCTGCACGGGTCGCCGTCGAGCATCACCTTGAGGCCGGAACGGAATTGGTTGGTGCTGTAGGTCGCCATCGTCGTCCTCTTGCGCTCGCGCCTGCGGCGCGCCGTTGTCGGTCGGGGGCGCCGCCAGTCGCCGGATCGGCGGCCGGTCGATCATACCCGAAGCGACGGGGCGGGGCGAGGGGCAGGCCGGAAGCACCGGAAGCGGCCCGGCCGAACGCAAGCCGTGCTCGACGTCTGGTCCGACCGGACGTCACGTCGACTTGCGTCGGGTCGGGCGGCGACCGGCGGTCGCATCCTTGCCCTGCACCGGCGCGGGGGGTAGGGTAAACCGATGAGCGCCCCCCCTCCGGCCGTTCCCACGAGCGCTCCCTGGCAGCGCAGCCTGCGCCGGGCGGTGAGCCGCATCGGCGAGCTCTGCGAGCTGCTCGACCTCGAGCCGGAGGAGCTGGGCCTGGACGAGGCGGCCTGGCGCGACTTTCCGCTGCGGGTGCCGCGCGGCTTCGCCGCCCGCATGCGGCGCGGCGACCCGCACGATCCGCTCCTCCTGCAGGTGCTGCCGTCGGCCGCCGAGCTCCTGCCGGCGCCGGGTTTCGTCGCCGATCCCCTGGCGGAGAGACGGGCGGTCAAGGCGCCGGGCCTGCTGCACAAGTTCGCCGGCCGGGTGCTGTTGATCACCACCGGTGCCTGCGCCGTCCATTGCCGCTACTGCTTCCGCCGCCATTTCCCCTACGCCGAGCACCGGCCGTGGGCCGACGGCTGGCGTCAGGCCCTGGCCTGCGTCGCCGGCGACGCGTCGATCCGCGAGGTCATCCTCTCCGGCGGCGACCCTCTGGTGCTCGACGACGACAAGCTCGCCGCCCTCGCCCTGGCGCTGGCGGACCTCGGCCACGTCCGCCGCCTGCGCCTGCACAGCCGGCTGCCGATCGTCCTCCCCGAGCGCGTCGACGACGCCCTCCTCGCCTGGTTGAGCGGCACCCGCCTCCAGCCGGTGGTGGTGATTCACGCCAACCACCCGAACGAGATCGACGGCGGAGTGCGCGCCGCTCTGGCGCGGCTGCGCAGCGCCGGCGTCGCCCTGCTCAACCAGGCGGTGCTGCTGCGCCGGGTCAACGACGACGCGGCCGTCCTCGCCGCCCTGTCGGAATCCCTCTTCGCCGCCGGCGTCCTGCCCTACTACCTCCACCTTCTCGATCCGGTGGCCGGTGCCGCCCACTTCGAGGTCGGCGAGACCCGCGCCCGCCGGCTCCACGCCGAGCTCGCCGCCCGTCTGCCGGGCTACCTGCTGCCGCGCCTGGTGCGCGAGGTGCCGGGGGCACCGTCCAAAGTGGCTCTGGGCTAGCAGCCCGGTGGAAGTCGGCCGGCGGCGCGAGGGCGGAGGATTTCTCGTGCCGAATCCGGGCGGAAAAACCGCCGGCGATCGGTGGATCGGCGAGGGTTTCAACGAAGATCCGGCCGGGGAGACCCCCCCGCGGCGCGGCCGGAGCGCCGCCACGTCCGGCTGGGGAGCGGAGCGGGGTATCATCCGTCTCTGCCGGCGCCCCATCCGCCGGCGAAACGGAGGAAGCCACGATGTTCCGCCTGCCGTCGACCGTCGTTCTCATCCTCGCCCTGACCGCTCCGGCCCTCGCTCAGCCGGCGGCCCTCGATACGCTGATCGAGGAGGTGACGCCGCGAATCGTCGAGCTGCGCCATCGCATCCACCAGAATCCCGAGCTCGGCAACCGCGAGCACCGGACCGCGGCCCTGGTCGCCGAGCACCTGCGTTCCCTCGGCATCGAGGACGTCCGCACCGGCGTCGCCCACACCGGGGTGGTGGCGGTGATCCGCGGCGGCCGGCCGGGGCCGGTGGTGGCGGTGCGCGCCGACATGGACGCCCTGCCGGTGACCGAGGCCACCGACCTGCCGTTCAAGTCGACGGTGCGCACCGAGTACTTGGGGCAGGAGGTCGGCGTCAGCCACGCCTGCGGCCACGACGTCCACACCGCGGTGCAGCTGGGGGTGGCGTCGGTGCTGGCGGCCCTGCGCGAGGAGCTTCCCGGGACCGTCAAGCTGATCTTCCAGCCGGCGGAGGAAGGGCCGCCGCCGGGGGAAGAAGGCGGCGCCGAGCTGATGCTCGCTGAAGGCGCCTTCGACGATCCACGGCCGGAGGCGGTCTTCGGCCTCCACACCTTCTCGGAGATGGAGGTCGGTCGGGTCGGCTACACCGTCGGCCCCGCCTTCGCCGCCGTCGACCACTTCTACGTCGAGATCCACGGCGTCCAATCCCACGGCGCCTACCCGCACCAGGGGATCGACCCGATCGTCATGGCGGCGCAGGCGGTGATGGCGCTCCAGACGATCCGCTCGCGCAACCTCGATCCGCTCCAGCCGAGCGTCGTCTCGGTCGGCATCATCCGCGGCGGCGAGCGCTTCAACATCATCCCCAGTACGGTGCACCTCGAGGGCACCGTCCGCACCTACGATCCGGCGGTGCGCGACGCCGTCGAGCGGCGCATGGGGGAGATCCTCGACGGCATCGCCCGCGCCGCCGGCGGCAGCTACGAGCTCAACTACGAGCGCGGCTCGCCGGCGACGATCAACGACCCCGAGCTCACCCGCCGCGTCGCTCCCAGCCTGGTGCGGGCCGTCGGCGAAGACCACGTCGACCTGCTGCCGCCGACCATGGGCGGGGAGGACTTCGCCTACTTCGCCAACGCGGTGCCGGGCTTCTACTTCCGCCTCGGCATGGTCAAGCCCGGCACCACCTCCGGCGGCCACCACACCCCGACCTTCACCGCCGACGACGGCGCCATCCCGGTCGGCATCAGGGCGATGGTCACCCTGATCCTCGACTACCTCGCCGGCACGGGTTCCTGAGGCGAAGAGGCGCGAACCCGTCCGGCGGCTGGCCCATCGCCTGCGGCTTTTCGCCCTCCTTCGGCACGAACGTTCTCCGCCCCGCGCCGGCCGAGCTCACCCCCGGCTGCTAGTCCTCGGTCGGCGTCGGGGGGTCGGTGGCGTAGTCG
>RFGL01000074.1 GCA_003697015.1 Acidobacteriota bacterium | reverse complement strand
GCTCGGTGCGCGGCGGCTGGCGGGGCTGGCCACGCCCGGCGCTCTTCGCCGCCGGCGGGGTGGCCTTGCTGGCGTTCCTGATCCTCGGCCTGCGCCTGGGGCTGGGGGCGGACGGGATCGAGCCGGTGCCGCCCCCGTCCCTCCCGCCGCCGCCGGTCGAGGTGCCGGAGACGGCGCCGGTGGAGCTGCCGACGGGGGAGGTGCGGATCGACGCCGTGCCGTGGGGCGAGCTGATGGAGATCGCCGCCGCCGACGGCGTCCTCCAGCCCTTGCCCGACGGCGGCCAGGCGCCGCTGCGCTTCCGCCTGCCCACCGGCCGGTACCGCATCAGCCTGCACCATCCCGAGGCGGCGTCGCCGGTGCCCTGTGAGGTGGAGGTCACCGCCGGCGGCGTCGCGCGCTGCGACGCGGTGCTCTACGAGCCCGACGCGCTGACCTACTTCAAGGCCGTGGGGTGGTGGCAATGATCGCCGGGCGCCGCGCCCTCGCCGCCCTGCTGATCGCCGCCGCGCTCCCCGGCGTGGCGCGGGGGGAGTGGCGCGAGCACTACAACCGGGGGCGCGAAGCCTTCGCGGCCGGGCGCTATGCCGAGGCGGTGGAGGCGCTTCAGGCGGCGTTGGCGGAGCGCTCGGACGAACGGCCGGGGGGCGGGCTGCTCTCCGGCCGGCGCTACACCCCGCGTTACTACCTCGGCGCCGCTCTCGCCGAGCTCGGCCGCTGCCGCGAGGCGTTGGCGCACTTCGCCGACGCCGAGGCCCAGGGGGCGATCCAGAAGACCCCCGACCACGCCGACCTGCTCCGCCGGCGGCATGCCTGCGAGGAGCGGCTGAGGCGTCTGGAGACGGCTCGCCGCACGGCGCGGGCCGCGGTGGAGGAGATGGAGCAGGCCGCCCGGGGCCTGGCGGCTCTGCGGCGCATGCCGGCCCTGGCCGAGGCCTGGGAGCAGGGGGAGCCCTCCCTGGCTCAGCTCGAAGACCAGGCGGCGCGTCAGGCGCGCCAGGCGCGCCAGCGGCTGGCGGCGGGCGAGGCCGGCGACGACCTCGCCGCCTTGGCGGCGGCGGCGGAGCAGGCGCAGCGGGCGGCGATCGCCTACCGCGACGCCGCCGACGAAGCCCGCAGCCGACGGCAGGCGATCGATCAGGCCACCGCCAGCGCCCTCGAAACCCTCGAGGCCACCGAGGCGAGCGCCCACCGCGCCCTGCGCTCGGTCGCCGATCTGGCGCCCTACCCGCCGCGTCTGGGGGCGAGGGTCGCCGCCCTCGAGCGGTTGCTCGAGCGGGTGGTGGCGACCAAGGGCAGTGCCCGCCCGGCCGAGCTCGCCGCGCTGACCGACGAGTTGAAGAAGGCGATGGCGTCGTTGGCGGCGGCCTCCCGGCGCCCCCCCGAGCCGTTGATCGACGCCGTCGAGCACTACCTGGCGGGCGACTACGAGGGGGTCTTCGAGGCCCTCGCCGAGCGTCCGTTCAAGGATCCCAGGGCACGCGCCCACAGCTGCCTGCTGCGCGCCGCGGCGGCCTACGCCATGGTGCAGCTCGACGGCGCGCAGGAGGAGCGGGGGGCGGCGACGCGGCTGGCGCGGGCGCTCGACGACTGCCGCGCTCTCCGCTCGCCGCCGGCGCCCGACCGGCGCTTCTTCTCACCCCGTTTCATCGCCTTTTTCGACCGCGCCCTGACGGCGCCGGCGGGCGGGACCGGCGCCGCCTCGCAAGGCGGTGATTCCTGATCGCCGGCGATCGGGATACCATCGGTCGCAGGGAGAGGAGCGCGATGAGCCGAACCGAGTCCGATGCCAGGAAACGCCGCCGCCGAGGGCTCGGCTGGTGGCTCGTCGGGGGCCTCCTCGGCCTGCTGGCGGCGCTCATCTTCGGCCGCCGCCGGCCGGCGCGCGAGCGTCCTGCACCGCCGCCACCGGCGCCCGCCGAGCTGCCCGCCGGCGCCACCCTGTCGTGGGTGCCGGGGGCCGGGGGCGGCTTGCGCCTGTGCGAGGTTCACCCCGAGGGCGGCTTGACCCTGGTCTTCGTCCACGGCCTGGGCGGCCGGCTCGAGCACTGGGGGGCGCAGCTCGCCGCCCTCGGCCCGGGCCTGCGCGGGGTCGCCTTCGACCTGCCCGGGCACGGCGGCTCGGACCCCGCCGCCAGCGGCGATTACGGCGTCGGCGCCCTGGCCGGCGCCCTGGGGGCGGTGGCCGATGCTCTGGCGCTGCGCCGCTTCGTGCTGGTGGCCCACAGCCTCGGGGCGCTGGTGGCGTTGCGCTACGCCGCCGCCCACGCCGGCCGGGTGAGCGGCCTGCTGCTGGTCGACCCCTCCGGCGACGCCACCCACCTGCCGGAGGAGGAGCGCCGGGCGCTGCTCGAGTCGGTGCGCCGCGATCCCCGCGGCGAGATCGGCTGGCAGTTCCGCCAGCTGCTCGCCGACGATCGCCCCGAGGTCGCCGAGCGGGTGCTGGCGGATCTCGAGGCGACGCCGGAGGAAGCGCTCTACGGCTCCCTGGCGGCGAGCATGGGCCACAGCCCGGTCCCCGACCTCGCCCGCCTGGTGGTGCCGATCCGCAGCCTGACCACCGCCCACAACCGTTCCCCTCACGGCCTCCACCGGTTGGTTCCGGAGCTGCCGGTGAGCCCGATCGGCGGCACCGGTCACTGGCCGATGCTCGACGACCCCGACGCCGTCAACCGCGTCCTCGACGGCTTCCTCGACGAAGTCCGCGCCCACCGCGCCGCGCAGCCGGCCTGAGCGAAGCCGCCCCATGGCCGTGCGCTCCGCCCTCGTCTTCCTGGCGCTGGCGCCGCCGCTGATGCTGCTCAGCTTCGTCGTGCCGGGGGCGTGGGGGGAGGTGCTCTTCACCCTCCTGGCCGCGGCTTTCCCGGTGGCGTTGATCGCCCTCGGCGCGGCGCGGCGCGGCAGGCTGGGGCCCCTCGCCCTCCCCCTCGCCCTGCTGCTGGTGATCCTGGTGGCGGCGCTGGCCGGCATGCTGGCGCTGCGCGGGCGGGTGGCGGATGGACCCTGGTTCGGCGGCCTGCCGCTGGCGGCGGCCCTCGAGCTCTACGGCATCTTCCTTCTGCCCCTGCTGCTGGTCGGCTTGGCCTACGCCCTGACCTTCGACCGCCACTTCCTGCCCGACGGCGAGCTGGAGCGCCTGCGGGCGCGGTTCCCGCGCGAGCCGGAGGCTTGAGGGTGACGCCGCTCCTCGACCGGCCGCTGATCCTGGCCAGCGCCCTGGTCTACGCCGCCCTCACCCTGGCGGTGGGGTGGTGGGCGATGCGCCGCACGCGCACGGCGCGCGACTTCTTCATCGCCGGCCAGGACGTCGGCCTGCTGGTGACCGGCCTCGCCACCACCTCGGCGACCTTCTCCGGCTTCGTCTTCATCGGCGGACCGGGCTTGACCTACCGCCTGGGGCTGGCGTCGCTCCTGATCAGCGCGTCGGTCGGTTTTACCGCCGGCCTGCTCGGCTGGACGGTGGCCAAGCGCCTGCGCCTGCTGGCCGAGGTACGGCCGGTGCTGACCGTGCCCGACGCCATCCTCTGCCGCTACCGCAGCCGCCTGGCCTCGGGGCTGGCGGCGCTGGCGGTGGTCGCCGGCACCATCGGTTACCTCGGCGCCCAGCTGCTCGCCCTCGGGGTGATGATCGAGGCCATCTTCGGCACCCGAGCGCTCGCCGGCGAGGCCAGTCTGCCCCTGGCCATGGCGGCCGGGCTGGTGGTGATCCTGGCCTACAGCGTCACCGGCGGCATGGTGGCCGGGGTCTATACCGACGTCCTGCAGGGGTCGCTGATGCTGGTGGCGGCGCTGGCGGTCTTCGCTCACGCCCTGGCCAGCGGCGGGGGCCTCGGGGCGATCGCCCGCCGCATCGCCGCCAGCGACGTCTTCGGCCCGAGCTTCCTCGACCCTCTCGGCGGGGTGCCGGTGATGACCGCGGTGGGGTTTTTCTTCGTCTTCGCCGTCGGCAGCCTCGGCCAGCCGCACGTGCTGCACAAGTTCTACATGCTGGACGAGCCGCGCAAGCTCAAGTGGCTGCCCCTGACCCTCGGCTTGAGCCAGGCCCTGTGCGTGCTGATCTGGCTCGGCATCGGCCTGGCGGTGCCGTCGCTGGTCGCCGCCGGGCGCCTCGCTCCGCTGGCGAACCCGGACGACGCGGCGCCGGCCTTCCTCCTCGGATTCGTGCCCGAAGTCCTCGCCGGCCTGGTCTTCGCCGGCATCCTGGCGGCGATCATGTCGAGCGCCGACTCCTTCTTGAACGTCGCCGCCGCCGCCCTGGTGCGCGACCTGCCCCGCGCTCTGGGCCGTCGCCCCCGCCGCCAGCTGCAGCGCGGCCGCTGGGCGGTGCTCGGGGTGGCGATCGCCGCCGCCTTCTTCGCCCTCGTCTACGGCGACCTGGTGGCCCTCCTCGGCACCTTCGCCTTCGGCACCTTCGCCGCCGCCCTCACCCCGGCCCTGGCGGTGGGACTCAACTGGCGGCGGGTGAGCGCCGCCGCCGCCAGCGCCTCGATCGCCACCGGCGTGGCGGTCAATCTGGGGCTCGAATTCCTCGCCCGCCAGACCCTCTTCCCGGCCCTCCCGCGGCCCGCCTTCCTGGTCCCGGGGGTGCTGCCTGCGGCGGTCGCTCTGGCGGCCTCGTTCACCGTCCTCATCGCCTTGAGCTGGCTGCGCGGAGGCCGCAGGCCCCTCGACGAGGACGTCGCGGCGGTGATGGAGGCATAGCGCGCCGCAGGCCCCGGCGCCGCCGCCGTCGCCGCCGAGTTGACAATCGCTTCAAAATGGTTCACTATCAGCTCAAGCTTCGTTCCGCGCGCCATACCGTTTCCTGAGCGCGCGGCGGCTCCATGCGGTTTTGGGCGGCCGACGGAGCCGGGCGGGTTGGGTCCGCCGCAATGTGGAGACGCCTAGAAAGGAGGTGATCCTGTGCACGTAGGTAAACACGGTTTGACGGAGGTGGCGGCCCCGTAGGGGAGAGCCTTCGTAGCGTCCGTGTGGCGCGCATCCGGGATCACCCCGCGGAACGGGGGAACCCACCGCCACCGAGGCAAACCAAAGGCCCCGGTACCCGCTCGCGGGATCGGGGCCTTTCCCGTTGGGAAGCTGCGATGACGAGCTCGACGCCGGCCGTCCGGCCGGTGCTGCGCGGCGCCGCCGTGCTCAGCCTGCTGCCGGCCCTCGCCGCGCCGGCGGCGATGGCCCAGGACTGTACCCTGCGCGCCATCGCGCTGGCCGCGGGGGAGCGCGGCATGGCGGTGGTGGTCGAGCGGGCGTGCGCCGCCCTCGGGGCGCACCCAGAAATCCGTCCGCGTTTTGCCGTCGGCGGCAGCAGGAGAGCAGAGGCCGCTGGCGCGCCGGCGGCGGGAGGAATCGCGATGACCGGCAAGTCCCTACCCAAGCGCATCGTCATCTGTCTCGACGGCACCTGGAACAACCCCGCCAAACTGGCGGAACGGGACGACGGCGACCGGGTCTTCAAGCCCACCAACGTGCTCAAGACCAGCCGCGCCGTGCGGCGGCTGGACGACCGCACCGCGGCCCTGGTGTTGAACGACCGGCCGAGCCCCGGGGCGTGGGTGAGGATCGACGGCAAGACCTATCGCTTCGTCGCCGCGCCGGCGGCGGACGGCGAGGTGCTGATCGGCGACGACGCCGCCACCACCCTCGACAACCTGCGTTTCGCCATCGACCGCCGGCGCAACGCCGGCGGCCGCTACGGCCCGGCCACCACCCCCCACCCGACGGTCACCGCCAAGCGGGTGCCGGGAGACCGAACGTGCCTCGAGCTCGTCGCCCGCGACGGCGCCCGAGGCGGCGATCCGTTCGCCGTCGAGGCGCGCCTCGCTGCCGGCTACTGGGCCGACAAGGCCGGTCCGGCACGGCTGGCGCGGCGCCGCGGTCTCGATCCGACGCCGGGAATTCCCCAGATCACCTACTACGACGTCGGGGTCGGCGCCCTGCGCCGATTCCCCGGCATCTCCAACCGCGTCCACCGCACCATCGATCAGCTCTTCGGCGGCGCCGCCGGCGCCGGCTTCGAGGCCAACGTCGAGGACGCCTACACCTTTCTCGCCCTGAACTACGTCGAGGGGGATGAGATCTTCGTCTTCGGCTTCAGCCGCGGCGCCGCCACCGCCCGCGGCCTGTGCCGCTTCATCGATTGGATGGGGGGCATCCTACCGCCGCAGGACGCCTACTGGATCCCGCGCTACTTCGACGGCTTCCTCGCCGGTGCCTCGGCCGCCGACCTGCGCCGAGGCATCTTCGACGAGGCGGTGGCTCGTCGGCTCGCCCGCGGCCGCGACCGCCAGCGGGCGGAGCGCGAGGCGCGGCGCATCACCGGCACCGTGGTCCCGGCGCGGGTGCGCTTTCTCGGCGTCTGGGATACGGTGCTCGCCCTCGGCGAGCGCCGCGAGCGACCCCACGTCGGCGCCGCGCCACCGGCGGTCGTCGACCACGCCCGCCAAGCCCTGGCCATCGACGAACGGCGGGCGGCCTTCCGTCCCCGCATCTGGCAGCGGCGGGCGGCCGGCAACCCGCGCCAGACCCTCGAGCAGCGGTGGTTTCCCGGCGTCCACAGCAACGTCGGCGGAGGCTACGTCCACGACGGGCTGGCCAACCTCGCCCTGCACTGGATGCTGCGCCAGGCGCGGGACGTCGGCCTGGGCCTCGACTGGCGCTTCCTCAGCCGCTACCCGGGGTACGCCCAGGATCGGCTCTACAACTCCAGCAAGCGGCACTGGCGGATCCTCCAGACCGTGACCATGCAGCGCAACAAGGGCGTCCGCCGGCTGTGGACCTCGGACCCCGCCGGTCTCGCCTTCCACCCCTCGGTCTTCCTGCGGCTGGCGACCGAGCAGCGGGCGGGCGACCGGGTGCACGAGCGTTTCACGCCCTACCGGCCGCCCAACCTGCTGCGCTTTCTCGCCACCCTGCCGGACCTCGATGGCTTCCTCGCCACGGTCCCCGGTCTGCCCGAGGGTTTCGTCCTGCCGGAGGAGGTGCGGGAGGCCGTCCGCCGCGCGCGCTGAGCCCGATCTCACCGGCCGTTTTCCTCAATGATGCGGTCGAGCTCCTCCAGCGCCTTGTCGCTGTGGCCGGTCTCGTTGTAGAGGTCGCGCAGCTTGAAGCGGATCAGGGTGCGGATGGCGCGGTCGTCGCCCTGGCGTTCGAGGATGCGTTGCAGATGGGGGATGGCCCTGGCCTTCTCCCCCCGGTTCTCGTAGATCTCGACGATGCCCTCGATCGCCAGGTAGGCGGCGCTCACCGGCTCCCCGGCCAGGGCGACGAAGCGGTCCGACAGATTGAGGTACTGGTCCATCAACTTGATGAAGTGCATCTCCGCCTCGCCCGGCATGCCGTGCTGCCCGCGGCTGGTGCCGGCGACGGCGAGCAGGCCGAGGCAGATCACCAGGGCGATCACCCAGGTGGTCAAGCGTTTGGGGGTGGGGTGCATGCTCATGGTTCTCTCCTTTGTGGATTGAGGGAAATCTCGGCGGCCCGCGGCTGCGGCTGCGGGCTGCCGGCGAGGACCTGGCGCAGGGCGCCGATCGCCCGGTGCAGGTGGGCCTTGACCGTGCCCTCGCGGCAGCTCATGACCTGCGCCGTCTCGCGGGTCGACATGCCTTCCAGGTAGCGCATCACCACCGCCTCGCGCTGGCGGCCGGGCAGCGCCGCCAGGGCCCGCGCCAGGTCGGTCAGGACCACGTCCTGGCCGGGGGCGACGGGGGCCGGCCGGCGGGCCGCCGCCTCGTCGTCGAGGGGCGCCTCGCGGTCGCGCCGGCGGCGCAACTCGCGGGCGACGTTCAAGGTCACCTTGTAGAGCCAGGTGGTGAAGCGCGCCCGCGGCACCAGGCGCCGCGGGCGTGCCAGGCGCAGGAAGACCTCCTGGGTGACGTCCTCGGCCAGCTGCGGCTCGCCGACGAAGCCCCAGGCCAGGCGGTAGACGTAGTGGCGGTGGCGCTCGAAGAGAGTCGCCATCGCCGCCCGTCGCTCCCCCACCTCGGCGAGCAGCTGCCAGTCGTCGGCGCGGGCCGGCTCCGCCATCACGCCCGTCCCGAAAAAAGGGTGGCACCCGACGAAGAAAGGGTGGCACCGCGGCATGTGCTTGTATCGAAACGACTTGCGAAGAGGGTGGCACCTGGATGGGCAGCACCTGGAGGGGCACCTGGACGGGCGCCCGACGAGAAAAGGGTGGCACCGCGGCATGTGCTTGTATCGAAACGACTTGCGAAGAGGGTGGCACCTGGACGGGGGGCGTCCGGGGGCGGCTCGTCCGCGGGCGGGTCGTCCG
>RFGL01000073.1 GCA_003697015.1 Acidobacteriota bacterium | reverse complement strand
CGCGCGTAGCTCAGAGCAGCGATGTGCCGACCCCCGTTCGTTCGCCGTCTGATCCGCCGCCCGCGGTGGGGCGTGGCGTGGGTGACGGCAGCTTTGCTCTCCGGGCCGACGGCGGGGACCGGGGCTGTGGACGGGGAGGCAGCCGGCGGCGGCGCGGAGCCGCCGGCGGCGCTGGTGGTTTCGGTGGCGGCGGAGGGGGGAGGGCCGGTGGACGCCGTCGAGGCCGGCGAGCTGCGCGTGCTCGAGGACGGCCGGCCGGCGGCGGTGCTCGAGGTGGTACCCGTCGGTGAGGCGGCGCGGCGGCCGTCGCCCGCGGCTCGCCGCGCCGGCGGGCCGGGCGCGGTACCGGTCTGGCCCTGGCGGCTGGTGGTCTATGCCGATGCGGTGCTCCTGCCTTGGCGTTCGCGCTTCCGTGCCAGCGAAGCCCTGGCGCGCCACGCCCTCGAGCTCACCGCCCTGGGCACGGTGGAGGTGGTGGTGGCCGCGCCGCAGCCCGAGGAGTGGCTGGGAGCGACCCGGGATCCCAAGCTGGTGGCGGACGTCCTGCGTCGCTTGGCGCGCGAGACCCTCGACGCGTCGCCGGAGCTGGCGAGCATCCGCAGGGCCTTTGCCGGCGCCCACCAGGGCCCGGACGGAGGCTTCAACGAAGGCGACGCCGCCACCCTTCGGCGGGCGATCGCCGCCGCGGCCACCGCCGAGCAACGGCTGGTCGAGAAGCGCTTGCAGACCCTAGCCGACTGGCTGGCGATGCAGCCGGGCGACCCGCCGCGCGCCCTCTTGTGGCTCGCCGACGGCTACGACCTGGATCCGGCGGCGTTCTACGCCGGGCCCCTCAGCCGGCCCGACCTGCGCCGCCGGGTGGAAGACGAGCTGCTGGCGATCGACCTCACCCCGGCCACCGAAGAGCTCGCCGCCCGCCTCGCCCACGGCGGCTGGACGGCGGTGCCGATCGCCGCCCGGGCGCGCGCCAATGCCCGCGATCCGGGACCGTCGCTGCAAGCCCCTCTCGCTCCGCTCGAGCGCTTCAGCGATTGGACCGGCGGTCGCCTGGCCACCCGCATGGCCGATCTCGACGAGGTGCTGCACGACCTCGGGCGCCGCTGGCTGGTGCGCTACCGGCCGCCGCCGGAAGGCGGCGAGGTGCGGCGGGTGGCGGTGCGCAGCAGCCGGCCCGGCAGGGTGGTGCGGGCACCGCTGGAGCGCAGCCGCGAGCGCATCTCGGCCGCCGGCGCCCGCGCCCTGAGCCTCCTCCGCGGCGGGGTCGAGGCGGCTGACCTCGAGCTCGACTGCTCCCTCGAGCCGCCGGCGGTCGAGGGCCTCTACCAGCTGGAGGCGCCCGCCGGCTGGCGGCTGCTCGACCTCGATTGCAGGCTCGGCGTGGGAGCCGAGGAGCTGGAGCCGGGGAAGTCGTCGCTCCCCCTCGCCCTCGCCCTCGCCGTCGAGACGGCCGGCGGCGGCGTGAGCCTCGAGAGCGAGGAGATCGTCCGTCCCGAGGCGCGGCGCCGGCGGCCGGCGGGGTCGGATCGACGGCGGTTGCCCATCCGCCGCCGGCTGCTGCTGCCGGCGGACGTCCGCCGCCTGGGGGTGGTGGCCCGGTCCTTGGCTTCCGGGCGCTGGGGTGGGGCGCTGCTCGAGCTGCCACCCGACGAAGATCCCGGCGCCGGCGAGGCGCGGCGGTCGCCGGTCGTCGACCTCACCGCCCTCGGCCTGGACGCGGAGCAGGCGGTCTACCTGGCGCCGATCGAGCAGCCGATGGTCACCGGCCGCACCCGGGTGCAGGCCCTGGCCCTGCGGCCGGAGGTTGCCAGGGTGCGCTTCCTGATCGACGAGCGCGCCGCCGCTCGCGACGACAGGCCGCCCTTCGAGGTCTGGCTGAACCTGCCGGAGCTGCCGGCGCCGGCGGTGATCCGCGCGGTGGCCGAGGACGCCGAGGGCCGGCGCCTGGGCAGCGACTCCCTGGCCATCAACCAGGGGCAGAGCCGCTTCGCCGTGCGCATCCTCGAGCCGCGGGAGCTGCTGGGGGGCGGGAGCCACGAGGTGGTGGTGGGGATCGAGGTGCCGAAGTGGCGGCGGGTGGAACGGGTGGAGCTCTTCTGGCGGGAGGAGCGACTGGCGTCGTTCGAGCGGCCGCCCTACCGCGCCCGGATCGAGGTACCGCAGGACGCCCGCACCGGCTTCCTGCGCGCCGTCGCCCGGCTCGACGACGGCAGCACGCGGGAGGACGTCTTGGTGATGGGGGCGGCGGGCTTCAGCGAGGAGGTGGGCGTCGACCTGGTCGAGCTGCCGGTGGTGGTGGAAGACCGCTGGGGGCGGCCGATCGCTCACCTCGAGGGGGAGGACTTCACCATCCTGGAAGACGGCGTCGAGCAGCGGCTGGTGGACCTGCGCGGCGCCGGCGAGTCGCCCCTCGCCCTCGCCCTCGCCCTCGACGTCTCGGCCAGCATGGCCGCCGACCTGCCGCTGGTACGCGCCGCGGCGAGCGGCTTCCTGCGCCGCATCCTGCGTCCTCAAGACCGCGCGCTCCTGGTCGCCTTCAGCAGCCAGGTCACCCTCCTCGCCCCCCTGACCGACGACGTCGATCGGCTCACCGATACCATCGAACGACTGGTGCCGGACGACGTCACGGCGCTCAACGACGCCATCCTCTTCAGCCTCGTCCAGCTGCACGGCATCCCGGGACGCAAGGCGGTGGTGCTGCTCACCGACGGCCGCGACGTCGCCAGCCGCCATTCCCGCGACGCCGCCTTCACCTTCGCCCGTCACGCCGGCATCCCGATCTACGTCATCGGTCTGGGGTCGATCGAGCACAAGCCCGTCGCCCGCCGGAGCATGGCCCGTCTGGCCCGCGCCACCGGCGGCGCCCTCCACCTGATCGACCGGCCGAGCGAGCTCGAGGCCACCTACCGCACCATCGCCGACGAGCTCGCCGCCCAATACCTGCTGAGCTACTACTCGAGCCAGCCCGCGAGCGAGCACGGCTGGCGCCGGATCGAAGTCGAGGTGGGCGACGCCGCCCTCCGCGCCCGCACCATCTCCGGCTACCTCCCGGGCCCGTGACGCTCTGCTCCGTTCCTCCGTCAGGTGCCACCCGATTCGCAACCCGTTTTGAATCAGTGCGTTCCCGAGCTGTGGCGCCGCCGCGAGGGAGGTCCCCGTCCGTCCCCGTCAGGCATCTGATTCGCAATTCGGGCCAGGTCGGGTGCTGCCCGTCAGGTGCTGTTCGTCAGGTGCTGTTCGTCAGGTGCCACCCGATTCACAACGCGTTTTGAATCAGTAGCTTGCAGCCGTATCGGGATTGCGGCGCAGGCGCCGGGACGGCGGGCGCGAGGATGCGGCGGGAAACGGCGCCAGCCCCCGCGCGGGGGCTGGCCGGCGGGCGGTTTACGGTCATGCCCAGGACCTGCTTCGGCTGCCGCAGCAGCAACGGGCGACGCGGGGCACCATGAACCTCTTCATCGTGCTCACCTCCTTTCGTTCTCGTTGGGGGTTCTCCATGGCGGAGAAGCTCAGGTCAGCGGCGCGATGACGGGATCGTCGAGCGCCGCCTCGATTTCTTCCCGGGTCTTGAAGCCGACCAGTTTCTTGACGACGCGTCCCCGGTCGTCGACCAGCAGGTAGGTCGGCACCAGGTGGCTGTCGACCGCTTCGCTGAGGCTGTCGTCGTCGGCCACCCAGACCTCGTATTCGGGCTGGAAGTGGGGCAGCCAGGCGTTGGCGTCGGCGACCGTGCCGCTGTTGACCCACAGGCTCACCACCCGCAGGCCGCCGTCGCCGCCGTGACGGCGCTCGATCTCCTGCAGGATGGGCAGGGAGTCGATCGAGTGGGTGCAGTGGACGGCGAAGAGCGCCACCAGGGCCGGCCGGCCGGCGAGATCGGCGGTGCTCACCGCCGCGCCGCTCAGATCGCGGGCGCTGACCGCCGGCAGGGCGAAGTCCTCGTAGACCTGTCCGTCGTTCGCCTTCTCGCGGTCGTAGGTCGCCAGCACCTCGCCGCTGGCCCCGGCCAGATTGCCCCATAGGGAGCAGGCGCCGTAGTCGCTGCAGCGGCTGCCGGCGAGGAGGGAGCGTCCCTGGGGATCGGCCGCCAGCCGGGCGACAACTTGGCGCTGGAGGAAGGGGACGTCGGCGACCTCGAGGGCGACGCCGGTCGCCTGCTCGATCTCGTCGCCGGTCGGCACGGCGCCGCCGGCGACGAGCCGCTCGACGACGTAGGCGACGACGCTGTCGATCTCTTCCGGCGTCAGTCGGCTCGGGGTCGCGTCGTGGGCCGCCGCCGGTGCCTCGGCGAGCGCCGCACCCTGCCCGCCGCCGCCCGCGACCGCCGCCCGATAGCCCAGGGCGGCGACCGCCGCCAGCAGCTGCGCCGGTTCGGCCACCGCCGGGTCGAAGCGCACCTCCGCGCGCTCCGCGGAGCGGTCGACCTCGACCGCGCGTACGCCGTCGACCGACTTCAGGGCGCTCTTGACGCCGATCTCGCAGAGGAAGCTCTCCATGCCGTGGACCTCGAGGCTCACGGTTTCGAGGTCGGGGGCCGGATCCGCCGCGCCGCCGGCAACACCGCCGGCGAGGATCGCCGCCAGGGCCAACACCGAAGCGGCGCCGACGGCCGCCGTGGGGAGTAGGATTTTCTTCATCGCGTAACCTCCGTGTCGTTCGCCGTCGACCCTACGCCGGCGCTGGGGACTGCGCATGTGCTGGAGGTCATGACTTCAGACCATGACTTTCGGCACGGTCGGAGGCGGCGCCGCCTTCCCTATAATCGTGAGGGTGAGCAAGACGGCGCCCCGCGGACGGCGATTCCTGCGCGCCGCCGGCGTCTCGGCCTGGATCCTGTCGGGCACGCCGGCGGTGTTGATGGTGCTCGGACTCTTCGAGTACGGCGGCACCGCCCTCGCCCTGGCGCCGGCTCGTTTCGCCGTCTGGGCCGGTGCGGCGGTGCTCTTCGCCGTCGCCTTCTGGCTCACCACCGGGGCGATCTCCGACGGGACCGATGGCCGCGTCCGCCGCCGCTTCCCCCTCCTCCTCCTGGTCCAGAGCGCCGCCGCCCTGGCGATGTTCCACTTCGTCTGCACCGGGCTCGAGACCATGCTGCTGGTGGTGGTAGCCGCCCAGCTGGGACTCTTCGTCCGCCTGCCCTTCGGCTTCCTGTGGGTGCTCGCTCAGACCGCCGTGCTCGGCTGGCTCGGCATCTACCATTGGGGGCTGGTGCCCAGCCTCGGCTGGACCCTCCTGCTCTCCCTGCCGGTGCAGGTGCTGGTGATGTTCACCTCCTATTTCGCCGCCAGCGAGACCCAGGCACGCCACGCCCTGGCCCGCTCCAACGCCGAGCTGCGGGCGACCCAGGAACTGCTCGCCGCCAGCCGCGAGATGGCCGAGCGCGACCGCATCTCCCGCGAGCTGCACGATCTCCTCGGCCATCATCTCGCCGCCCTGAGCCTCAACCTCGAGGCGGCGCGCCATCAGGTGGACGGCGCAGCCCGGGCCCAGATCGAGACCTGCCAGAGCCTCACCCGCCTGCTCCTCGGCGACGTGCGCGAGGCGGTGCGGGCGCTGCGCGACCGCCGCGACGTCGACCTGGCGGCGATCCTCGAGCCCCTGGTGCGCGACATCCCCAGCCCGCGCATACACCTCGAGGTCGAGGACGCCTTGGAGGTCGAGGATCCGGCGGCCGCCCACGCTCTGGTGCGCATCGTCCAGGAGATGGTCACCAACGCCGTGCGCCACGCCGGCGCCGGCCACCTGTGGATCGAGGTCGGCCGTCGCGACGGCCATCTGGAGGTCCGCGCCCGCGACGACGGTCGCGGAGCGGAGAGGGTCGAGCCGGGGCAGGGGCTGCGCGGCATGCGGGAGCGTCTCGAGCGCCTGCGGGGCGAGCTCGAGCTGGGCTCCTCGCCGGAGGGCGGCTTCGAGGTCTGCGCCCGCATCCCCCTGGCGGTGGCCACGCCATGATCCGCGTCTGCCTGGTCGAGGATCAGACCCTCGTCCGCCAGGGGCTGCGCTCCCTGCTCGAGCTGGTCGACGACGTCGAGGTGGTGGCCGAAGCGGTGGACGGGGAGGAAGCGCTGGCGGTGATCCCCTCCCACGACCCCGACGTGGTGCTCCTCGACCTCCGGCTGCCCCGGAAGAGCGGCCTGGAGGTGCTGGAAACGCTGTCGGCGGCCGGCAACCTGCCGCCGACCATCATCCTCACCACCTTCGACGACGACGAGTTGCTGCTCGCCGGGGTGCGCGCCGGCGCCCGCGGTTTCCTGTTGAAGGACGTCTCCCTCGAGCAGCTCACCGGGGCCATCCGTCAGGTGGCGGCGGGCGGCACGGCGGTGCAGCCGGCGGTCGGCGAGCGCATCCTCCAAGGTCTCGGTCGCCTGCAGCCCTGCGTCGGCGGCCTCGAGCAGCCCGACCCGCTCACCGAGCGCGAGCTCGAAGTCCTGCGACTGGTGGCCGGCGGCTACAGCAACCGCGAGATCGCCGGCGCCCTCTACCTGGCCGAAGGCACGGTCAAGAATCACATCTCGAACATCCTCTCCAAGCTCGGCGTCCGCGACCGCACCCGAGCGGTGCTCAAAGCCCTCGAGCTCAGGCTCCTCGGCTGAGCGAGCGGTCACCGATTTCGATCGAGACGTGCTCCAGGGGTGCTCGATCGAGGTGCTCCGGCGCTGCTCCGGAGGTGCGGTGCTCCGGAGGTGCCACGCTCTTCGCAGGTGCTCCGGAGGTGCCAGGTGCTCCGGAGGTGCCACGCTCTTCGCAAGCTATTTCGATTCAGCACCTTACGGCCACGGTTGACGGCAGGTCGGGCGCTCGGCGGATCGCGGTTGCGGCTCGGCGGTAAGTGCTCCGGAGGTGCCACGCTCTTCGCAAGCTATTTCGATTCAGCACCTTACGGCCACAGTTGACGGCAGGTCGGGCGCTCGGCGGATCGCGGTTGCGGCTCGGCGGTAAGAAAAAGCGGCGCCGCTGCACTCACTCCCGAAGGAGTGGGTAGGCGGATGATCCCTTCGATTCGAGCCCGAAGCACCCGCCGGTTGTTGCCGGTGGCGTTCTCGATGCTCGTCACCGTCACCGTCGCCGCGGTCCTGCCGCAGGACGGTACCCGGCCACCGCCGACGGAAGACCGGCCGGCTCGAGCCTTCTTGAGGCGGCCGAACGTGACCTACGTCGATACCCCGTGGCTCGCCCGCGGTTGCCGTTCCGGATGCTGGAACGCGTATCTGACCCTGACGCCCGCCTACGCCCGTCGCGCTCGGCGAGCGCCGCGACCCGAGGCCCGCCTGGGAACGCTGCCTCGCCCAGCGGCGGCCGGTGGTCCCGGCGACGAGCTGCGCCGGCGGATCATCGATGGCCTGGGCATCGGTTTTCTGATCGACGGGCTTGCCGAGCGTCCCCTGGCGGTGGCCGTTCTCGGCGAGTCCAGAACCCGTGACGGGACGGTCCGCAGACGGCTTCTGTTGTGGGATCCGGCGGTCGGCTCCTTCGAAGCGACGCTTCTCCTGCCGGCGGGTCGAGGTCCCTTTCCCGGCGTCGTCGGGCTGCACGGCCACCGCGACGACGACGTGACCTTCGCCGAGGAGTTCCTCGGCGAGCGCCTGGCCGAGAACGGCGTCGCGGTCTTGATGCCGCGCTTTCGCGTCCACGACTGCTCGTTGTTGGAAAACCTCATCGCCCGCAAGCTCCTCGATCAAGGGCTCACGTTGCTGGGCCTGCGCGTTTATGAGACGTTGCTCATGTACAAGGTTCTCGACGATCTCGACGCGGTGGACGCCCGTCGCGTCGGGCTCCTCAGCCATTCCGGAGGCAGCTCCACCGCCAACCTGGTGGTTCGCATCTCGGACGCGTTCCGGGCTCACGTGGCGGACTATCGGGTCGACTATTTGAATGCTTGCGGACCGCTGGACGTCCATTGCGAAACCGTTTCCGCGCTCGCGCCACTCGCAACCCAGGTCAATGATTTCAGCACCTTGACCATCCCCCATCTCCTGGTACCGTACAAATTCTCCGATCCGCGACTGCGGCGGGAGATCGTCACCTTCTTTCGCCGCCATCTTGCCGGATAGAGCATTCGATCCAAGCCGGCGCCGTCTCCGTATATCTTCCTGAAAATCGAGTGGGGCGTTCGCTCGTCGGCGGGCGTTCTTCGTCTCGATCGATGCATTGTCATGGAGGGCGTAATGGAGTGAGATGGCGACGAATCTCGACGGTCCTGGCGTTGCGGAGGGGATACGGGCGCGGAATCCGCAGGTGATCCAGGCTGTGATCCGTACGTACCTCCCCCAGGTGAGGCGGGCGGCTCGCGGCGCTGGCCTGGCGCCGGACCAGGCGGATGACGTCGTTCAGGAAACCTTTACAACCTTCGTTGAGACGGCACCTCGATTCCAGGGCCGCTCTCACGTGCGGACCTGGCTGTTCGGCATCCTCTATCGCAAGATCGCCGAACGGCGCCGGCACCTGGACCGCGAGCAGCGAATGGACGACGTCGACGACGTGATCGAGAGCCGGTTCGACGTTGCCGGCAGCTGGAGCCAGCCCCCTCGGCCGGCCGATTCCGCGCTCCTCGACCGGGAGGTCCGCAAGCAGATCGAGAAATGCCTGGATACCTGTACGACCCGGTATAGAATGGCTTTTCTGCTGCGTGAGGTCGAAGGGCTGTCGACGCGGGAGATCTGTGAGATTCTGGACGTGACGGCCACCAACCTCGGCGTGATGCTCTACCGGGTCCGCAACCGATTGCGGGAGTGTCTGGAGGCCGAGGGGGCGTGGGGGAAGACACGACGATGAACTGCCGGCAGGTGGCCCGCATGCTCGCCAGCGACGACTTGGCCGCCGCTGGCTGGCGTACGCGGCTGGCGGTGCGCCTCCATCTGGCGCTCTGCCGGCACTGCCGGCGCTATGCCGCGCAGTTGGCGGCCATCGGCGAGGCGGCGCGGAACCTCTTCGGTCGAGACCCGGGCGCGCCGCACGATCTCGAACGGGCAATCCTCGATCGCTGTCTGGAAGATCGCCGCACGGACGCCTCCGAGTAGCCGCCGTCCCGCCAAGGTGCCAGGGACTTCGCCGTCCCGTCAAGGTGCCAGGGACTTCGCAAGTGGTTTCGATTCAGGGAAGTACGCGCCGGCCCTCCGGGTGGAGGGCTGACGGTGGGAAGATCAGGCCTTGCGCGGCGCCGCCCGGTCGCTTCCGGCTGGAGGCGGTGAGGGAAGCGGCCGGCGGCAGGGCGCCCTGCCGCCGACGCCGGTGATCAGACGCACTGACACTTCACGGTCTTGACCGTCGTCCCGTCGAGAAGCTTGCGGGTGCCGGTCACCACGGGCATGCACCGGGTGGTTCCGGGACAGTCGCCGCCGCCGCAGATCACCCCCTGCTTGCTGCTCACGGTCATCCGGCAGGCGGTGCCGCGGTCGTCCCTTCCGTCCTTGCTGCAATCGCACCATTCTTTCTTTTCGCCGTGATGGTCAGTCCACGAGTCGATGACGCATTCCTGCGGCGGGCCTTCTTCGCCTCCCCAGGAGCCCTCGCAGTACATGGTGATCAGGGTGGTTTCGCCGTCTGGATTGACGTGGACGTTGGCTACCGTCGTGCAACCAGCCGGCTCGACCGGTACGGGATCCGGTTCTTGGATCGCGATGAAGTCGGCCGGCGGCGCATCCGCCACGCTACCGCTCAGATCGAGGCCGGTTTGCGCAGCGGCCATTCCGGCCCACAGTGCGCAGGCGACAAGCAGTTGGATCACCCTTAGAGCTCGGTGCATTGGACTCATGACAGGACCTCCTGGCAGGCGACCAGACCCTGGTCGCCGGTTGCGGGAAGGCGGTGGATGGCCGCCATCCCGATTCGTATTCGATCGCGCTCATCGCGCTTCACTCGGAGGAGTTCGCGCCCGGTCAGCTGATTCTGACAATCCAGCGCAGCCGGAGGTCCCGAAGGCCGCCCCCCGGCGCGGTGCTGGGGCCGTTGTCGTTGCGGTGACCCCGTCGCTCCCGTCAAGGTGCCGTCGCTCCCGTCAAGGCGCCGTCGCTCCCGTCAAGGTGCCGTCGTTCCCGTCAAGATGCCAGGGACTTCGCAAGTGGAAGCTCCGGGTCAAGGATCTCGCTTTCGATCAAGGTCAGATCATGGTGCGCGACGGCAAGGCCAGAAGGCCGCGTCACCGTCCTGCCGCAGAAGCTCGTTCCGGCACTGCGCGCTCAGCTCGACACGGCACGCAAGCTGCACAGGCTCGATCGCGATGCCCGTCGGCCCGGCGTCTACCCCCCCTACGCTCTATCCCGCAAGTATCCCCGCGCCGGCGAATCGCGGGCCTGGTTCTGGGTCTTTCCAGCCGCCGACATCTCGCGCGACCCCCGGTCCGGAATCCTCAGGCGCCATCATCTCTACCCGCGGCGGTTCCAGCGCGCTTTCAAGTCCACCCTCGCCAAGGCCGAGATCGCCAAAACTGCCAGCGTCCACACCCTGCGCCACAGCTTCGCGACCGACCTGCTGGCCCGGAGCTACGACCTCCGCACCCTCCAGGAGCTTCTCGGCCATGCCCGTCTCGAGACCACCATGATCTACACCCACGTCCTCAAACGCGGGGACCACGGCGTTCAGAGCCCTGCCGACCTCTTGTGACGGCTGCCCTCCAGATACCCGTCAAGCTGAGGCCGTAGAACGCGAAGAGCCCTCGGCAGCGCATTATGGGTACAGGATCTTTGAGGATCTTGTCGCTATTGACGAGCGCCTCGCTTTGGGCTATACTGG
>RFGL01000072.1 GCA_003697015.1 Acidobacteriota bacterium | reverse complement strand
CGAGGTGGGCGGCGGCGGCGAGGGCGACGGGGCCGTCGTAGAGGTGGCTGGCGACGGCCGCGACGCCGAGGGCGGCGGCGCGGCGGGCGAGCTCGAGGCAGGCGAGACTGCCGCCTAGGACCATCGGCTTGAGCACGACGGCGCGGCACAGGCGGCGGGTGGCGAGGTGCTCGACGATAAGCCAGCCCGACGGCCGGCGCAGGCTCTCGTCGACCGCTAGAGGAACGGGGGAGGCGGCGACGGCGAGCAGGTCGTCCCCCGCCACCGGCTCCTCGACCAGCTGCGGCCGGCAGTCGGCGAGGGCGGCGAGACGATCGGCGAGCTCGCCGGGCGGCAGGCTGCCGTTGGCGTCGAGGCGCAGGTGGACGTCCGGGCCGACGGCGCGGCGCAGGCGGTCGAGGAGCGCCAGCTCCTGATGCCAGGCGCCGGGGCGGCCGATCTTGACCTTGAGGGTGGCGATGCCGCGGGCGGTGGCGCGGCGGGCGGCGGCGAGGGCGGCGCCGGTTTCGAGGTCGGTGATCAGGGCGGCCAAGGGCACCGGCGCCGGCGTCGCGGCGTCGCTCAGGAGGGCCCACGAGGGGCGCTCGAGACGCCGGCCGGCGAGGTCGAGGAGCGCCGTCTCGACGGCGCAGCGCGCTGAGGGGGAGGTGGCGTCGACGGCCGCCAGCTCGCGGCGGATCTGCTCGGCGAGGGGTGCCTCGAGGTCGAGCAGGGGGCTGGCGCCGTCGCGCCACATCTTGAGCGCCCGGCGGGCCTGGCCGAAGGTCTCCGGGGAGTAGCCCGGCAGCGGCGACGCCTCGCCGTAGCCGACCAGCCCGCGCTCGTCGCGCAGCCGCAGCAGCAGGCCGCGCCGCCTGCGCCAGCGCCGCCGCGCGTCCGCCGCGCCAGCGACGTCGCCGCCGACAACCGCCAGCTCGAGGTCAACGATCCTCACCGCGGGTGACTCGTCTCGGAGGGCAAAGCCAGGAGCGCCAGCCGGTCGTCGAGGGCGGCGAGCTCGGGATCTTTGTGCACCAGGGTCGCGCCACGGTGGATGGCGGTCGCGGCGATGATCGCGTCGGCCAGAGAGAGCCGAAAGCCGGCCTTGACGCGGCCGGCGCGCAACAGAATCGTCTCGTCGGGGTAGACCCAGGCCACCGGCCACTTCTTGACCAGGACGACGAGCAGGCAGGCGAGATCCTCTCCTCGCTCCTGGAGGGTGACGTAGAAGATCTCCATCAGGCTCAGCGCGGAGACCTCGACCGAGCACGCCCCCGCGGATGCGAGGGTGAGGATGCGCTCGACCTGCCGGGATCCAGGCTCCTGGTCGGTGAACGCCAGGATGGCGGAGGCGTCCAGCAGGTAGCGGTCAGCCACGCCGGCGCTCCGCCGAGCGCTCCTTCAGCAAGCCGCGGAGCAGACCGCTCGAGATGCCGCGGGCGGCGTTGACCGGATCTTCGGGGATCGGAACGACGCGGATGGTGTGTCCATCGTCGATCCATTCGAGCTGGGTCTGGGGACCGATCCGGTACGCTCGCCGGATCTTGGCCGGCACCACGGTCTGTCCGCGGACGGTCACGGTCGTTCTCATCTGCCGCAAAGTACAAGATTCTCGGCGGAAAAACAAAATGCCGGGCGTCATCCCAGCACCAGGCCGCCGGCGAAGAGCAGGGCGTAGAGCAGCAGCAGGCGGGCGCTGCCGGCGAGGGCGTCGTTCAGCGGAGCGCCGTCGAGACGGCGGGCCTGGGCGAGCAGCCGCCAGGCCAGGGGCAGGGTGAGCAGCGGCAGGCAGATCCAGCCGCCGGCCGCGCCGCGGGCGAGGAGCAGCGGCGGCACGACGTAGGCAGCGAGGAGCAGCAGGGCGAGCTCGACGACCGCGCCGCGGCGGCCGAAACGCACCGCCAGGGTGCGCTTGCCCGCCACCGCGTCGGTGTGGCGGTCACGCAGGTTGTTGATCACCAGGATGGCGGTCGACAAGCCCCCCACCGGCAGCGCCGCCCACAGGGCGAGCGCGGGCAGGCGCAGCAGCTGGACGTAGACCGTGCCGGCGACCGCCACCAGACCGAAGAAGACGAAGACGAAGACGTCCCCCAGGCCGTGGTAGCCCAACGGGTAGGGGCCGCCGGTGTAGGCGATGCCGGCGGCGATCGAGGCGACGCCGATCGCCACCACCGGCCACCCCGCGATCCAGGTCAGGTAGAGGCCGCAGAGGGTGGCGAGGGCGAAGGCGACGGCCATCCCGGCGCGCATCTGCGCCGGGGAGACGAGCCCCGCCGCCACCGCCCGCGTCGGTCCGACGCGCTGCGCCGTATCGGCTCCCTTCTCGAAGTCGAAGACGTCGTTGGCGAAGTTGGTGCCGATCTGGATGAACAGCGCCCCGAGGAGTGCCGCCAGGGCCGGCCCGGGGCGAAAGCCCCCTTCCGACCAGGCTGCCGCCGAACCGACCACCACCGGCGCCAGGGCGGCCGGCAGGGTCTTGGGCCGGCTGGCGAGGAGGAAGGAGCGTAGCACCGGCGCCGGACCTTCCCTACTGCGCCGCCGGCGCCGCCGCGGCGGCGCGCTGGAAGTAGGCCCGTATCGCCTCCTCGGCCGGGCGGCCGAGGAAGCGGAAGTCCGGGCGATCGCCGCCGGCGTCGACGGCCGGGTGGCTGAAGGCCTTCCAGACGAAGACGCCGGCCAGCCAGTCCGGGCGTCCGAGGGCGTCGAAGAAGACCTGGAAGGCGAGCTTCTGATCCCCCAGGTCGCCGCTGCCGCCCTCCTCGTGCGGGGCCACCCAAGCCCCCTTGCGGGCGGCGAAGCCGAGCTCGGTCAGCACCACTTTCTTGCCGTGGGCGCGGGCGACGGCGGCGATCTCGGCCACCGCCCGGCGGGCGCCGGCCTCGAGGGTCGGGCGATCGGCCTCGGCGCTGGCGGCGAGGGGGAAGTAGGCGTCGACGCCGATCAGATCGAGGGCATCCCAGAAGGGTACGCGGTCGTAGTCCCCCCACCAATTGCCGGCGTAGGTGAGGGCGCCGGGGAAGAGGCGGCGGACGCCGGCGATCAGCCGACGCCATTCCGCCTCGCGCTCCAGGGTCTTGCCCATCTCGGTGCCGACGGCGAAGAGCTCGGCGCCGGCGAAACGGGCGAGGATCGCCTGGTGGAGGACGTAGCGGCGGTAGCCCCGCCACCAGGCGCGCCAGTCGGCCTCCGAGCCCATGGCGATCTCCCCCGGCCAGCTGCCGCCGATGTAGACGTGGGGCTTCCACAGGACGCGGAACCCCGCCGCGCGGGCGCGGCGGGCGGCGTGGATGAGGCCGGCATCGTTCTCGTCGCCGGGATCGCCGTGGATGAAGCGCAGCTCGGTCGTCGACGGAGCGCGCTGGAAGGCGTAGGGCATCAGCGCCACGGCGTCGGCGCCGAGGGCGCTGAAGCGCTCGAGGGTCGCCGGGATGCCCGCGCCGTGGTAGGCGGTCTCGTTGCCCGGGCTCTT
>RFGL01000071.1 GCA_003697015.1 Acidobacteriota bacterium | reverse complement strand
GAGGACGGCGCCGTCGCGCGGGGCGAGGATGCGCAGGGTCTCGGCGTAGGCGGCGATCTCCTCCGGCGCCGGCGGCGTCGCCTGAGGAGAGGCGCGGAGCAGGGCCAGGCGCTGGCGGGCCTGGGCCGCCTGCCAGCCTTCGAGGGCGCGTTCGAGGCGCCGGCGGCGGTCGTCGCAAGCCGCTCCGCCGCCGGTCGCCGCCAGCCGCGTCTCCGCCGCCGCCCCCGGCCGCAGGTGGCGCACCAGCAGGCAGTCGCCGTCGGTGACCCCCTGCAGGCGCTCGCCGCGCCGTTCCTGCGGGGTGAGGTTGCCCCCCGGGGAGCTGTCGAAGAAGGCCAGGCGCGGGCGCTGCCAGGGCCAGCTGCGGCCGATCCCCGGCAGCGGCGCGCCGTCGGCGGGCGACGGCGCCGGCAGGCGCAGCAGGTGCAGCACCGACGGCAGCACGTCCACCTGGCGCACCAGCTCCTCCCGTACCGTCCCCTCCGGCACCCCGGGCCCGGCGAGGATCAGGGGCACGTGCAGGATCTCCGGCACCAGCTTGGCCTCGACCGCGGTCGAGGCGTGGCCGATCCAGCCGTGGTCGAGCAGCTCCTCGCCGTGATCGGCGACGAAGACCACGATCGTCGAGGCGCGCCGGCCGCCGTCGTCGAGGGCCTGGAGAATCTCCCCCAGGGTGCGGTCCATGGCCTCGACGTCACGGTCGTAGAGCTCCAGCAAAGGCCGGCGGTCGCCGGCGGCGAAGCGCACCGTGCCCACCGGCACGGTGGCCGCCAGCTGCGCCCGCTCGAGGCCGCTCGAGCCGGGGATCCGGACCGTGCTGGCGCGGTAGCCGGTGGCGCCGTAGGGCAGGTGGGGCTCGAGCAGGTGAAGCCAGGCGAAGAAGGGCTCCTCCGGCGGCCGCGACGCCAACCAGCGGCGGAAGCTCGCCGCCACCGTCTGGTGCCGCAGGCCCTCGACCGCCGATCCCAGGCCGAGGTTGCGGAAGTAGGAGATCTCGGAGAAGAAGGAGAAATTCCCCAGCGCATAGCCTTCCCCGGCGAGGATCCGCGGCAGGGTGGGGAGGCCGGGAGGGGTGGTGTCGTCGCGGTAGACCACCCCGTGCCCGGGGGGATAAAGCCCGCTCATCACCGACACCATCGACGGCGCCGTCCACGGGCTCGAGGCCCAGGCGTTGGCGTAGCGCGTGCCGCGCGCCGCCAGCGACTCGAGGGCCGGGGTCCTGACCCCGTCCGCCCCATTCCACAACCGCAGCCGGTCGACCCGCAGCGAGTCGGCGGAGATCAACACCACCGAATGCCGCACCGGCGGCGCGCCGCAAGCCACCAGCAGCACCAAGGCCGGCAGCCACCACCGCACCATCCGGCTGCTTCTGCGCTTCGCGATCATCACGCGTGACGTCCTCCCGGCACGCCCCCGGCGTGACCGCCCGATTCCACATGCCGATTCTAGATGCTGCGGGACTTGACAGGCGGGCGCATCCATGAAACGATCCATCCGGATCGACGGATGAACGAACCTCCGCCGTCTGCAGACGATCACCGATGAACGACCGCGCCCTGCCGATTCTCGGCCACGCCGCGACCCTGGCGGATCTGACCCGCTGCCGCATCCTGCAAGCCCTCGGGCGGCAGGAGCTGACGGTGTCGGAGCTCTGCCGGGTGCTGCAGCTGCCCCAGTCGACGGTCAGCCGTCACCTCAAGGTGCTTTCCGACGGCGGCTGGCTCAAGGTGCGGGCGCAGGGGACGCGCAATTTCTACCGCCTCGCCGGCGACGAGCTCGCCGGCGATGCCCGCCGCCTGTGGCGGCTGGTGCGCGAGCAGCTGACCGGCACCCCCGCCGACGAGGAGGACGCCCGCCGGCTCGACAGCGTGGTCGCCGAGCGCCGCGCCGGCTCGCAGGCCTTCTTCGCCTCCGCCGCCGCGCGCTGGGATCCGCTGCGCCAGGAGCTCTTCGGCCGGCGCTTCGACCTGCTGGCCCTCCTCGGCCTCTGCGATCGCGATTGGGTGGTGGGGGACCTGGCTTGCGGCACCGGTCAGGTGGCGCAGGCCCTGGCGCCCTTCGTCCGCCAGGTGATCGCGGTCGACGGCTCCCCCGCGATGCTCGCCGCCGCCCGCGGCCGCCTGCGCCATGCGACCGGCGTGAGGTTGCTCGAGGGCCCGCTCGAGGATCTGCCCCTGGCCGACGCCGAGCTCGACGTCGCCACCCTCGTCCTCGCCCTCCACCACGTGCCCGAGCCGGACCGGGTGCTGGCCGAGGCCAAGAGGGTGCTCAAACCCGGCGGGCGGCTGCTGGTGGCCGACATGATGCCCCACCAGCGGGAGGAGTACCGGCGGGAGATGGGGCACGTGTGGCTCGGATTCGCCGAGGATGAGATCGAGCGCCGGCTGGCCGGCGCCGGCTTCGTCGCCGTCCGCTACCAGCCCCTGCCCGCCGATCCCGACGCCCGGGGACCGAGCCTCTTCGTCGCCACCGCCACCAGGCCGCAATCCGCCCGCCGCCGGCACCGGCCGCAGGCGGTGGCCGCAGGAGCCGCCGCATGAGCCGGCCCTCCGCCGGGGTTGAGCGAGCGAGCACCGGGGGCACCGGGCCGGGGACGGGATCGAGGACCACGAAACTTGACCGAAACGACCACCACTCAGGATGAGGAGATAGACCATGACCGTTGCCGTCGCCGAGACGATTCACCCCTTCGCCGCCGCCCGCCAGGCCGGGCGCGAACCGTTCAAGGTCGCCGACCTCGCCCTCGCCGAGCTCGGCCGCAAGGAGATCCGCCTCGCCGAGCACGAGATGCCGGGGCTGATGGCGGTGCGCGCCAAGCACGCCGAGGAGAAGCCCCTGGCCGGTGCGCGGGTGATGGGCAGCCTGCACATGACGGTGCAGACCGCGGTGTTGATCGAGACCCTGGCCGACCTCGGCGCCGACGTGCGCTGGGTGTCGTGCAACATCTTCTCGACCCAGGATCAGGCCGCCGCCGCGGTGGTGGTCGGCCGGCCGGAGACCGGCGGCACCCCCGACGACCCGCGCGGCATCCCGGTCTTCGCCTGGAAGGGCGAGACCCTGGAGGAGTACTGGTGGTGCACCGCCGAAGCCTTGCTGTGGCCCGACGGCGAGGGCCCGGACCTGATCGTCGACGACGGCGGCGACGCCACCCTGCTGATCCACAAGGGCTATGAGTACGAGCGCGCCGGCGCCGTGCCGGCCTTCGATCCCGACAACGAGCCCGAGGAGTGGGGGGTGATCCTCGACCTGCTGCGGGCCGAGCTGATCAAGAACCCCGGCCGCTTCCGCCGCGCCGCCGAGCGCATCCGCGGCGTGTCGGAGGAGACCACCACCGGCGTCCACCGCCTCTACCAGATGGCCAAGGACGGCACCCTCCTCTTCCCGGCGATCAACGTCAACGACTCGGTGACCAAATCCAAGTTCGACAACGTCTACGGCTGCCGCCACTCCCTGATCGACGGCCTGAACCGCGCCACCGACGTCATGCTCGGCGGCAAGGTGGCGGTGGTCTGCGGCTTCGGCGAGGTCGGCAAGGGCTGCGCCCAGGCCCTGCGCGGCCAGGGCTGCCGGGTGATCGTCACCGAGATCGATCCGATCTGCGCCCTGCAGGCGGCGATGGAAGGCTACCAGGTGACCACCCTGGAGAAGGTGGTCGAGACCGCCGACCTCTTCATCACCACCACCGGCAATAAGGACATCATCACCGCCGAGCACATGCGGCGGATGAAGGACAAGGCGATCGTCGGCAACATCGGCCACTTCGACAACGAGATCGACATGGCCGGCCTGAAGAAGCTCCCCGGGGTGGAGCGGGTCAACGTCAAGCCCCAGGTCGACGAGTGGGTCTTCCCCGACGGCAGGAGCATCATCGTGCTCTCCGAAGGCCGCCTCTTGAACCTCGGCAACGCCACCGGCCATCCCAGCTTCGTCATGTCGGCCTCCTTCACCAACCAGGTGCTGGCCCAGCTCGAGCTGTGGCAGAACGCCGGCCGCTACGAGAAGCAGGTCTACATGCTGCCCAAGACCCTCGACGAAGAGGTCGCCCGCCTGCACCTGGCGCACCTCGGCGTCGAGCTCACCCGCCTCTCCCCCGAGCAGGCGGAGTACATCGGCGTGCCGGTCGACGGCCCCTACAAGCCCGATCACTACCGCTATTGATCCCCGGCCGGCGCCTGCGGCGGGCTTCCT
>RFGL01000070.1 GCA_003697015.1 Acidobacteriota bacterium | reverse complement strand
GTCGACGTCGCGCAGGGCGCGGCCGCCGCCACCGGGGAAGACCACCGACACGCGATCGAGCCGAAAACTGGCGATGCCGCTGTCCACCTCGCGTACTCACCTCCGCCGTCCGCCGGTGCAGCGCACGCTGGCGAGGCTGCGTCTCAGACCGACGGCAACCGGCCCTGGAAGGGCCAGATCGTAAGAGCCTGGGACCGGCCGCCCCGGATGAGAAGCCCCCGTGGGAGCCGCGCCCCGTACGGGCGAAAGCGGCTTCCGCCCCTCCCGGGCGGGAATCGACGAACGGTCCTGAGCCGGGACTTGCGCCGCGTCGCAGCGCTCCACGTCGCCAGCCCCGGGCGGGATCCTTCGGCCCCGCCGGGGCCGTGAAACAAGACGTGACTCATGGCGCAAGATCGTGGCGACCCCGGACGGCCTAGCGGATCATCCCCAGCTCCTCGGCCACCTGGCGGATGCCCTCGTAGTCCTCATTGCGCGCCGGGATCAGCCGGTTGCGCGGCAGGGCGGCGAGGAGGGTCGGATCGTCGATGGCGAGCAGGGCCTCGGTCAGCCGGGCGGTGAAGCCGTCGCCGAACTCCGCGTCGACGTCGGGCCGCACGGTCCAGTTGTAATCGGCGTACTCGGGCGTCTGCCAGATGATCCGCGCCACGTCGGGATCGGTGTCGCCGTTCTTCACCCGCTTGTCGTATACCGCGTAGTTGACCGCCCCCACCTGATACTGGCCCGACTCTACCAGCTCGACGGTCTTGTCGTGGCTGCCGGAGAAGCCCACCGGATGCTCGAAGAGCTCCTCCGGCGACTTGCCGAAGGCCTGGCGGATGAAGTACTCCGGCATCAGCCGGCCGGAGGTCGAGCTCTCCGAGCCGAAGGTGAAGGTGTAGCTGCCGAGGTCGGGGGGCAGGCTGTCGGAGCGCTCGAGGCCGGTGTCCTTGTGGGCGATGAAGTAGGAGTAGAAGTGGGGGTCGGTGTCGCCCTGGGCGATGGCGCGGGCGCCCGGCACCGCCGCCCGCGCCTGCACGCCGGTCAAGCCGCCGAACCAGGCGAGGTGGACGTCGCCGTTCTTGAACATCTCCACCGACGCCTGATAGTCCCGCGCCGGCACGTACTCCACCGGCACCCCGAGCTGCTCGCTCAGGTACGCGGCCAGCGGCGCGAACTTCTCCGCCAGCTCGGTCGAGCTCTGGTCGGGGATGGCGCTGAACCGCAGCGTCTTCGACGGCGCTTCCGGCTCGCTGCCGGCGCATCCGTGAAGCACTCCCGCCAGCAGGATGATCGTCCACACGCTCGGATTCGTTCTCATGCTCTTGGCCCTCGTCGGCGGTCAGAAGTTGTAGATCAGGTAGAGGTTGAGGCGGTTGTCGGTGCCGCTCGGCAGCCCCTTGAACCGCGTCTTCCAGTTCAGGTAGTCGAGGCCGATCATGAACGGCCGGCCGAAGCGGAAGCGGTTGACCAGGTAGGAGGCGCGGTTCTCGATCCGCCCGCCCGGCGGCACGTCGGCGTCGGTCGGGTCGTCGAGGGTCTGGCCGACGTAGACACTGTAGACCTCCGACGCCTTGAAGCCCAATTCCAGCCAGCCGCCGGCGCTCTCGATCTCGCCTCCGGTGCGGGGGTTGATGCCCTGGCCGATGCCGCCGCGGAAGTCGCTCAGGTTCTCCCCCGTCCACAGCTCGCCCTTGAGGAAGACCCGGCGGTTGAAGGTCGCCTGCACGTCGAGGTTGAGGGAGAAACTGTCGAAGTCGGTGCGGCCGGCGATCGGGGTCTGCACCTCCTCGCGGCCGTAGTGGCCGGAGAAACCCAGGCTCCAGGGATTGCGCGCGCCCTTGGCGCTGTCCCAGGCGAAGCGCAGCTGGACGTTGGGCAGCACCGCGTCGTCGCCGTCGCGGATGCCGTCGCCGTCGAGGTCCTGGCTGTCGATGGCGCCGGTCAGACCGATGCCGCCGGTGAAGGAGAACGTGCCGCCGTCGCGCTCCGAGGCGACGCGCACCCGCACCTGCGGCCGCCGGTCGCCGAGGTTGCCGGCGTTCCACATCAGGGTGTCGCTGTTGACCGTCGGGTAGAGGGGCGAGAAGGCGTCCCAGGTCTGGCCGACGAGGAGGGTGACGTCGTCCCAACCGAGGGTCAAGTAGCCGTGGCGCATGCGCACGATCTGGCGCGACTCGCGGCCGCCGTTCTGGAAGTCGATCTCGATCTTGCCCCCCAGGCTGGCGCCGCCCAGGCCGGCGACCTCGGGGCCGGCGTAGCTCATGCCGAAACGGGTCAGGCGGGGGTGGAAATTGAAGCTGTTCTCGTCCCGGTTGCCCGGCCCTTCCGACAGGATGAAGGTCGGGGTCTGCAGCGCGCTCGGCCGCGAGTCGTCGAAGATCGCGTCGAGCCGGACGAAGCCGTAGAAGCGGAGCCGACTGTCGCCGACCAGCACCTCCTCGGGCAGGATCGGGCCGTCGCCCGACGGCGAGCTCGCCGCCACCGCCGCCGCTGGCGCCGCCTCGCGCAGCACCGCCGGCACCACCTCGCCGCCGGCCGGCGCGCGCGCCGCCTCGGCCGACGCCTCAGCCGCCGGCGGCAGGCGCCGGCGCAGCTCGTGGAGCAG
>RFGL01000069.1 GCA_003697015.1 Acidobacteriota bacterium | reverse complement strand
GGTAGGGGTCGCGCTCGCCCCACAGGACGAGGGTGGGACGGTGGGCGGCGAGCTCGAGCAGGCGCTCCTCCCAGCCGGCGAAGCGACGCGGGTCGGTGGCGCGGTAGAGGCGCAGCACCATGCGCTTCATCGCCGGGCTGGTCAGGGCGTAGGCCCGGCGGACGTGGTCGCGGGGGAGGCCGGGGGAGCCGCGGCGCAGCTCGCGGGCGAAGAGCCAGCGGTTCATCAACAACATGCTGAGCTCGCCGAGGACGGGCGTGCGCCACACCCGGCCCCAGAAGTGCCAGCGGTAGTCGGCGAAGAAGAGGGTGTTGATGGCGACGAGGCGCCGCACGCGATCGGGGTGCTCCACCGCCCAGGCGAGGCCGTAGGGGCCGCCGAAGTCGTGCACCACAAGGTCGAGCGGCGCCTCGACGTCGAGAGCTTGCACCAGCTCCTCGACGAAGGCCGCCAGACGGGGCAGGGAGCAGTCGAAGTCGGCCGGTGCCGGCGTGCGGCCGAAACCCGGCAGGTCGGGTGCCAGGCAGCGGCAGCGGCCGGCGAGCCGGTCGATCACGCCGCGCCACAGCTCGGCCGAGTCGGGGTTGCCGTGGAGGAAGAGGACGGGCGGGCCGGCGCCTTCGTCCAGCAGGTAGACCGGCATGGAGCCGGCGTCGATGGTGCGGTTCGGCACGATCGGTTCTCGCCATTCGGCGCTCGCGGGCGCGGGCGGATCGTACCACCGGCCGGCGGTCGGGACCGCGCCGTGGACGCCCCCGGCCGTGGCGGGTAGGCTTGCGCCCTATGAACGAGGAACGCGATCGCCCCGTCGCCATCGTCACCGCCGCCGGCCGCGGCATCGGCAGGGCCTGCGCGGAGGAGCTTTTCCGCCGCGGCTACCGCCTGGCCTTGTTGTCCCCGTCGTCGGCGGCAAGTCAGCTGGCCCACCGTCTCGGGGGCATCGGCCTGCGCGGCTCGGTGGTGGTGCCCCAGGACCTGGAACGGCTGGTCGGCGAGACGATCAGCAGCTTCGGCCGCATCGACGCGGTGGTCAACAACACCGGCCACCCGCCGAAAGGCCCGCTGCTCGAGCTGTCGGATGCCGACTGGCACGCCGCTCTCGACCTGGTGGTCCTGAACGCGGTGCGCATGGCACGGCTGGTGACGCCGCACATGCAGCAGCAGGGGGGAGGGGCGATGGTCAACATCTCGACCTTCGCCGCCTACGAGCCGGAGGCGGCCTTCCCGCTCTCCGCCAGCCTGCGCGCGGCCCTCGGCAGCTTCGCCAAGCTCTACGCCGACCGCTACGCCGCCGACGGCATCCGCATGAACAACGTCCTTCCCGGTTTTGTCGACAGCTATGAGGAAGACCCGCGGAATCTGGCCCGCATCCCGATGGGGCGCTACGCCACGGCGGCGGAGATCGCCCGGGTCGTCGCCTTCCTGCTGTCCCCCGATGCCTCCTACGTCACCGGCCAGAACCTGCGCGCCGACGGCGGCTTGACGCGATCGGTGTGAGCATGGAGTGGAACGTCTACGCCGCCGTCGTCCTCGCCGCCCTGGTCGGCGAATATCTGCTGCGCAGCCTCGGCCGCTGGCTCAACCTCAAGGCCCTGCGCCGCGAGCCACCGGCCGAGCTGGCCGACGTCTACGATCCCGAGGCCTACCGCCGTTCGCAGGACTACACCCGCGACGCGATCCGTTTCGGCCTGGTCAACGCCACCGTCAACTTGCTGGCGCTGCTCGCGTTCTGGTTCGCCGGCGGCTTCGCCTGGCTCGATGCCCGGGTGCGCGCCCTGGAGCTCCCCATGCCGTGGGACGGGGTGATCTTCATCGGCGCCCTGGCCCTGGCGCAGGCCGTCCTGCTCGGTCTACCGGCGAGCGTCTATGAGACCTTCGTCCTCGAGCAGCGCTACGGCTTCAACCGCACCACGCCCCGGACCTTCGTCCTCGACTGGCTTAAGGGGCTCCTCCTGGGGCTGGTCATCGGCGGCCCGCTGGTGGCTCTGATCCTGGTCTTTTTCGCCCGCTTCGGCGACGACGCCTGGTGGATCAGCTGGTTGGTGGTCAGCGTGCTGATCGTTCTCCTGCAGCTGATCTTCCCGATCTGGATCCTGCCCCTCTTCAATCGCTTTCAGCCCCTGGAGGACGGCGAGCTGCGCCGGGCGCTCGAGGCCTACGCGCGGCGGGTGGGGTTCCGTCTCGACGGCATCTTCGTCATGGACGGTTCGCGGCGCTCGAGCCGCGGCAACGCGTTTTTCACCGGTTTCGGCCGCAGCAAGCGCATCGCTCTCTTCGACACCCTGATCGCCGAACACTCGGTGCCCGAGCTGGTGGCGATCCTGGCCCACGAGGTGGGGCACTACAAGCGGCGGCATCTGCTCAAGGGCATGGCCTTGTCGATCGCTCACCTGGGGTTGCTTTTCTACCTGTTGTCCCTGGTGCTCGGCGAGCGCGGCCTCTACCAGGCCTTCGGCATCGCCGAGCCGTCGATCGCTGCCGGGCTGGTCTTCTTCGGCCTGCTCTACGCGCCGGTCGAGCTGCTGCTGTCGCTCGGCATGAACGCCCTGCTGCGGCGCCACGAGTACGAAGCCGACCGCTTCGCCAGCGAGACCGCCGGGCCGGCGGCGCTGACCTCGGCGCTCAAGAAGCTGGCCCGGAGCCATCTGACCAACCTGACGCCGCACCCTCTCTACGTCGCCCTCAACGACTCCCATCCGCCGCTGGTCGAACGCCTGGCGGCGATCGCCCGATGCAGCGCTTCGAGCACGAGCTGATCCCGGGCACGCTGGTGCGGCGCTACAAGCGCTTCCTCGCCGACGTCGAGCTGGCGGACGGACGGCTGGTGACGGTGCACTGCGCCAATCCCGGGGCGATGCGGTCGTGCAGCGAGCCCGGCCGGCCGGTGAGACTGTCGGATTCGCGCAACCCCAAGCGCAAGCTGCGCCTGAGCCTGGAGATGATCCGCATGGGGCGCACCTGGGTGGCGATCAATACCGCCCGCCCCAACCGCACCGTCCGCCGTTTGATCGCCGCCGGCCGCATCCCGGAGCTTCGGGGCTACGGCGAGATCGTCGCCGAGGTGCCCTACGGCGCCGGCGGGCGCAGCCGCGTCGACCTGCTGCTCAGGGATCCGGCGGGCGGCAGGCCGGAGTGCTACGTCGAGGTCAAGAACACGACCTACCGCCCGCCGGGAGCGGAGCGCTACGCCGCCTTCCCCGACGCGGTGACGGCGCGGGGCAAGAAGCATCTCGAGGACCTGATGGCGGTGGTGGCGTCGGGGTCGCGGGCGGTGATCTTCTTCCACGTCGGCCGCGCCGACGCCCGGCGCTTCCGCCCTGCCGACGAGATCGACCCGGCCTACGGCCGCGTCCTGCGCCGGGCGGTGGCGGCCGGCGTCGAGCCCCTGGCCTACCGCATGCGGGTCAGCCCGCGGGGCATCGAGCTGGCGGGTCGGCTGCCGGTCGACCTGGGCTGAGCCGGCCCCAGCCCCCCTCTGCCCAAGGGCGCGCGGAATCGGTAGAATGCCCTGCCCGCTTGCCGGGGGCGCCGGCAGCCGGCGCCCCGGCGCGACGCCGGACGAACCGTCATGAGCCGTGAGAACGAAATCCGCCAGCTGGTGCGCCGGACGCTCGAGGAGCGATTGGCGCAGGCGTCGCCGGCCCCGACATCGCCGTCGCCGGCCCCGGCTTCGGGCGGCGAGTGCATCGCCATCGGTGCCGACCACGGCGGCTTCGCCCTGAAGGAGATGCTGAAACGCCACCTCGAGGAGCTCGGCTACGCGGTGCGCGACGTCGGCACCCACGACGAGAAGGCGGTCGACTACCCCGACTTCGCCCACCGGGTGGCGCGGCTGGTGGCCACCGGCGCCTGCCGCTGGGGCATCGTCGTCGACGGCGCCGGAATCGGCTCGGCGATGACCGCCAACAAGGTCCCCGGCATCCGCGCCGCGCTCTGCTACGATCTGTCGACGGCGAAGAACAGCCGCGAGCACAATCTGGCCAACGTCCTCACCCTGGGGGCTGGACTGATCGGGCCGGGGCTGGCGCGGCAGATCGTCACCACCTGGCTCGAGACGCCCTGGGGCGAAGGCCGCCACGCCCGGCGCGCAGCCCTGATCACCGACGTCGAACGGCGTTATCTGCGCCGCAACGGCTGAACCGACGAGCGCATGAGCGACAACGAGCAACTGGTCGAGACCATCACCCAACAGGTGCTCCTCGCCCTGGCGGGCGACAGCGGCGACCGCTGCGCCGACTGCGTGGGCAACTGCGTCGCCCGCTGCGGCGACAAGGTGCGGGCGGTGGTCGCCGCCGGCGCCGGGCGGGTCAGCTACGGCGGCGACGGCGCCCAGGTGCCGGCGGAGCTGGCGCGTCTGATCGACCACACCCTGCTCAAGCCCGACGCCACCGCGGCGCAGATCGACAAGCTGTGCGACGAGGCGCGGCAGTACGGCTTCGCCGCGGTCTGCGTCAATCCCACGTGGGTCAAGCGGGCCGCCCAGCGCCTGCGCGGCAGCGGCGTGCGGGTGGCGTCGGTGGTCGGCTTCCCGCTCGGTGCCTCGACGCCGGAGATCAAGGCGATGGAGGCGCGCCGCGCCCTGCGCGACGGCGCGCGGGAGATCGACATGGTGATCAACGTCGGCGCGCTCAAGAGCGGCGACTACGAGCTGGTCGCGCGCGACGTCGCCGGCGTCTCCGACGCCTGCCGCGAGGTCGGAGCGCTCAACAAGGTGATCATCGAAGCGGCGCTGTTGTCCGACGAGGAGAAAGTCGTCGCCTGCCGCATCGCACAGCGCGCCCGCGCCCACTACGTCAAGACCTCGACCGGCTTCGGCCCCGGAGGCGCCACGGTCTTCGACGTCGCGCTGATGCGGGAGACGGTCGGCCCCGGGCTCGGGGTCAAGGCCGCCGGCGGCATCAAGTCCGCCGCCGAGGCCGAGCAGATGGTACGCGCCGGCGCTACCCGCATCGGCGCCTCGGCCGGGGTCCAAATGGTCACTGGAGGTTCTTCGCGTGAGTCGTATTGACCTGCGTTCCTACGTCTTTCTGGACAGCCTGCAGCCGCAGTACGCGGCCTTCCTGGGCACCGTCGCTCAGGGCTTTCTGCCCCTGGCCCACGACGCCTCTCTCTTCGTCGAGATCTCCCCGGGGATCGAGATCAACCGCCTGACCGACGTGGCGGTCAAGGCCACCCGGGTGCGGCCGGGGATGCAGATCGTCGAGCGCTACTACGGCCTGCTCGAGATCCACTCCGCCTCCCAGGCCGAGACCCGGGCGGCGGGGGCGGCGATCCTGGCCGAGATCGGCTTGGAGGAACGCGACCGGCGCAAGCCCAAGGTGCTGTCGTCGCAGGTCATCCGGCGCATCGACGACCACCAGGCGCAGCTGATCAACCGCACCCGCCACGGCCAGATGCTGATCCCCGGCCAGACTCTCTACGTGCTGGAGGTGGAGCCCGCGGCCTACGCCGCTCTGGCCGCCAACGAGGCGGAGAAGGCGGCGCAGATCAACATCCTCGAGGTGCGGGCCTTCGGCTCCATGGGGCGGGTTTACCTCGGCGGGGAGGAGCGCGACGTCGACGTCGGCTGGCAGGCGGCGATCGCCGCCATCGAGAGCATCGAAGGCCGTGCGGGCGACTAGCGGGGATTACCGAGATCGCAAGGCGCGGGACGCGTCGCCCGTGGCCGCCAGCGGAGCGCATCCGCGCGCGGGCATCGGCGCCTGATCCCGAAGAAAAGGAGAAACGATGGCAGAAGCATTGGGGATGATCGAAACGCGCGGCTTCGCCGCCATGGTCGAGGCGGCGGACGCCATGGTCAAGGCGGCGAAGGTCGAGCTGGTGAGCTACGAGCGGATCGGCGGCGGCTACGTCACCGCGGTGGTGCGCGGCGACGTGGCGGCGGTGAAGGCGGCGGTCGAAGCCGGGGTGCGCGGCGCCGAGCGCGTCGGCGAGGTGGTCTCGACCCACGTCATCGCCCGGCCCCACGCCAACATCGACGAGGTGCTGCCCCTCGGCCGCCAGCCGTCCGGCGGCAAGAAGAAGTAGGCCATGCAGCTGGCACGGGTGGCCGGCACGCTGGTGGCGACGCGCAAGGACGAAGGCCTCTCCGGCCTGTCGTTCCGGGTGCTCGAAGTCCTCGGCGTCGACGGCAGGAAAAGCGGCGGCTACGTGGTGGCGGTCGACGGCGTCGGCGCCGGGGTCGGCGAGGTGGTGCTCTATGCCACCGGCAGCTCGGCGCGCCAGACCACCGCCACCCGGGACCGCCCCTGCGATGCGGTGATCATGGCGATCGTCGACAGCTGGGAGGTCGGCGGCGAAGAGGTCTACCGCAAGACCCCGGCGGGCGGCGAATGGGCGAGCTGATGCGCGCTGCGTCGTCTCTACGGTTTCGCCCGCACCCGAAGGTGCCGCGACGATGAAGCCGATTCGTGACCAGGAGGTGCAGGCGATCCTCGCCCGGGTGCGGGCGCGGGTCGGTGCGGAGGCCGCGCCGTCGCCGTCGCCGTCCCCGCCGCCGTCCCGGCCGGCGGAGACGGGGAGGGAGGGCGCGCTGGGGGACGGCGTCTTCGCCACCATCGACGCCGCGGTGGAAGCGGCCTGGCGTGCCTTCCAGCAGTTTCGCGCCTGCGGCCTCGATCAGCGCAAGACGATCGTCGCCGCGGTGCGCCAGGCGATGCGCGAGCACGGCCGCGAGCTGGCGCGGATGGCGCGGGAGGAGACCGGCCTCGGCCGCTTTGAGGACAAGGTCAAGAAGAACCGCCTGGTGACCGAGAAGACCCCCGGCCCGGAGGACCTGGAGCCCACGGTCTACACCGGCGACCGCGGCATGACGGTGATCGAGTACGCCCCCTTCGGGGTGGTGGCGGCGATCACGCCGACCACCAACCCGACGGCGACCATCATCAACAACACCATCGCCGTGGTCTCGGCGGGCAATGCCCTGGTGTTCAACGTCCATCCCAACGCCAAGCGGGTTTCGGCGTACAACGTGCAGCTGATCAACCGCGCCATCGTCGCCGCCGGCGGACCGGAGAACGTCGTCACCTGCATCCCCGAGCCGACCCTGGAGAGCGCCCAGGAGCTGATGAAGCACCCGCGAGCGCGGATCCTCCTGGTGACCGGTGGCCCCGGGGTGGTGCAGGCGGCGCTGGCGACCCGGAAGCGGGCGATCACCGCCGGCCCCGGCAACCCGCCGGTGGTGGTCGACGAGACCGCCGACCTGGAGCTCGCCGGACGCGAGATCGTGCGCGGCGCGTCGTTCGACAACAACGTCATCTGCACCGACGAAAAAGAGGTCTTCGCCGTCGCGTCGGTGGCCGACGACCTGCTGCGGTCGATGACCAGGAACGGCGCCTACGTGCTGAAGGAGCACGAGCTCAGGAAGCTCGAGCGGGTGATCTTCCGCCAGCTCGGCGGGCCGCGGCAGCACGGCCGCATCAACCCGGAGTGGATCGGCAAGAACGCCGGCGTCATCCTCGCTCAGATCGGCGTCCGGGCCGGCGACGAGGTCCGCCTGGCGGTGGCCGAGGTGCCGGAGGAGCATTCCCTGGTGTGGACCGAGCAGATGATGCCGGTGCTGCCGGTGGTACGGGTGGCCAACGTCGATCGGGCGATCGACCTGGCGGTGGAAGCGGAGCACGGCTTCGGCCACACCGCCGCGATCTACTCGCAGCGGGTCGACCGCATCACCCGCATGGCGCGGGCGATGAACTGCTCGATCTTCGTCGCCAACAACGCCACCCTGGCCGGCCTCGGCGACGGCGGCGAGGGTTATACGTCGTTCTCCATCGCCAGCCCCACCGGCGAAGGCCTGACCCGACCGCGCAGTTTCTCCCGCGAGCGGCGTCTGACGGTGGCGGGCGGCCTGCGGATCATCTGAGATGGAGCCCGCGATCGGCCTCCTGGAGCTCGCTTCGATCGCCGCCGGCATCCGCGCCGGCGACGCGATGGTCAAGCGCGCGCCGATCGACGTCATCTTCGCCGGCACCGTCCACCCGGGCAAGTATCTGGTGCTGGTCGGCGGCGCGGTGGCCAGCGTCGAGGAGGCGATGGTGGCGGGGGAGGAGAGCGCCGGCGCCTGCCTCGACCGCCTCTTCCTGCCCGACGCCCACCGCGACGTGGTGGCGGCGCTCCGCGGCGGCCGGGCGACGGGCTCGCCGGGGGAGGCGATCGGCATCGTCGAGACCCGTACGGTGGCGTCGATCGTCGGCGCCGCCGACCGCGGCGTCAAGGGCGCCGCCGTCACCCTGCGCGATCTCCACCTGGCCGACGAGCTGGGGGGCAAGGCCTACTGCCTTTTCCAGGGTCCGCTGGCGGACGTCGAGGCGGCGGTGGAGATCGCCGTCGGCGGACTGGCGCGTCCGGAGCTCCTGGTGGAGCAGGTGATCATCCCCCAGATCCACGGCGAGATGCTGTCCAACCTCGACGCCGCCCCCACCTTTCTGCGCCGGGTGCGCTCGGAGCGCGGGAGGTAGACCATGGAGCTGGCGCGGGTGATCGGTACGCTGGTGGCGACGGAGCGCTCGGCCGGGCTCGACGGGGTGCCTTTTCTGATCATCCAGCCGTTGGATCGCGAGCAGCGGCCGCGCGGCGAGCCGCTGGTCGCCGCCGATGCGGTGGCGATGGCCGGGCCGGGGGAGCTGGTCTACTTCGTCGCCAGCCGCGAGGCCGCCCTGGCGCTGCCCGAGACTTTCGTGCCGGTCGACCACGCCATCGTCGGCATCGTCGACGCGGTGGGGCCGCTGGAGGACGAGGGATGAAGATCGGCCGCGTCGTCGCCACCGTGGTCTCGACCGTCAACCATCCGTCCTTCGACGGCAGGCGGCTGCTGCTGTGCGATCTCCTCGACCCGCACGGCCAGTCCACCGGCCGCTATTCGATCGCCGTCGACGCCGCCTTCGCCGGCGCCGGCGAGAAGGTGCTGATCCTCGACGAGGGGAATTCCGCCCGCCAGGTGCTGAAGGATCCCGCCGCCCCCATCCGCGCCGTCGTCGTCGGCGTGGTCGACGCGGTCGATCTGGGGGAGGGATGAGGCGCGGCCCGGCGCCCGGCAGCCGGCGCGCCCGAGCCGGACGCTGATGCAGGTCCGCGATTACGGCTCGGCCGGGCCGGCGGTGGTTCTGCTGCACGGCGGGCCGGGGGCGCCGGGGTACCTGGCGCCGGTGGGGCGGGCGCTGGCGGATCGGTTCCGCGTCGTCGAGCCCTTCGCCCGCCGCAGCGACGGCGGGACGTTGAGCGTCGCCGGTCACGTCGCCGATCTCGACGTCCTGGTGCGGGGGCGCTGGCGGGAAAGGCGTCCGGCCCTGGTCGGCCACTCCTGGGGTGCGATGCTGGCCCTGGCCTACGCCGCCGCCCATCCCCGGCGGGTGGGGGCGCTGGTGCTCGTCGGCTGCGGCACCTTCGATCCGGCGTCGCGCCGGGCGCTCAAGGCAGCCCGCGAGGCGCGCCTGACCGCCGACCTGCGGCGGCGTCTCCAACGGCTCGAGGCCGAGGTCGACGATCCCGACCGGCGCCTGGCGGCGATCGGCCGACTGATGCTGCCGGTCGACTCCTACGACCTGGCCACCACCGACCTCGAGCTCGGCCCTTGCGATGCGCGCGGCCACCACGAGACCTGGGACGACATGCTCCGCCTGCAGGCGGAAGGGGTCTACCCGGCAGCCTTCGCCGCCATCGCGGCGCCGGTGCTGATGCTCCACGGCGCCGCCGATCCCCATCCCGGCCGGCTCATCCGCTCGAGCCTCGCCCCCTACCTGCCGCAGCTCGCGTACCACGAGCTCGAGCGCTGCGGCCATTACCCGTGGCTCGAGCGTGCGGCAGGGGAGGAATTCTTCGCCGTCCTGCGCCGCTGGCTGGAGCTGGCGATCAGGCGGCGGGCTTGAGCTCGTCGCCGCCGGTGACGTCAGGTGGATTCAGCGCCACCGGCTCCGGTGGCGGCTCGTCGGCCTGCTGGCGAGCCTTCCAGCACGGCCAGCCGCTGCCGACGTGGTAGACCTGAGGTGGGTTGCCGCGGAAGATGATCGGTCGATCGCAGTAGGAGCAAACGTGAGACATGATCGAGCCCTCCAGGTCACGTCCCCCTATCGCCTGATGCCCCCCACTGAAGTAGGGCGAAGGCGAAGCCCGAAACGTTACGCCCCCGGCGCCCACCGCCAGCGCCCGTCAGCTCGTCAGCCGGGTGCCGTAAGGTGCCGGGGCATTCTCCCCCGTCAGGTGCCAGGGTATTCGCAAGTGGTTTGAAATGAGTAGGATGAGTGCCACTGGATTGAGCCCCGGGCTCTCCGATGCGGCCCCTTCGCGGCCGGGGGATTCATTCGCGGGCGGCGGTCGAACGGGGGGATGAGATTTCGGGGGACGGAGTGCGGACTCGCCCCGTCGCCCCCGCCGGTGGCTGGAAAGACCGGCTACCCTGGCCCGTTCCCGAGGGACGGTCGCGCATACCCAGGCCCGCCGGATTGGGAGGAGGTCAGCGCGCCTCTCCTCGTCAGCTGCTCGTCAGGTGCCAGGGTATTCGCAAGTGGTTTGTAATGAATGAGTTGACGCGACGAGACGACGGTCGGCCGGCGGTCGAACCCCTTTTGGGGTGACGGGGAGTCGTGACGCGGTGCGCCTCCGCCGCCGTGGTAGCATCGCCGTGCCTCGTCCGCCTTCTGGAACCGCCCGGTCTCCCCCCGCCGGGCTTCGATGGAGATTCGCTGGTGAGCTTTGACCTCTCGTTCCATGGCGCCGCCCGGACGGTGACCGGCTCGAAACACCTGCTCCGCGTCGACGACACCCGGGTGCTGCTCGACGCCGGCCTCTTCCAGGGGTTGAAGAAGCTCCGCCTGCGCAATTGGAACGCGCCGGCCTTCGACCCGCGGAGCATCGACCACGTGCTCCTCTCCCACACCCACATCGACCACGTCGGCTACCTGCCGCGGCTGGTCAAGATGGGGCTTCGGGCGCCGGTCTACATGACGCCGGCGGCCTTTGAGCTGGCGGAGATCATGCTCCTCGACTCGGCCAAGATCCAGGAGGAGGACGCCCGCCGCGCCAACCGCAAGGGCTACACCAAGCACAAGCCGGCCCTGCCTCTGTACGACGCCAAGGACGCCAAGGCGGCCCTCAAGCTGCGCCGGGTGCAGCGCTTCAACCAGTGGCTGCGCCTCGATCACCACGGCCAGGTGCGGGCCCGCTTTCACAACGCCGGCCACCTCCTCGGCTCGGCGTTCATCGAGCTCAAGGTCCACGCCGGCGGACGCCAGACGCGGATCGTCTTCAGCGGCGACATCGGTCGCTTCGAGGTGCCGCTGCACCTCGACCCGCGGCCGCGCCCGCCCTGCGACGTGCTGATCCTCGAATCGACCTACGGCGACCGGCTGCACGACCGCACGCCGATCGCCGATCAGCTCGCCGAGCCCTTCGCCCGGGTGCTCGACCAGCGGGGCACGATCCTCATCCCCGCCTTCGCCGTCGGCCGCTCGCAGCAGGTCGCCCTGGTGCTGCGCCGGCTGATGCGCCGCGGACGCATCCCGGAGGTGCCGATCCACATCGACAGCCCGATGGCGATCAACGCCACCCGCGTCTACAGCCGCTTCCTCGACAAGCGCAACGTCGACCCGCAGGTCTTCGAGGACGGCCGCCTCAAGATCTTTCCCGACCACGTCTACTTCCACCGCACGGTCGCCGAGTCGAAGAAGCTCAACGACATGAAGGGGCCGCGGGTGATCATCTCCTCCAGCGGCATGCTCACCGCCGGCCGCGTCCTCCACCACCTGGCGCGCCTCGCCGGCGATCGACGCAATCTGGTGGTGCTGGCCGGCTACCAGGCCCCGGGCACCCGCGGCCGCGACCTGGTCGAGGGGCGCAAGGAGATCAAGATCCACGGTCGCTACGTGCCGGTGCGCTGCCGGACGCTGAGCCTCCACGGTCTCTCCGGCCACGGCGACCGCGACGAGCTGCTGCGCTGGGTGGACTCCTGCGCCGAGCCGCCGAAGGTGGTCTTCATGGTGCACGGCGAGCCCAAGAGCGCCGAGGCGTTGGGGGAGACCCTGCGCCGGCGCTACGGCTGCCGCGTCAAGGTGCCGGAGATGGACCAGCGCTTCGACCTGCGGCGCGAGCTGGCCTTCTAGGGACGGTCCGCCCGCCGCCGGCGACGATTCGGCCGACGTCGACGTCAACCGATCCGCGGCTCCGCGTCATATACCGGTGGAGAGACGCTGACGCGAAGGCGACACCGCGGAAGGGAGGCACCCGATGAAGACCATGCGCGGCCGGCTGGGATGGCTGGCGATCCCGATCCTCATCATCTCGATCACCCCCAGCGCCAGGGCCGGCGGCGACGCCGCCACCCTGGCGGTGGAGCGCCTGCAAGCTGCGGCGCACCGGGCGGGAGCGGCGGCGCCCGGCGGTGGCCGACGCCTGCGCCACGCCCCCCCTCCGGCCATCGCCGGCGCGGCGGGGGAGGGCACGGTCTACGTCCTCGGCCTGGAGCCGCCGTGGGTCAAGCTGCCGGACGCTGAGGGGGCGGACTTCATCCTGCTGGTGCCCCATAGCGCCACCGGGGAGGCCATCGCCGTCGCCTTCGGCGGCCATCTGCTGTGGCTGAGCGGCGACGGCGAGCCCGTGGTGCTGCCGGATCCGGGCCTCGAGCCGCCCTTCCGGCTGCTCCTCGCCGACGTCCTGCCGTCCCCCGGCGACGAGCTGGTGGTGGCCGGCGGCGACGGCATGGTGGCGGGCTCCCTGCCGCCGGACTCGTGGACGCCGCTCGGGCCCTCCGCCCCCGGCACCATCGACGCCCTGGTCACCCTGCCGGCGGAGGACGGCGGCGGCGAAACCCTGCTGATCGCCGCCATCGACGGCGACCTGTGGATCACCGTGCCCGGCGCTGCCGCCTGGCAGCCCGGCGATCTGCCCTTCCCCGGCCAGCCGGACGGCATCCTCGCCCTGGCGGCGCCGCTCAAGCCCTATTCCGTGCTCCTCGCCTGGGACGGCAAGACCCTGAGCACCCTCGAGCTGGCGGAGAGCGACGGCGGCGAGGAGGAGATCCGCTGGCGCCCCTTCCCCCTTCAGCCGAGCTTCGCCATCGACGCCATGTCGGCCCACCCGGGGATGGTCCTCGACGCCATCCTCTACGCCGTCGGCGACGGCGGCATCTACGAGCTGGGGCTCCAGGAGGCCGCTCTCGGCACCGGTTGGGCCGGCCCCCTCGCGGCGGCCGGCGAGGTGCGGGCCCTCACCTGGTGGCGCGACGGCGACCGGCCGTGGCTGGTGGTGGCGGAGGACGGCGGGCGGCTGCGCCGCGCACCGCTCGATCAAGGTCCGGGGGCGCCGTTCGAGGATCTCGCCGCCCCGGCCCTGGGGGAGATCCGCGGCCTCACCCGCCGCGACGGCGAGCTCGTCGCCCTCGACTGCTGCGCCCTCCACGTCCTGCGCGGCGGCGTCTGGCAGCGGCTGCCGGACGGCGAGCAACCGCCCTTCGCCGCCACCGCTCTCGGCCAGCTGGAGGGCGATCTGGTGGTCTCCGACGGCCGGCGGATCGAACGGCTGCAGGCGGGGGGCTGGACGCCGTTGCCCGCCGCCGCCGGCTTCGAGGTGCGCGACCTCGACGGCTTCTCCGTCGTCGGCTCGCCGCGCGACGACCTCATCGCCGTCGCCGACGGCGGTTTGTGGGCCCTCGATTTCGACCAGGGGACGCCGGCGTGGGAGGCGATCGGCGGCCTGCGGCTGGCGGCCGCGGGCATCGCGGCCGGCGACGAGCTCCTCGACGGCAACGGCGGCCTCGCCCTGCTCGTCGACCAGGCCGCCGAGCAGGGCAAGGCCGGGGACCTGCGCTTCGAGCGCCTGCCGGCGCCGGAGCTCGCCGCCTACCGCTACGACGGCGAGGGCCACAGCCCGGGGGCGGTGCTGGCCGATCTCGACGGCGACGGCGATCCCGATCTCTACCTGCCCCAGGACGGCCCCAATCAGCTGTGGCGCAACGCCGGCGGCATCTTCGAGCTGGTGGCGGACGGCGCCGGCGCCGCCGACCCCCGCCACTCCACCGGTGCGGTAGCGGCCGACTACGACAACGACGGCGACCTCGACCTCTACGTCACCAATTTCCTCGAGCAGCCGGTCCACCCCACCCTCGACCAGCTGGGGGAGGCCGACGAGGGACGCAATACCCTGCTGCGCAATCTGCTGGTCGAGACCGGCCAGCTCGCCTTCGCCGACGTCACCCCGCAGACCGCCGCCCCCGGCGCTCCCGGCCAGCCGCAGCTGGGGGTGGGCTTCGCCGTCGACCCGGCGTCGGGCGACGAGCTCCTGGCGCGTTCCCTGACCGCCACCTGGGGGGATTACGACCGCGACGGCGACCTCGACCTCTTCGTCGGCAACCACGCCGGCTCCTACGACCTCATCGCCGGCCAGCGCCACGTGCTCTACAGAAACCGCGGCGACGGCACGTTCGAGGACGTCACCCTCGCCGCCGGCGTGCCCGGCGGCAAGCTGGTGCCGGGGGTGCAGCACTACGGCGCCAGCCAGGCGTCGGTCTTCGCCGACCTCGACGGCGACGGCTGGGGCGACCTCTACGTCACCGACAAGATGGGCACTCCGATGGGGGGCGAAGATCCCCCCGACCACCTCTACAGGAACCGCGGCGACGGCACCTTCGAGGACTGGCGCGATCCCCACGACCCCCTTTTCGGCCTGGTCACCGGCGGCGCCATGGGCATCGCGCCAGGGGACTACGACAACGACGGCGACCTCGACTTCTACCTCACCGACGGCTCGCTGCCCGACCGCCTGCGGCGCGCCAGCGGCGAAAACGACCTCTACCAGAACCGCCTGGCGGACGGCGGCAGCCTGCGGTGGCAGCGCCTGCCCGAGGGGGCGCCCGCCGCCTTCTCCTGGGGCACCACCTTCTTCGACGCCGACCTCGACGGCGATCTCGACCTGTGGGTCACCACCTCCGCCGGCTGGCTCGACTACCTGTACAAGAACCAGCTGCAGGAGACCGGCACGGCCGCCTTCACCGACGTCGCCGCCGGCGCCGGCGTCGCCCTGGCGGGGGAGAACCGCGCCGTCCTGACCGGCGACGTCGACGGCGACGGGCGGCTCGATGCGGTGGTGGTGTCGCGCGACCAGGGGGTGGCGGTCTTCCGCAACGTCACCCCCTTCGCCGGCCGCCACTACCTGCGGCTCAAGCTGCGCGGCCAGGCGGTGGGGGCGCGCATCCACGTCGCCGCCGACCTCGACGGCGACGGCACCGTCGAGGCGCGCGAGCAGCAGCTGCGGGAGATCGTCGCCGGCGGCAACACCTGCGCCTCGACCGCCGGTCTCGTCGCCCACTTCGGCCTCGGCCAGGCGCAGAATGCCGCGGTCAGCGTCCGCCTGGTCGACGGCCGGGTGCTCGATCTCGGCCAGGTCGCCGCCGACCAGGAGCTCGAGGTCGACGCCACCACCGCCGGCGACTGCGTGCCGAGCGCCACTACCATGTGCCTGCGCGACGGCCGCTTCCGTCTCGAGCTCGAGTGGCGGAACCAGCGCGGCGAGAGCGGCCGCGGCAGCGTCGCCCCCGCCGGCACCGGCGACTCGGGCATCTTCTGGTTCTTCCAGCCCGACAACTGGGAGATGCTGGTCAAGGTGCTCGACGGCTGCCGGTCGAACGGCCACCGCTGGGTCTTCGCCGCCGCGACCACCAACGTCGCCTACACCCTGCGGGTCACCGATACCGCCAGCGGCGCCACCTGGAGCTACTCGAACCCCCTCGGCCGTTCCTCCCCCGCCGTCACCGACACCACCGCCTTCGCCTGCGAGCCGTAGGCGATCGTCGCCGCCCCCGGCGGCGGTCGCCGTCGACCTCCGGCGGGGACGGCCGGCGCCGTCGCCGTCGCGCCGGGCGGCGGCCCGGGGGCGGGCTCGAACCCACTGGCAACCGCCGCCGCGGCCGTGTAGACTAGGGCGCCCATGTGCGCCCTCGAGCCCCGCCCCCGCATCCCCCTGAGCGTGCCGGCCGCCGCCGGCGTGCTCGCCGCGGCTCTCGCCGTGGCGCCGGCGCTGCCGGCGGCGGCGGAGGTCGAGGTCAAGATCCTCGATGACGGCACCCGGCTGATCACCAACCACGGCGCCGCCTCGCGGCCCCAGGGGAGGGCCGTGCGGCCGGCGGCGCCGCCGTCGGAGATCGCGCGGCTGATCGAGCGCTACGCCCACCGCGCCGACCTCGACCCGCGGCTGGTGCGGGCGGTGGTGCAGGTCGAGTCGGGCTACGACCCGCGGGCGCGGTCGACCAAGGGGGCGATGGGCCTGATGCAGCTGATGCCCGAAACCGCCCGCGAGTTGGCGGTGCGCGATCCCTACGACGTGGAGCAGAACATCCGCGGCGGCACCACCTACCTGCGCCGCATGCTGGACCGCTTCGACCAGGACCTCACCCTCGCCCTCGCCGCCTACAACGCCGGCCCCGGCGCGGTGGAGCGCCACGGCGGCGTGCCGCCCTTCCGCGAGACCCGCGACTACGTGCGCAAGGTCTACCGCCTCTACCGCGGTTCGCCGCCGCCGGCCACCGCCCGGCCGCCGCGCCGGCCGCAGG
>RFGL01000068.1 GCA_003697015.1 Acidobacteriota bacterium | reverse complement strand
TCGTTCCCCGCTGCGGCGGGGACTTCATCGCAGGACCTCGATCGTCAGGCCGACGGCGGGGGCGTAGGTGATGCGGCGCGGCCGGTTGCCCTGGTCGAGGACCCGGCCGCTCCAGGCGTCGCCGTCCGGGCGCATGACGACGACGAGGGCGAATTTGCCCTGGTCCCGCATCGTCGCCCGGGCGCGCTCGATCAGCGCCCGGTCGCCGGGCCACTCGTGCTTGGCCTGGGCCCGGCGGACGCTGACCTGCGAGCGCTGCCACGCGTAGGGTTCGACCTCGTGCCAGGGGCGCAGCTCGCCCTCCACCTCGCGGGCGAGGCGCAGGTCGACGGTCGGCTCGCCGAGGCGGGTGGGGGTGGCGACGTCGTCGCGCCAGGAGCTGTTGCTGCCGCTCGGTTTGTAGCCCTGGGCCAGAACGATCCCGTTGAGCGAGGCGATCGAGGCGTCGGCGCGCTCCTTGCCCTCGGCCTTGAGGGTGGATTCCTCGAGGGCCGGCGGGATCTCCGCCTCGCCCGCGCCGCCGTAGACGTGCTCGATCAGCCGGCGCAGGTCCTCCGGCACCCGCAGCCGGCGGCGCTCCGCGAGCCAGCGCGCCCCCAGCCACAGCTTGCCGTGGTCGGGATAGACCAGGGCGGCGCCGGGGAAGGGGCCGGAGTACCAGTCGCGGCCGCAGTCCGGCGCCGGCGGGGGGGAGAAGACGTGGAGGACGGGCTCGCCCCGCCGGTCCGCACCGTCGATCCGGGCCCCGCGTTCGTCCCGGCGGTGGCGGTGCAGGCGCCCGGCCCGCTGCACCAGCAGGTCGATCGGCGCCAGGTCGGTGACCAGGGCGTCGAAGTCGAGGTCGAGGCTCTGCTCCACCACCTGGGTGGCGACGAGCAGCCGCCCCGCCCGCTGCTGCGGCGTGCTGGCGGCGCCGAAGCGGGCCAGCACGTCGCCCTCGACGGCGTGGCGATCGTCGGCGGTGAAGCGGGCGTGGAAGAGCTGCACCCGCTCGCCGCCGAGGCGCTCGCACCAGCGCTCCCAGGCGGCGACGGCGTCGGCCACCGTATTGCGGATCCAGCAGGCGCAGCCCCCCGCCTCGAGGGCGGCGGCGAGGCGCTCGTCCACCGCGGCCTCGTCCGCCACCAGCTCGACCGCGATCTCCCGGCTGGCATCCCGTCGCGCCGCCAGCGGGTGGACGCCGGCGCGATCGGCGGCCAGATGCAGCAAGGCGGGGTAGGCGCGGTCGGCGATCGGCGGCAGCGGGTCGAGATCGAGGCCGCGGGCGAAGGCCCGGCAGAGCGCCCGGCGCTGGGAGCTGGAGAGGGTCGCCGACAGCAGGATCGCGCTGCCCCCGAACGCCGCGTGCGCCTCGAGCAGAACGGCGAGGAGGCCCTGCATGTAGGCGTCGGCGGCGTGGATCTCGTCCACCACCAGCACCTTCCCCGCCAGCCCCCAGAGGCGCAGGGACTGGTGCCGGCACTGGAGGATCGCCAGCAACGCCTGGTCGACGGTGCCGATGCCGACCTCGGCCAGCAGGGCCTTCTTGCGGCTGTCGGCGAGCCAGGCGCTGCATTGGTCGGTGGCGGAGTCGTCGTCCGAGCGCGAGCCCTCGCCGGCCGCCGCTTCGAGGGCGAGGCGCAGGTGGCGGCGGCCGTGGGCGAGCACCAGGGACGGCTCGCTGCCTTCGGCGAAGAGCCTGCGGTAGACGCTCCCCAGGCGGTCGAACATGGCGTTGGCGGTGGCCATGGTCGGCAGGCCGAGGTAGAGCCCGTCGCCCTGGCCGGCGGCGATCAGCCGATGGGCGAGGGTGAACGCCGCTTCGGTCTTGCCGCCGCCGGTGACCTCCTCGATGACGATCAGCTGCGGGCCGGGGGCGAGGGGCATGCGGTCGGCGAGCTCCTGCAAGGGGGTGGGGACGAAGCCCGGCCACAGCGCGGCGAAGGTGGACCGCGGCGCCGGGGGACGCTCGCCGAGGCCGGCCTCGGCCACCGCCCGGCGGGCCTGGGGCAGGGCCTTGTGCGCGAAGTACTCGGCGGCCGTCATCCCCTCGATGCAGAAGGGGAACCAGCGGCTGTTCGAGCCCAGCCAGTCGGCCTCGACGGCGAGCCCGGCGAACAGCCAGGACGCGGCGCGGAAGCGCCGGGGCCACCCCTCGCCCGCCGGCAGGGCCAGGGGCTGGGGATGGTGCAGGCGGCGCAACTCGACGATGGCGTCGCCGAGATCGTCCCACACCGGCGGCGGAAACTGCTTCCCGAAGCCCGCGCGATGCTTGCTCCCGTCGAGGGTCGGGGGAACGCCGTGGTGCCCCATCGCCGCCGACAGCCAGGTGGTGGCGAAGCCGTCGCGAATCCCCCGCGGCGCATCCGCCGCCAGCAGGCCGTCCAGCCCATCCTGCTCCAGGCGGCGATGGAGGGCGACGTAGCCGGCGGTATCGTGCTTCCACAGCGGCGTCTCGTAGGAGGCGTAGCGGGCTTCCCCCTGCAGGCGCTCCATCAGCTCCGGCAGCAGGTACTGGAAGCCGTTGGCGTACTTGCCGAGATCGTGGAAGGAGAGCAGCAGGGTGGTGAGGCGTAGGATGGCGCCGGCCGGCATGCCGGCGGCGCCGGCGAGACGGTCGAGCGATCGTGGCCGCCGCTCGAGCAGGATCCGGCCGCAGGCCGCGACGTCGAGGCAGTGGTAGAGCACCGGATGGTAGAGCTCCGGCGCTTCCTTGGCGGACTTGGCCCAATAGCGCAGATGACGTGGCCTCGGGTTCATCGGCAAAGCTCCTCGGGAGGCGTGATGGAGAAGAAAAGTGACCCGCTGGCGGCCCTCCGCCGGGTGATGGAGGGAGAGCAATGGGTCGCCCTCGACACCGAAACCACCGGCCTCGGCCCCGGCGCCGAGCTGGTGGAGATCGCCCTGGTCGGGGCCGACGGCGGCGAATACCAGCGTCTGGTGCGTCCCTCCGCAGCGGTGAGCAAGGCCGCGTCGCGGGTGCATCGCATCGACCCAGCCGCCCTCGCCGCTGCGCCGCCGTTTTCCACCATCGCAGCCGAGGTCGGCGCCCGCCTCGCCCGCCGGACGGTGATCGGGTACCACGTCGACTTCGACCGGCGGATCCTGTGGCGCGAACTGGCCCGGGCCGGCCGCCCGGCACCGCCCTGCCGCTGGCTCTGTCTCTGCGAGCTGATGATCCGCCTGACCGGCCGGCGACTGAGCCTCGACGAAGCGCTGAGGCGGTTGGGGGTAGCGATCGACGAGCCCCGGCACCGTGCGCTCGGCGACGCACGAGCGGCCGTCGCCCTGGCTCGGGCGCTCGCCGCCGATGCGGGTGGGATCGCCGGTTGAGCCGAGAGAATCGTCCACCTCCCTGATCGTCGTTGACGGCCACGATCCGTGATGGCTCCGATCGTACTCCCTCACCATCTTGAACAGCCTCCTGCGGCGAGGTCCCAACCCGCCGAATCCGTGGCGTCATCCAGCCCCGTCGCGTCCGTACGCCCGTATCGCGCCGGGCCGGCCTCCTGCATCTCGCGGCGGCTGCGGCCGGTGGCGACGGCGGGGTGAAGCGGGCCGGCTGGGCCGCCGCTCTTCGAGCTGGGCCTCACCACCGAACGCGTAAAGCCGGCGCGGAATGGGCCACGCTGCGCCCGCCTGCGGGTGGTCGCGGCGGCGGTGGCTTTCGTTGGGCGGCGAAGGGCGCGGGGGCGGGGCGGGGTCGTACCAGTCAGAT
>RFGL01000067.1 GCA_003697015.1 Acidobacteriota bacterium | reverse complement strand
GGTCGGCGTCGGGGGGTCGGTGGCGTAGTCGTAGAAGCCGCGGCCGGTCTTGCGGCCGAGGTCGCCGCGTTCGACGCGGCGGGCGAGGGCGGCGGGGGGGCGGTCGTTGTCGTCGCCGGTTTCGCGGTAGAGCTTCATCCGCGCGTTGTAGCCGATGTCGAGGCCGGAGAGGTCGCTGAGGCGGAAGGGGCCGAGGGGATGGTTGAGGCCCAGCTCGCAGGCCTTGTCGATGTCGGCGAAGCTGGCAACCCCCTGCTCCAGCAGGTAGTAGGCCTCGTTGGTGATGGCGCGCAGGATGCGGTTGACCAGGAAGCCGGGGAGTTCCTTCTTGAGCAGCACCGGTTCCTTGCCGATGCGCCGCGCCAGCTCGGCGGTGACGGCGACGGTCTCTTCCGAGGTCTTGCGCCCGCGCACGACCTCGACCAGCCGCATGACCAAGGGCGGGAAGAAGAAGTGCATGTTGACCACCTTGTCGGGCCGGCCGGTCTCGCCGGCGAGCTCGGAGCAGCCGATGTAGGAGCTGTTGGTGGCGAGGATGGCGTGGGGCGGACACAGGCGGTCGAGCTGGCGGAAGACGTTCTTTTTTTCGTCGAGCAACTCGACGACGGCCTCGATGACGAAATCCGCCCCGCCCGCCGCCTGCTCGAGGTCGCCGGTGGGGTGGACGCGGTCGAGGGACGCCGCCACGTGCTCGGCGTCGAGTTTGCCCTTCGCCACCCGCGGCTCGAGCTGATGGCGGTTGCCCGCCATCGCCTTCTCCAGCTGCTCGGGGGCGATGTCGTGGAGGTAGACCTGGTAGCCGTGAAGCGCCGCCTGCATGGCGATCTGCGAGCCCATCTGGCCGGCGCCGGTGACGCAGAGGGTGCGTACGTCGTCGATGGTCATGGTTCTCCTCGTCGTTCAGCCTTGGCGGCGCGGAAGGCGTGCGCCAACGGCGCGCCGATGTCGAAGCGCGCTGCCCAGTCTTCGAGATACGACAGGTGGAGCGCCCTTCCTGCGCTCGGAGCATGCCGAGGGGGTCGCGCCACTGGCGCTCGGAGGCGCGCCGGCCGAGCCCGTACCAGCCGCGAAACGTCCCCACCTTTCTCCCTCGGCGACGCGCTCCCGAAGCGTCGCGCTCGCCGGGCCTCGACGATCGGATCCTCGCCCGGGTGGAGATCGCGCCGGGTCGGTGGCAGGGGGGAGCGCATCGCGGGCTCATAGTACCCGATCGGGGGTTGCCGGGCGCTGACTCGGGGTATGATCGGCGCAATCCGCGCCCATCTGAGAAGGAGATCCGCCGATGACGCATCCGTCCCGCTTCCGGTCCGCCCTGCCCCTCATCACCCTGCTCGCTCTGCTGCTCGCCACTGCCGTGCCGGCGGCGGCGCAGAAGAAGAAGGAGCGCAAGAAGAACGCCGCCGAGCAGGCGGCCGAAACGCCGCCGCCGATGCCGGAGGTGCTCCTCGGTTCCCTCAAGTGGCGCTCGATCGGCCCCTATCGCGGCGGCCGGTCGGCGGCGGTGACCGGGGTGGTGGGGCAGCCCAACGTCTACTACTTCGGCGGTACCGGCGGCGGGGTATGGAAGACCACCGACGCCGGCAACAGCTGGCAGCCGATCTCCGACGGCTTCTTCGGCGGCTCGATCGGCGCCATCGAGGTCAACCAGCTCGATCCCAACGTGATCTACGTCGGTGGCGGCGAGGTGACGGTGCGCGGCAACGTCTCCCACGGCAGCGGGCTGTGGAAGTCGACCGACGCCGGCAAGACCTGGAGCCACCTGGGCTTTGACGATGCGCATCACATTCCGCGCATCCGCAGCCACCCGCGCGACAGCGATCTGGTCTACGTCGCCGCCCTCGGCCATCTCTACGGTCCCAACGAGGAGCGCGGCGTCTACCGTTCGAAGGACGGCGGCAAGACCTGGGAGAAGATCCTCTACGCCAACGCCGACGCCGGCGCCGTCGATCTGATCCTCGACCCCTCCAATCCGCGCATCCTCTACGCCTCGACCTGGCGGGTGCGCCGCACCCCCTACAGTCTGGAATCGGGAGGCGAGGGCTCGGGCCTCTTCAAGTCGACCGACGGCGGCGACAGTTGGACCGAGCTGACGCGCAACGAGGGGCTGCCCCAGGGCACGGTCGGCATCATCGGCATCACCGTCTCGCCGTCGGATCCGCAGAACCTCTACGCCATCGTCGAGGCTGAGGACGGCGGCGTCTTCCGCTCGCGCGACGGCGGCGAGACCTGGCGCAAGGTCAACGACGATCGTTCCCTGCGCCAGCGCGCCTGGTACTACACCCGCATCTACGCCGACCCGGCGGACGCCGACTCGCTCTATGTGCTGAACGTCCAGTTCCACTTCTCCAAAGACGGCGGCAAGACCTTCGAGACCATCCGCGTGCCCCACGGCGACAACCACGACCTGTGGATCGACCCGCACGACCCGCTGCGCATGATCGAGGCCAACGACGGCGGCGCCAACGTCAGCTTCGACCGCGGCCGGACCTGGTCGCCCCAGACCAACCAGCCGACGGCGCAGTTCTACCGCGTTACCACCGACAATCACGTTCCCTACCGCCTCTACGGCGCGCAGCAGGACAACTCGACCGTGCGCATCCTGTCGCGCGGTTCCGGCGGCGGCATCGGCCCGCGCGACTGGGAGCCCACCGCCGGCGGCGAGAGCGGTCACATCGCTCCCAAGCCGGACGACCCGGAGATCGTCTACGGCGGCTCCTACGGCGGCTTTCTCACCCGCGTCGATCACCGCACCGGCGAGGTACGGGCGGTCAACGTCTGGCCCGACAACCCGATGGGCTGGGGGGCGGCGGAGCTCAAGTACCGCTTCCAGTGGAACTTCCCGATCTTCTTCTCGCCCCACGACCCGAACGTCCTCTACACCGCGGCCAACGTGCTCTTCAAGTCGACCGACGAGGGCCAGAGCTGGCAGGAGATCAGTCCCGACCTGACGCGCAACGACAAGTCGACCCAGGGGCCCTCCGGCGGCCCGATCACCAAGGACAACACCTCGGTGGAGTACTACGGCACCATCTTCGCCGCCCTCGAGTCGCCGCACGAGGCCGGCGTGCTGTGGACCGGCTCGGACGACGGCCTCATCCACCTGTCGCGCGACGGCGGCACGACCTGGTCGAACGTCACCCCGCCGGAGCTGCCCGAGTGGTCGATGATCAACAGCCTCGAGGCTCATCCCTTCGAGCCCGGGGGGCTCTACGTCGCCGCCACGCGTTACAAGTTGGATGACTTCTCGCCCTACCTCTACAAGACCACCGACTACGGCGCCACTTGGACGCGCATCGACGAGGGCATCGACCGCCGGCACTTCACCCGCGTGGTGCGTGCCGATCCGGGACGTCGCGGCCTGCTCTATGCCGGCACCGAGCTCGGGGTCTACGTCTCCTTCGACGACGGGGAGCGCTGGCAGCCGCTGCAGCTCAACCTGCCGATCGTGCCGATCACCGACCTGGCGATCAAGAACGACGACCTGATCGCCGCCACCCAGGGGCGCTCGTTCTGGGTGCTCGACGACCTCACCCCCCTCCACCAGCTGAGCCCGGAGCTGGCCGAGGCCGGCGTCCACCTGCTGGCGCCGCGGCCGGCGGTGCGTCTGGCGGCCGGCGGTCGCTTCGGTCGCGGCGGCGGCAACCGCGGCGAGAATCCGCCGAGCGGCGTCGTCTTTCACTACTATCTGAAGGAGGATCACAGCCCACCGAAGACGAAGCCGGCCCCGGGCGCGACGGGCGGCAGTGGCGAGAGCGCGCCGGAGGGCGAGGGGGCCGAGGAGCCGGCGGCCGCGTCGCCGGCGGACGAGCAGTCTGCGACCGACGCGGCGGAGGGCAAGCCCGGCGGCCGGGCGGCGAAGGGCATCACCCTCGAAATCCTCGACGCCGAGGGCGCGGTGGTGCGCACCTTCTCCAGCCTGCCGAAGAAGGGCGGACGGCCGGGCGGCGGCGGCTTCGGCCCCTTCGGTCCCGGCGGTCCGGGCGGCGAGCTGCTGCCGGCGAAGGCGGGGATGAACCGCTTCGAGTGGAACCTGCGTTACGACGACGCCGAGCGCTTTCCGGGCATGATCCTGTGGTCGGGCTTCGGCCTGATCGGGCCGATGGTGCTGCCGGGGTCGTATCGGGCGCGGCTGACGGTCGGCGACGAGGTGCGGGAGGTCGACGTCTCGGTCCAGCCCGACCCGCGCATCGAGCGCCCGCTGGCGGACCTCGAGGCGCAGCTGGCCATGCAGCTCGAGGTGCGCGACAAGCTCTCCGAAGCCCACCGCGCGATCGGCGCCATCCGCGACCTGCGCTCGCAGCTTGAGGCGCTGCAGAAGCGCCTCGCGGGGGACGAGAGCTACGCCCCCCTCCTCGCCGAGGCCAAGGCCCTGAGCAAGAAGATCACCGCCGTCGAGGAGGCGCTCTACCAGACCAAGAACCGCAGTCGCCAGGATCCGCTCAACTTCCCCATCCGCTTGACCGACAAGCTGGCCTCCCTCGCCGGCACCATCGGCATCGGCCAGTATCGGCCGACCGACCAGGCGGTGGCGGTCAAGGAGGAGCTCTTCGCCGCCATCGACGCCGAGCTCGCCACCTGGCGCGAGGCGCGCGACGTCGACCTGCCGGCGCTCAACCGCAAGGCGCAGGAGCTGGCGACGCCGGTGGTGGTGGTCAAGGAGGAGAAGGACGAGGGCGACGACTGAGCCGGGCGGTCGCGGGCGCGGCTAGCGGCGGGGGATGAAGCGCGGCACCTCGCGGCAGTAGGCGTCGTACTCGTCGCCGAAACGCTGCCGCAGCTCGCGTTCTTCCAGCAGGGTGATCGGATAGAGGGCGAGGATCGTCACCAGGGTGGTGACGTAGACCGCCAGGTAGTTGAGGATCAGCGACCAGCCGATCAGCCCGAAGATCAGCTCCAGGTAGCGCGGGTTGCGCACCCGGGCGTAGATGCCCTCGCGCAGGAGGGTGCCGGGGTAGGCCGCGTCGTCGACCTCCGGCACGCCGGAGAGGACGGTGAAGGTCAGCAGCTTGCGCCGCTTGTACTGGAGATAGGCGGAGACCCCGAGGAAGGGGATGCCGAGGCCGATGGTCAGGCCGCTGGTGCCGTAGTCGACCGCCAGCAGCGCGTCGCGCAGCGGCCAGAGGATGGCGATGGAGACGGCGTAGAGGCTCGCCAGCATGGCGAAAACCGCCACCTTGCCGTAGCGCCGCCAGAAGGCCGCGAAGGGGTGGACCAGGAACCAGTAGAGGAGCGCCGGCGGCATCGCCAGCACCAGCATCAGGGAGAGTACGTAGCGGAACGCGTCCATGGTCGTTCCAGGACGCTCGACGCCGGCACGGGGGCGATCCCGTGCCATGAGGTACGAGCGCCTTACGATCGCCGGGATCTTACCAGCGACCTCGCGGCCGCGATCGCGGCGGCGCCGGAGGTCGCGGCGGGCAGGCTCAACCGGGCGTCGCGACGGCGGCGAGGCGGGCGTAGGTCGGCCCGGCCTCGAAGCCGAGGCCGTGGAGCAGGGCCGGGGGCAGCTCGTCGCCGGCGAGCTTGGGCAGGCGCAGGGCGGATGCCGGGTGGCGTCGGGCGAGCCAGCGCAGGAGGAGGCCGAGCAGCACCTCGCGCCGGCCGTCGTCGCGGCAGACCGCGGCATCGACGTCGACGGTGCCGCCGCCGTCGTGCCGGTAGAGGACGAAGGCGTCGATCCGTTCCATGGCGATGGCGGCGCCGCGGAGCCGATCCTGGCGGGCGAGGAGGGTGTCGCGGCTGCGTTCCCAGCTGACGCCGTGCGGGATCTCGAGGGCGCCCTGCTCGGCGAGCTCGCCGGCGGTGATCGGCAGGATCAGCTCGTCGGGTACCTCGCCGAGCGGTGCCGGGGCGCGCCGCCAGTCGCGGTAGCGGCACTCTTCGCGGTATTGGTTTGCCGTGAAACATTCCATCGCCCCGGGCGCTTCGAGCGGCACCTCGGCGATCAGGCGCTCCGGGCCGAGGACGGCGAGCTTCTGCGACAGGGAGGCCAGCAAATGGCTGGCGTGCCCCTGCCGCTGGTGGTCGGGCCGCACGCCGAGGCGCAGCACCAGCACCTCGCGCTCGCGCTTGGTCCCGATCAGAACCGCGATCGGCTCCTCGCCCTGCAAGGCCACCATGCAGTTCGACGGCCACACCGCGAGCTCCTTCATCTCGGCCCGAAACCCCGCCACCGTCGCCGGCGGCAGGTCCGGGAAGTGAACCCCGAAGCACGCGTCGATCGCCCGCACCAGGAGCGGCACGTCGTCAGGCCGGCAGAATCGGTAGGAGGGCATACGGAAGGAACCGGTCGATGAAAGCGTCGCCGACGGTCAGATGACGGCCGACATGCTATCAGCGGGCGTAGCTTTCCTTCCCGGAGCAGCGCGCGGGGCGCTGCATCGCTCTTCAGAGACCTGGGAGACGGGACGCAGCGGGCGGGCTGGCGCGCGGTGCCGGCGCCGGCCGGTACGGTCGGCTCAGAACGACTGGGCAGGCTGGCGCCCGGACTCGGCCCGCTGGATGACCACTGTCGCGATCGCCTGACCGAGCCCCGGCGAAGCGCCGGCGGGCACCGAGTCGATGAACATCCCCTTGTCGAGATCGAGGCGAGCGTTCTGGACGTCGATCCCGTGTGCGAAAGTCACCAGAGCGAGGGGCGAGTAGGGGCGCAGATAGACCTCATTCGCGGTCCAACCGCCCCCAACGCCCATGTCGAGACGCATGACGCGCTTTTCGTTCATCGCCACCTCCACGGTCATGAGCAACGCCGTCTCCGGTCGGCGCCGTGAGCCGGTCCAGGACCGATGAGCCCATACCCGCGAGCGGCGACCGCACGCCCTAATTCGACTTGCCCCCGCCCAGCTCTTGTCTCCGCTTTTCGAGCTCGGCCATGAGGCCGACTTCGTTCAGGGTCTGGGCGGTGCCGGCGACTTGGGAGAAGGGGCATTTGCCGGCGCGGGCGGTGGCGCTGGCCTCGGCGGCGGCCTGGCGGACGCGATCGCCGGCGTTGCCGGCGTCGGCGGCGCCCTGGGCGGCCTGGGCGGCGGCCTGGTCACCGTAGGTCTCGATCAACTCGGCCATCAGCTGGAGGCCGGCCTGGATTCCTTCTTCGACCAGCTCGAGGGTGATGGTGCCGGCGTGGCGTTCCTCGGCCAGGGCCTCGATCCGGGCCTGGGTCCGGTCGCGCATGTAGCCGCGCGGCACCCGCAGGAGACGCTCGACGGCGTCTTCCTGCCAGGCGAAGGCCGACAGCAGGGGAACGTTCTCCTCGTCGCGGGCGACGAGCTTGCGTTCGGCCTCCTCGGCGGCGGTCGCTTCGGCGGCGGCTTCGCGGCCGGCGCCCTGCTGCCGGCGGGCGGCGATCTCGTCGGCCTCGGCGGCTTGGATTTCGGGGGTGAGCTCGTAGAGCACGCCGCCCTCCTCCTCGACGAAGCGGCGGGCGAAGTCGACGGTCACCGTGGTCATGCGCTTCATGCGCGCCGCCTTCTCGATCCGCGCCTTGGCGCGCCGCCGCTGGTAGGCGTCCTTCAGCAGGCGCAGGGCCTTGCGCGATTCCTTGGTCCAGCGCAGCTTGCGGCCGTCGTAGGTGGTTTCCTCGCGGGCACCGCCCTCGGCGCGCTCCATCTGGGCGATCATCTCGGCGGTGATGATGCCGAAGTCGGTGCCGCCGCAGCTCGAGCAGCGGGCGGGCTCGGGGCCCCGGGCGACGGTGGCGCAGGCCTTGCACGCCCACACCGTCTCGCGGCGGGCACGTTCGAAGGCGATCGCCTCGGCCAGGCGGGTGGTGCGGTCGGAGGACTGCTTGGGCATGAAGCGCTCCATCGCCTCGTCGATCAGATCGCTGGAGACGACGCTGTGCCCCTTTTCCATCGCCAGGCGCAGGATGCCGGTGCGGGCGATGCCCTTGACCATGTCCGGCACCCGCTTCATCCGCTCCTCGGCTTCCGGCGTCCAGTGGATCGACTCCTCGGCCTTCAGATCGAGCTCGGGGGTGACGCGGGTGGTGGTCAGCAGCACGTCGCAGGGCGCCAGGCGCAGCAGGTTCTCGGTGTTGGAGCCCAGGCCGCCGTCGTGCTCTTCGGTGTGGACGCCGACGCGGCCGATCACCAGCAGCCACGGCTCGACCTTGCGCGCGTGATCGAGGACTTTCTGGAAGGCCTTGCCGTCGAGCAGGGTCTTCGACACCTCGAGGCCCTCCTCGCGGGCCATCTTTTCCGCCACGTTCAGATGCGACTGGTAGATCTCCGCCAGGCCGGTGTCGATGATCTCCTCGTGCAGCTGGTTCTGCTCCTCGAAGCGGAAGACCTTGGCGGCGCGCTCGGTGAGGACGTCGACGATGCCCTTGAAGACGGCGTAATGCAGGTAGGGATCGTAGACCGCGATCAGCTCCAGCTTCTTGTCGAAGCGCTTGGCCAACGCCATGGCGGTCTTGAGCGCGCCGAAGGACTCGGGGCTGCCGTCGATGCCGACCAGGATGACGTCGCGCTCCGCTTCCCCCGGCTTGGGCAGGTGCTTGACCACCCACACGTCGCGGTCGGCCTGCTTGGCCACCCGCTGGCACACCGAGCCGATCTGCGCATCGCGGGTGCGGCCGATCCCCAGGGCGCCGAGGACCACCAGGTCGTAGTCGTTCTCGGCGATGTCCCGGAGGATCTCGGTCGAGTGCTTGCCGTCCATCATCTTCTTCTCGAACGGCAGGTTCTGCTCGCGGCAGCGCTGCTCCATGTCGGAGAGGTAGCAGTCCGAGATCAGCTCCAGCCCCATGGTGATCAGGCTGTCGTGGATCTTGCGCTGGCGCTCGAGCTCCGCCTCCTGCAGGTACTCGTCGGGGAGGGTGAACTCCATCTGCTTGAAGCGGTAGTCGTGCATGCGGGCGGCGTAGACGTGGCAGCCGACGAGCTGCGAGCCGAACGTCCGCCCGAGGGCCATGGAGGTCTGCACCGCCTGGTTCGAGTGGTCGGAGTTGTCGACGGGAACGAAGATCTTCTGGTACATCGCGGTCTCCGGGTTTGGTCGCCTCGCGTCGGGGTCAGGAAGCTGCGGTGGATGATGACATACGGCGTCCGTGGTCTCACGAGCTCTCGTACGCGGTGGCCGGTCGGGCGGCATCGGCGGATGCCGGGGCGGTGCGCCGCCGTCGCCAGCGCACGAAGGCGATGAGCAGGATCTCGAGGCCGAGCACGCCGCCGAAGGCCTTGGCCATCGCCGGCAGCGGATTGGGGCGCTCGAAGGGCTCGAGGTAGAGGTCGAACCAGGCGGAAAGCGCCCGTTTGTTGCCGCGCTCGCGGTTGAATCCGTCCCACACCGAGAACGCGATCGGCACGAAGGTCGAGGGATTGAACGACAGGCCGCCGCGGCTCCGGCGCTTGCGTTTGAACACCACCGACCACTCGCCCTCCTGGTAGCGCGCCACCACCTCGGGTACGTCGCCGGCGTCGTTGGGGGTCATCGCCGCACTGCCGCGACCGGTCCACAGGTCGGCCTCCGTGATCTCGGCGGCCGCCGGATCGCGCGCCACCTTGCCGAGATCGGCGAACCACAGGTCGACGGGGTTCTGGGCATCGCCGAAGATGAAGTAGGGCTTGACCACCCCCTGGGGCATGGCCTGCGGGAATTGGATGGCGACGGCGTCGGAGAACTCCTTGTCCGGGGTGGTGGCGCCGCCTTCGTCGCCGGTGCCCCAGAAGTCGTCGCCTGCCCCGCCGCTTTCCTCGACGCCCCAGAAGTCGTCCGCGGACTCCTCCTCGCCGCTCTCCTCGGTGCCGACGCCCCAGAAGTCGTCCTCGTCGCCGCCGGACTCCTCGTCCGCCGCCGCGCCGCCGGTCTCGGCGAGCTGCTCCTCCCACGACGGCACCGGCAGGTCGGGGGCGTTGTGGCCGGTGGTCTCGGCGCGCATGTCGTGCCAGGAGACGCGGAAGGCGATCTCGTCCTGGTTGTAGATCGCCTGCACGGCGACCTCGACCACCGAGGGGTAGAAGTCGCGCCCCGGCTCGACGATCTGGCCGAGGAGGGGGAAGAGCGCCGGCGGTGCGGCGGCGAAGAGCTCGTCCGCCGCCGCCAGGTCGATCGGCTGATCGACCACCACCGCCCGCACCACGTTGGCGTAGGGCGCCTCCACCGTATCGCCCTCCTGCGGTCCGCCGGAGAGCGACAGCATGTAGTCGGTGATGGCCCAGATGTCCTCCGGCGGCAGGGCGCCGTGGAAACCGGGCATCGGCGTGCCGGCGAAGCCGGTCGACATGGTGCGGAAGATGTCTTCGCGGCGGCCGCCGCCGCGGAAGGTCCAGGGCTTGGTCAGGTCGGCGACGCGGATCGGCTGGCCCCAATCGTCGCGCAGGGTGGGGGCGGAGAAGCCGTCGCCGCGGCCGACGTTGCCGTGACAGGCGGCGCAGCCGGTGCGTTCGTAGACCTCGCGCCCGGCCTCGGCGCCGGCCGGGGTGTAGGGGGGCGGCGCCGGGATGTCGATCGGCTGGCGCTGGGCGTCGGGGTCCGCGAAGGCGCTGGAGAAGGACTTGAGGTAGGCCACCAGGTCGTCCAGCTCCGCGTCGTCGATCAGCCCGCGATCGAAGGGGGGCATGGCGGTGTAGGGGAAGCCGAGGCCCTTGCGGATGGCGTTCCTGATGTCCTGGTCGGTCGGCAGCTGCCCGGTGGGGGTCATCCGCACCTTGTACTTGCCGGCGGTGAAGTCGCGCGGCTCGGGCCGCAGGCGCGAAGCCGCGATCCCCTTGCCGTCGCCGGTCTCGCCGTGGCATTGGCTGCAGTACTTGTCGTACACCGCCTTGCCGCGCTCCAGGTCCTGGGCGCCGGCGACGGACGGCAGCAGCAGGAGGAGGCTCGGGACGGCGAGCCGGCGGACGAGCCGCCACGGCGCGCATCCGGATCCGGCGGCAGCTTCGCGCAGGAGGTCGGGACGACGCATCAGTGAAGCTCCACGGCGCGCGGCCGGTGACCGGTGAACTCGTAGAGGAAGAGGATCACGTTCCACATCTCGTCCTCGCTCAAGAAGTTCTCCCAGGCGGGCATCGCCGAGGCCCAGGGACCGCCCTCGGCCGGCAGGCCGGGGCCGCCCTTGGCGATGCGCCAGAAGAGGAAGGCCTCGCGCAGCATGGCGATGGTGCCCGGATCCTGAAAGTTGGTCGGGATCGGATTCAGGGCATGGGCGAACATGCCGTCGCCCGCCATCACGTCGCCGTGACAGTAGAAGCAGTTCTCATAGTAGATCTTGCGTCCGTTCTCCACCCGCGCCTTGAAGGCGGCGGGATCGGTCTCCTCGAGCTCGCGGTAGGGGTTGTCGGCGGTGCCGAGGTCGTAGCTCGTGCCGTGGACGTCGATCGGCTCGGCCGGCGTGGCCGGGTGGATGGTACGGGCGAAACTCGGCGGCTGGGGCACCCGGGTCATGTCGCGGTAGATGCCGAAGGCGACGGCGGCGGGGATGAAGAGGGCCACCGCCGCCAGGTAGGGCAGGTAGCGACGCTCGGTCATGAAGGCGGCCAGCGGCTCGGTCACCTCGCGGATGCGCCCGGCGTCGGTCAGCACGTAGGCGACGAGGGCGGCGGTGACCAGACCCATGTAGAGCTTGACCACCGACATCGGCACCGGCACGGTGAAGCCGTAGCGCACGACGAGGAACATCCCGATCCACCAGGCGGCGAACCAGGTCAGCATGCTCGTCCGCCGCCAGCGCAGGGCGATCAGGGCGGCGAAGACCGGGACGATCACCCACCAGTTGAACTGCTCCATCGTTCGTCGCTCCTTACTCCGCCACCGCTTCGGCGGCTTCGTCGCCGCCGGCCTCGCCCTCGCGGCTGCCGCCGGTGTAGACCAACTTGGTCTCCATGGTCACCGTCGGCTCGCCGCCGAGGGACTCGAGATAGGCGATGACGGTCAAGATCTCCTGGTCCGTCAGCCCGACCGGCGGCTTGTTGATCACCGGCATGCCGGGGTTGAAGCCGGGGACGACGTAGGCGTCGGGCTCGTACAGCGACTCCGCCAGGTAGTCGAGGGCGGTGTAGCCCGGCTTGCGGGTGGCGGCGCGTTCGGCGATGCCGGCCAGGTCGGGGAAGCGCAGGGCACCCGACTTGCCGATGGTGTGGCAGGTGCTGCACAGCCCCTTGCCCTCGAAGATGCTCTTGCCGATCTCGACCATCTCGGCGGTCGAGATGGTGGTCGGGATCTCGATCACCTCCGGCGGGTGGACCTCTTTCTGCGGCACGGCCTGGCCGACCATGGTGTAGAAGCCGGTCAGGGCCAGGGTGATGATGACGAGCTGCAAGGTAACGGGAATCTTCATGACGTCTCGATCCTGCTGCTGGTCGCGGCGGAAGCCGCCGGAGCGGAGCCGCCGGCGGAGCTCATCGGGGTCGCGCCGGCCGGCGACGGGTCGAAGCCCACCGGCGACGGGTGAGCGGCGTGGGCGGCGGCTTCCTCGCCGGCGTGGGACTCCTTGCCCGACAGGCCGGCGAGCCAGAAGACGAAGCCGATCAGGCCGAAGAAGATCAGCACCGTCACCGACACCACCTGGGTGGCGAAGCCGAGGGTCGGAGTAAAGGCGTCGGGGGAGGTGTCGCGGACGACGCCGAAGACGTGCCAGTGCAGGCGCAGGCCGGAACGCAGGTAGCCCATCAGGCCCATCAGCCAGGTGAAGGTCACCGCCAGCATGATCAGCAGGTATTGCGACAGGGGGCGGATCTTGCCCCAGCGGGTGTCGGTGGTCTTGGCGCCGCGCAGCATGAGGACGTCGATCACCGTCACCAGCAGCATGGCGAGGAGCACCGCCCCGACCTGGGGCCGGGAGAAGCCGATGCGGGTGGCGGCGTCGACGCGGTAGCCGGCGATGCCGTAACCGATCACCGTCGCGGCGGAAAGGGCGAAGATGATCGCCTGCGCCAGGTTGCCCGTCTTGGCCCACTTGACGGTCGGGATCTTGCCGCTGCGGCGGTAGAGCAGGAAGCTGACGTAGGTGGTCAAGATCAGGATGTTGACCGCGGTGTTCTTGGCCGACATCACCCCGAGGTAGCCGAGCACCGGATGGGAGGAGCCGCCCATCGCCTGCACCTCTTCGGTGGTGGCGATGATCGAGCGCGGCGTCGCCCAGATGGCGAAGCAGATGGTGATGATGGTCAACAGCGGCCAGATGAAGGCGCGGAAGCGCTCGGCACCCTGGATCCGCCCCATGCCCAGCCATAGATACCAGTTGGCGAAGAGGAAGAGGTTGCCGATCAGCACCGCCTGGATGATGAACAGCCAGGAGAAGGCGCCGCCCATCATCGTCAGGCCCATGGTCTGGGAGAAGGCGTAGATCTCCGACGCCAGCCAGTAGCCGGCGAAGGGCAGGGGCAAGAGGCCGCAGATGGCGACGAAGTTGCCGATGTAGCCCATCCAGTCGTAGTGCGCGCGCTCGGCGTCGTTTTTCGCCTGCAGGAATTGGTAGGCGGCGTAGGCGGCGGCCACCGAGCCGCCGTAGGCGACGTTGGCGATCAGCCGGTGGATGTTGATCGGCATCCAGGTGTAGTTGGAGACCGCGTCCCAGGTGGAGATCAAGGCGCCGCTCTCCGACACCCCGTTGGGGGTCATCATGAAGGTCAGCCAGGCGTTGGCGATGACCATGATGCCGGTTCCGACGACGTTCAGCATGATGCCGAGGAAGAGGTGCACCTTGGGGCTGAACTTGCCCCAGCCGTAGTAGTAGGTGTAGAGGAATCCCGCCTCGGCGAAGAAGAGCAGCACGTAGGGCAGGAAAGTCGGCGAGAAGACGTGCATCAAGTAGTTGGTGAACTTCGGGTAGAGGGCGATCAGCATGAAGGTCAGCCCGGCGCCGAAGGTGGCGGTCAAGGAGAAGGACACCGACAGCAGCTTGGTGAACTCGTAGGCCAGGGCGTCGTAGCGCTTGTCGCCGGTGCGGATGCCGATCCACTCGATGACCACGGCGAACATCGGTACCGCCAGGACGAAGGCGGCGAAGAGCAGGTGGAGTTGGGCCACCACCCAGATCGCCACCCGGCTGCCGACCTTGGGGAAGGCGCGGTATTCCTCCTCCTCGTAGGGCTTGGTGCGCGCCGCCTCCTCTTCCTCCTGCCGCTGCTGCTCGAGGGCCTCCTGGCGCGGCGTCCACTCCTCGGCCTCTCCCCGCTCGCTGATCGGCGGATGGAAGGCGAGCCTCTGGTCGAAGGTGACCGCCAGGCGAAAGGCGCCGATCATCGTCGCGACGAAGGCGAGGACGCCGAGGCCGATCAGCAGGACTCCTGGTTTGCGCTTCACGTCGTCTCCTCGTCGCTCAGTTTCTCATGCCTTCAGCCGGGCCGTCCGCCGCGCTGCGTCAACGCTTCTGCAGCTCGCGCACGTAGGCGACGATCGCCCAGCGGTCGCGCGCCGGGATCGGATAGCGGTAGCCCTGCATCAGGCCCAGGCCGTTGGTGACGGTATTGAAGATCTCGCCGTCGGCCATCTCCAGCAGCCGCGGCTCCTTGAAATCGCGCGCCTGGATCTGCGCCCGCTCCCACAGCACGCCCTTGCCGTTGCCCTTCTCGCCGTGGCACGGCGCGCAGTAGATGGCGTAGCGCTCGGCGCCGCGGGCGAGCACCGCTTCGTCGGCGGCCAGCGGATTGGACGCCCAGTTGCCGTCGGCGTCGCGGCCTTCGTAGAAGGCGACGTCGAGGCGCAGCTCGCCGCGGGCGACGGTGCCTTCGACCGGCGGGCGCATGGTGGCGCCGTCGGCGAAGAAGGCGCTCTCCGCCTGCGCCCGGTACTTGGGCTGCAGGTCCATGTTCGGATTGAGGTGGATCGGCGGCCGCGGCGACGTACAGCCGCGCATGCAGCCGCCGGCGCAGAGCACCGCGGCGAAGAGCGCGACGAGGCGGAATCGAGCCATCACGCCTCCTCCCAGGCTGGATTGGGGTTTCGGACCCGCGCCTGGTACGAGGTGCGGGGCCGGTTGTTGAGCTCCCCCAGCATGACGTAGTCGCGCGGGCTGGCCTTGCGCCGGCGCACCGCGCTCGAAGGGTCGTTCAGGTCGCCGAAGACGATGGCCTCGGTCGGGCAGGTCGTCTGGCAGGCGGTCCTGGCGTCGCCGTCGCGCAGCGGGCGATCCCCGAGCTTGGCGTTGATCTTGGCCTCGCTGATGCGCTGCAGGCAGTAGGTGCACTTCTCCATCACCCCCCGGGAACGCACGGTGACGTCCGGGTTCATCGCCATCTTGAGCAGCTCCGGGGTGTCCTTGGTGTAGTTGAAGAAGTTGAAACGGCGCACCTTGTAGGGGCAGTTGTTGGAGCAGTAGCGGGTGCCGATGCAGCGGTTGTAGACCATGGCGTTCAGGCCTTCTTCGTCGTGCACCGTGGCGGCGACGGGGCAGACCTGCTCGCAGGGGGCGTTCTCGCAGTGCATGCACGGTACCGGCTGTACCGCCACCTCGGGGTCGTCGGCGGCGTGTTCCGGGTCGCCGGCGGCGCTGGAGAAGTAGCGGTCGACCCGCAACCAGTGCATCTCGCGGCCGCGGCCGACCTGCTCGCGACCGACCACCGGGATGTTGTTCTCGCTCTGGCAGGCGACGATGCAGGCGTTGCAGCCGATGCAGGCGTTGAGGTCGATCGCCATCCCCCACTGGTGGCCGCGATCGTAGTCCCAGTCGTCGAACGGCTGCTCGTAGACCGGGCCGTGCTTGTCCTTGGCGAATCCGGGGTCGGCGCGGTAATGATCCAGGCTCCCCTCGCGCACCAGGTCCCGGCCTTCCAGCGATCCGTGCTCTTGCGTCTGGGTGAGCTCGTAGCGGCGGCCGGTCTTCTCCAGGCTCGCCGCCGTGACGTAGGGGGCCTCCGAGGTGCGCAGGGCGTAGGCGTTGGCGCCGGCGGCGGCGTCGGCGACGCGGCCGCCGGCGGTGCGGCCGTAGCCGAGCTCGAGGGCGACGGAATCGTCGGCCTGACCGGGGAGGATCCACACCGGCACCTCGAGGGACCGTCCGCCCGCCGTCAACCGCACCACGTCGCCGCTCTCGAGGCCCTGGGCGGCGGCGGTGGCGCGGCTGATCAGGAGGGCGTTGTCCCACACGATCTTGGTCATCGCGTCGGGCAGCTCCTGCAACCAGGCGAGGTTGGCGAAGCGGCCGTCGTGGAGCGAGCGCGAGAGCTGGAAGGTGAGCTCGAGGCCGTCCGGCGGGGCGGTGCCGGCGGCGGCGAAGGCCGCGGCCGCGGCACCGGCGACGGGGGG
>RFGL01000066.1 GCA_003697015.1 Acidobacteriota bacterium | reverse complement strand
GCGCTGACGTCGTCGCCGCGGCGGCGGCGCACGGTCGCCAGCAGGCCGCGCCGCCGCAGCCGCTGCTGGAAGGCCGCCACCCGCGTCGCCGGCGGCGGCCGCATCGCGTCGCCGAGGACCGGATCGGGATTGACCGTGATCAGGTTGACCTTGGCGCGCAGGCCGCGCAGCAGGTCGGCGACGGCGCCGGCGTCCGCCAGCGCGTCGTTGACGCCGTCGATCAGCACGTACTCGAAGGTCAGGCGCTCCCGCGCCCCCAGGGGATAGCGCCGCAGCACGGCCATCAGGTCGGCCAGGGGATAGGTGCGGTTGATCGGCATCAGGGCGCTGCGGCGCTCGTCGTCCGGCGCATGGAGGGAGATCGCCAGGCGCGGCCGCGCCGGCCAGCGGGCGAGGGTCTCGATGCCGGGTATCACGCCGGCGGTCGATACGGTGATGCGCCGCCAGGAGAGGTGCTCGCAGAGGACGTCCAAGGCATCGCGCAGGTGGTCGAGGTTGAGCAGCGGCTCCCCCATCCCCATGAAGACGAGATTGAGGCCCGGTTGGGCCAGGCCGGGGGCGGCGTCCGAGCCGGCGGCGAGGACCTGGGCGACGATCTCGCCGGCGGTGAGGTTGCGCCCGGCGCCCCAGTAGCCGGTGACGCAGAAGCGACACCCCAGGGCGCAACCCGCCTGGCTCGACAGGCAGAGGGTGCGCCGCCTGCCGTCGGGGATGTCGACCGCCTCGACCGTCTTGCCGTCGGCGAGCCGGAAGAGGAGCTTGACCGTGCCGTCCGCCGAGCGGTGCCGGTGGATCACCGCCGGCCGCTCGAGGGAGAAGCGCTCCGCCAGGGCGTCGCGCAGCTCGCGGCTCAGGTCGGTCATCGCCGCGAAGTCGCTCACCCCGCGCCGGTAGAGCGCCCGGTAGATCTGCTCGAGGCGAAACGGCCGGTCGATCCACGGCGCCAGCACCTCCGCCAGCCGGCGGCGAGGCAGGCCGAGCAGGTTGGACCGTGCCGGCGGTCGGCCGGGGCTGGGGTCGGCGGTGCGCATGGGGAGGATTCTCTCCCGCCGGCCGGCGGCGGGTCCAGGCGGCCGCAGCGCCGCGGCGGGGTCAGAGTAGGGGGTTGCGGCGGCGCTTGCCGGCGGGGCGCGTGCCGTCGATCCCCACCGACTTGAGGAAGGCGACGTCGCGGCCGTCGAGGCGGAAGACCGCCTCGCTCTGCGGCCGGCGCTCACCGCCGTTGGTGCCGCGCTGGGGCTGGCAGTTGAGGATCAGGCTCAGGGAGTAGCCCTCGTGGCGGATGCGCCGCACCGCCGCCGAGACGTCGCTGGACGAGGAGATCGCCAGCGCCAGAGCGCGCTCGAGCTCGTCGAGGATCTGGCGCATGTTGTCGTTGGTCCGTTTCACCGTCTCGTCCTTCGTCGCGACGTCGGCCCGCGGCCGCCGGCGGCCGGGGGGGCTCGCTGAGGGCTCTGCATTATCCCGTGCGTGCCGGGCGCTGTCAAACCGGCGCTCGCCGCGCGTGGTAGCCTGCCGCGCCAATGACGAACGACGACGACGTCACCGCCGAGATTGGCCGCTGGTTGCGCCGGCGCGACCTGACGGTGCAGCGGCTGCGGCCGCTGCCGGGAGACGTATCGCCCCGGCGCTACCTGCGCCTGCGGCTGGCCGACGGCCGCCGCGCGGTGGCCGCGGTCTATCCGCCGGCGATCCGCGACGCCGGCCGCCGTTTTCTCGCCACCACCCGTCTGCTCGAGGGCGCGGGGGTGCGGGTGCCGGCGGTCTACGACCACGATCTCGACGCCGGCTTCATGCTGGTCGAGGACCTGGGGGAGCACACCCTCTACGATCTCGATCTCGATTGGGCCCGGCGGTCGCCGTACCTCGACGACGCGGTGGCCCAGATCGCCCGAATCCAGACCATCCCGGCAGCACCGGTCGAGGCGCTCAACCCGCCGCTCGACGGCGCCCTCCTGCGCCGCGAGCTGGAGCAGACCTGGCACGCCGTCCTCCTCCCCCGCGGCGCGGCGGCCAACGCCGAGCTCGCCGGGCTGCCGTCCGCCCTGGCGGAGCTGTGCGCCAATTTGGCAGCGGATCCGCCGGTGGTGTGCCACCGCGACCTGATGGCGCGCAATCTGGTGCCGTTGGAGGAGCCCCGGGTCCGGGTGGGGCTGCTCGATCATCAGGACCTCCGTCTCGGGCCGCCGTACTACGACCTGGCGTCGCTGCTCAACGACAGCCTTTTCGCCCCGGAGGACGTCGAGCGGCGTCTGCTGGCGGCGCTGGCTCCCACCGCCGCGCAGCAGCTGGCCTATCGGCGGGCGGCGGCGCAGCGCACCCTGAAGGCGGCCGGCACCTTCGCCCGCTGTCTCGAGGCCGGCGCCACCCACCACCGGAGGCTGATCGCCCCTACCCTGGCCCGGGCCCTGCACCACCTCCGGCAGGTGCCCGAGACCGCCGCCCTGGCGCCGGCCCTGGCGCGCCAGCTCGAGCCGGAGCTCGGCGCCCTGGGCATCTGCTAGACTGCTCGTCTGGCACAACCCCGGAGGTCGTCATGCCCCAACTCGGATTCCAAGAGCTCTTCCTGATCCTGCTGATCGTCATCGTCCTCTTCGGCGCGACGCGCCTGCCTCAGCTCGGCCGCGGCCTGGGCGAGGGCATCCGCAATTTCAAGCGCGGGCTCAAGAGCGGCGACGACGGCGGCGAGCCGGCGGTCGAGGCACCGCGGGACGATTCCTGACTCCCTGCACGAGGCACCAGCCTCAGCTGCGAGGCCGTAGATACCGGATCTGGGGCGTTGTTCAGCCCCGTCGCTCGTCGACCTACCGCGGGTACGCCGGCGTCGCGCCAGGGCTGAACGCCTCCAGGCCTCCGGCGGCGAGGCGGTGGCTCAGGCCGGCTAGAGCAGGGCCAGCAGCTCGCCGCCCCTGCTCTGCTGCCACAGCTCCCGGTGGTGGTCGACGTAGATCGACAACACCTTCTCCACGAATCGCTGGGTTTCGCGGTACGGCGGCAGGCCGCCGAAGCGCTCCACCGCGCCGGGACCGGCGTTGTAGGCCGCCAGCGCCAGCGTCAGGTCGCCGTCGTAGAGGCGCAGCAACCAGGCCAGATACCGCGCCCCGGCGTCGAGATTGACCTCCGGATCGGTCAGCCGCACCGGATCGTGACCGGCGGTGCTCGGCATGAGCTGCATCAGGCCGACCGCACCGCGGTGGGAAAGGGCTTGGGGATTGAAGCTCGACTCGACCTCGACGACGGCGGCGAGAAGCAGGCAGTCGAGGCCGTAGCGCTCGGCCACCCGTGCCAGCTCGGGACCGAAGGGCAGGCGGCGCACCAGGGCCCGTCGTTCGCCGGCGGCGTGGAAGCTGCGGAAGACCTCGAAGCTCTGGTGCTTCTGGCGGATCGTCTGGGCCAGCGCCTGGCCGTCCGGCCTGCTCTCGTCGGCGACCCAGTCCACCAGTTCGTCGAGCAGGGCGACCTCCCGGGCGTCAGGGGCCAGGGTCGGGGCCGGCGTCGCTGCCGGTTCGGTGGTCACCGGCGCCGTCAGCAGGCAAAAAAGCAAAGCGTGTAGGGCGATGACGTACCTTCTGCACTGTGATCGCCTGAACATCGCGTTGTCCTCAGTCGTTTGGGTTCGCGTCCGCCCCGCGTCGTTCGGGGGCGAGTTGTGGGCTTCGGAAGGCCGATCCCGTAGGTAGGATGATGCGGACCGGCTGCCCGAAATTCTAGCAAAAAGAGTGCCAGAATGCCAGGCGGACGCGCCTCGAGCGGCTCGAGGTCGGCGGCCGGTAGCACCGGCGGGCGACGTGGCTCCGGGGTGGCGCTCGGCGGGCGTGCCGCCGGCCTTCAGCGCTTGGGCAGGTTGTTGCGCCGCAGGCGGCGCCCGGCACCGCGGGCACCCCGATCCTGCAGCACGATGCCGAGGTTCGACACTTTGTTGCGCAGGGTGTTGCGGTGGACCCCGAGGGAGCGGGCGGAGCGGCAGAGGTTGCCGTCGTTGGAGCGGATGGAGGCGACGATAAACTGCTTCTCGAATTCTTTGCGCGCCTGTTCGAGCGTGAGGCCCTGCTCCACCAGCTCGTCGACGATCTTGATCAGGCGACCCTTCAGATTTCTCGGACTCATTCTGAACACCCCGTCATACCTACACACAGACCCCGCGCGCACGCCGCGTCTCTCATGCCCCTCGTGAGTGGGTCTTATTTTGGCACTAACGCGTCGCCGATGTACACCGTATAGCGCGAAGAAAGTATGCGCGCCAGGGCCGTCGTTCGGTGGACCGATAGCACCCCTACCTCACCGAGCACGATCGGCGGGAAACCCGGTCGGGCACGGCGATAGATGGTATAGATGTCGCCCGGCGCTACGTCGTCCTCGGCGCCGCGATCGATGAAGACGAGATGGCCGGTGCCGAGGGTGTGGGTCGCGTCTCTGGCGAAGACGATGGTGGCCCCGGCGTCGACCTCGCTGGCGGGGGCCGGGTAGTTGACCGGCCGCACCGGCGTCAGGCGCCGCAAGGGCACCGGCTCGGGCTCGAAGAGCTGGAGCCTGGAACCGACGCGGACCATGTCGCAGGCCATCACTACCTCGGCGATGGCGGTGGTCTCCTGCACCGACAGCACCCGCACCCGGCCGACGTATTGGTAGAAGCGGCCGAGAGGAGCGCCGGTCCGCGGATGCCGCACCATGCGGCCGGGCTGCACCGCAGTGAGCAGCTCGCCGGCGCTGAGGCCGTCGGCGCGACCGCCGTCGAGATAGGCGACGTCGCCGATCGACAGGCCGACCTTCTCCGTCTCCGCCTTGCCGAAGGTGCCGTCGAGCTGGGAGACCTTGCCGGCCTCGAGGGACGGCGTCAGGTAGTCGTACTCGGAGCCGACGATGCTGTAGGCGAAGGGCTCGTCGGGAGCGCCGATGAACCCGCTGCAGTAGATGTCGGACTCGTGGCCGAGGGGCACCGGACCGCTGCTTCCCGACACCACCGAGCGACCGATCCGGGGGACCGCCTCCTCCGCCGCCTCCGCCGCCTCCGCCTCTTCGGCGCCGGCCGGCGGCGCGGCCTCGCCGAGGTCGAGGGGCGGCGCGACGATCTCCGGCGTCTCGGTGACGCCCTCCGCCAGCCCGGTGACCACCAGCGGATCGCCGGGGTAGATCCAGTGGGCATCGAGGATGTACTGGTTCTGCTCCCACAGCTGGGGCCAGAGATACGGATCGCCGTAGAAACGCCCGGCCAGGTCCCACAGGGTGTCGCCGGGCTGGATGGCGTAGACCTGGGCGCCGGCCGGCGGTGGCGGCGGCGACCAGGCGGTCCAGTGGTCGCCCTGCCAGCGGAGATCCCGGGGCGGAGCCTCCTGCCCGACGACGACGCCGGCCGCCACAACCGCGGCCAGCAAGATCGACCATGCACGTACGCTCATGACGTGAACCTCCCGGCTGCCCACCCGGTTCCGCGTCCTCTGAGGGCCTCCACCGCTGGCCGGAGAACCGGCCGGCATGTATGCAGATTTACGAATACGCTCATCCGGGCTGTAAGCAAGGTATCCCTTTTGCCCCCTTCTGTCAAGACGAGAGGCCGGCCTGCCTTCTACGTCCGCCCCCTGTCGCGAGGCCGTAGCCCCCCGTTTCTGCGGCCTGATCCGGCCCCGCCGCACCTCGATGTCGGGCGGGTAGCCCGGGTGGCGGCAGGGGCTGGATGCCGTCAATCTTCCGGGCCCCTGCGCTCTCTCGCGACGAAGCCCGTGAACCCGGCGCCGGCTAGCGCAGGGCCGCCAAGCGCTCGCTGGCGCGGGCCGCAGCGGCGGTGCCGCGGAACCGCTGTTGGATCTCGCGATAGGTCTCGATCGCCCCCTCGCGATCACCCAATGCCTCCAGGCACAGGCCGGCCTTGACCATCGCGTCGGGCACCTTGTTGCCGTCCGGATAGCGCTCGACGGTGGCGGTGAAGGCTTCGAGCGCTCCCCGGTAGTCGCCGCGCGCGAAACGGCACTCGCCGATCCAGTATTGGGCGTTGTCGCTCAGGTCGCTGGTGGCGCTGGCGGCGAGGAAGCGCTGGAAGCGCTCTTCGGCGGCGGCGTATTGCTGCTGGTGGAAGAGGGTGTAGCCGTCGTCGTAGAGCGCTTCGGGGTTGGCCGGCGGCTCCGCCGCCAGATCGTCCTCTTCGATCGCCGGCCGTTCGAGGGGGAGAGGCGGTGCTGCCGCCGCCTCCTCGGCCGCCGTGCGAGCAGCCTCGAGCTCGCTCTTGAGACGGGCGATCTCGTTCTGCAAGCGGCGGATCTCGACCTCTTTGACCACCAGCTCGCGCCGCAGCTCGAGCACCATCCGTTTGAGCTCGGCGATCTCGCTGGGGCTGGCGCCGGCGCTGCCGGCGGCGCCCGGGACGGCGCTGGCGCCACCGGCGGCGAGCAGCAGCATGAGGATCAACGATTTCGTCTCACGGCCCATCGCCACCACCTCCCTTGTCGTCTTCTTCCCGCTCCGCCTCCTCCCGGCTGTCCGGGCCTTCCGCCGCCTCCCCCTTCTTGGCCCGGCGAGCCTCGAATTGCTGCCGCCGCTTGAGCCGCTCCTGGTCGAGCTTCTCCTGCTTGCGGCGCAGCTTCTCCAGCTTGCGGCGCACCTTGTCGACCTGCTTCACGTACGGGCTGTCGGGATAGTCGGCGGCCAGCTTGCGGAGTGCCTCGTCGCTGTCGTCGTACCGGCGGCACATGGCGTAGGCCTGGGCGAGGAAGAACAGCACCTTGTCCGGGTGGTGGTAGGCCGGGAAGCGCTGGGGGATCCCTTCCAACCGTTGGATGGCCGCCTGACAGAGGCGGTAGCGGACGTAGAAGTGGCCGACGAGGTATTCCGCCTCGGCGAGGTTGTTCGCCACCTCCTGAGCGGCCTGCCGCGCCTCCTCGAGATAGGGGCTCGTCGGGTAGAGACGGAACATCTCCTCGTACGCCGCCAGGGCCTTGCGCGTCACCTCCTGGTCGCGGTCGGGCTTCTCCATCCGCTTGGCCAGGCAGTTGGCGATCTGCAGCTGGGCGTAGTCCGCCCGGTCGCTGGTGGGGAAGCGGTTGAGGAAATCGCGGTACTTGGACTCGCAGCGGATGAAGTTCTCGCTGCCGCCGTCGAGGTAGAGGGCGTCGGCGCTGAGCAGCAGGGCTTCGCGCCCTTCCCGGGAGTTGGGGGCGGCCTCGAAGGCGTGCTCCAGGTAGCGCTGCGCCCGGCGGTACTTCTTCTGCTCGATCAGCTCTTTGCCGCGGGCCAGGGCCTCCTGCGCCGAGAGCTGCAGGATCGGATCGGTGCGGGTGCCGCCGCAGGCGGCGGCGAGGCCGGCCAGGACGACGAGGAGCGCGACCTGGGCCAGGGCGCGGGCTGCGGCTGCTGGAGATCGTTTCATAGGGAGGTCTCTGCAAGTTGTCGGAGGTGCCCCATGGCCGCCACCGGATCGTCGTGGGCGAAGATCGCCGAGCCGGCGACGCAGACCCCGGCACCGGCGACGACCGCGTCGCGGATGGTGGCGGCACCGAGGCCGCCGTCCATCTCGATCTCGACCGCCAGCTGCCGCTCGGCGACGAGGGCACGCAATCGCCGTGCCTTGTCCAGCACGTAGGGCAGGAAGGGCTGGCCGGCGAAGCCGGGGTTGACCGACATCAGGAGCACGAAGTCGAGTTGCGGCAGGACGTCGGTCAGGAGCTCGACCGGCGTCGCCGGGTTGAGCGCCACGCCGGCGCGGGCGCCGCCGGCGCGGATGCGGGCCAGCAGGCGGTCGAGGTGGGAGGCCGTCTCCCAGTGGACCGAGATCCAGCCCGCCCCGGCGTCGAGGTAGTCGTCGAGCAGGCGGCCGGGATCGTCCACCATCAGGTGGACGTCGACCGGCAGGGCGGTGCGGCGGGCGACGGCGGCGAGCACCGGGGCGCCGAAGGTCAGGTTGGGGACGAAGTGGCCGTCCATGACGTCGAAGTGGATCAGATCGGCGCCCCCCGCCTCGCACTGCGCCACCGCCGCCGCGAGGTCGGCGAGGTCGGCGGCCAGGATCGACGGCGCCAGCTTCATGACGACGGGGCGCCCTCGTTGCCGGCGCCGCCCGCCGCCGGCGCCACCTGCGGCGGGGCGACCTCGGGCGCGACGACGCCGAGGGAGATGACGTCGCCGGGGCGGAGCGGATGGCCGGCAACCGGGAACTGGCGCAGCACCGTGCCGGGCGCGACGCCGTCGTAGGTGACGTAGCCGATGCGGCCGATGCGGAAGCCGCGGCGCTCGAAGAAGCGCCGCACGGCCTCGTAGTCGCGTTTGACCAGATCGGGCATGAGGTAGGTGCGGCCGGTGCTCTTGAGTGAGAGGAAGAGGGCGATCGGGGCGCCGGGCTCGACCAGGCTGCCGGGTCCAGGCTGCTGGCCGACGACGATCCCGTCGCGGCCGTCGTCGCTGTAGATGCTCACCGTGTGGCCGACCGTCAGCCCGGCCGCCGCCAGGGTGACCTGCGCCGCCTGCAAGGCCTCGCCGATCACCGGCGGCACCTCCACCTGGCGCGGCCCGCGCGACACCCAGACGGTCACCGTGCTGCCGCGCTTGACCAGGGTGCCAGGACGCGGCCGCTGGCCGACCACGTGTCCCGGCGGCACCCGGTCGTCGAAGCGCTCCTCCTCCGACCAGCTGATGCGCAGGCCCTGATCGGCGGCCAGTGCCCGCGCCTCTTCCTCGGCCAGGCCGAAGAGCTCGGGAGCCGGCGTCACCCCGCGCCGGATGAACTGGCTGAAGGAGACGTAGGCGGCGAGGGTGAAGAGAACGCCGAGGAGCATCAGGTAGACGACGGCGCGCGCGGCGCGCAGCAGCTTCCGCCACATGGCGCGGAGCATACACCAAGGGGCGCCGGCAGCCCGTGGCGAAAGTCGGCCGCCGGCGAAGGCGAAGAAATTTTCGCCCGGATCAAGGCGCGAATCCCCAGCATCCGCCGGCGCTCGGCCGCTCCTCGGGGAGGTCCCGCGAAGCGCCGGCGAAGAAGGCTCGCCTCGAGCGCGGCCGGAGTCCTGCGACCGGCGGCTAGGAACCCGGCATCAGGGCGGGCAGGTTCTTCGACAGGTCGAAGAAGATCACCATCGCCATCAGCATCATCAGCATCATGAAGCCGACCTGCGTCACCCGTTCCTTGATCACCACCGACAGGTCGCGCCGCAAGGCGCTCTCGATCAGCAGGATGAAGATGTGACCGCCGTCGAGCACCGGGATCGGCAGCAGGTTCATGAAGCCGATGCTGATCGACAGGAAGCCGATCATGTAGAGGAAGTCGGTGGCGCCGCGGCGCGCCGCCCGGCCGCTCCAGGCGGCGATCTCGATCGGGCCGGAGAGGGCGCTTTTCGGCGCCACCTCGTTGGTGAAGAGCTTGCCCAGGAGCTCGACGCTCTTGGCCACGATCTCGACGTTGTAGCGCGCGCTCGCCACCAGCGCTTCGCCCAGGGGCAGCTTGCGGTAGGCGCCGACGACCACCCCGATGCGCCCCTTGCCGCCGACGTCGGCCGGTACCACCTCGAGGCGCTGGAGCCGCTCGCCGCGCAGCACCATCACCGCGATCGGCACCCCGGCGTGTCCCTCGACGTAGCGCACGAAGTCCTGGGAGGTGGTGATCGGCTGGTCGTCGACGCTGCGCAAGACGTCGCCGGGGCGGAATCCGGCTTCGTCCGCCGGCGCCCCCCGCACCACCTCCGAGATGCGCGGCAGGATCTGCGGGTAGATGCCCGCCTCGCCGAGCTCGTAGCGCTCCACCTTCTCCGGCGTCAGCACCGTGGCGAAGCGCTCGCCCTGGCGCTCGACCTCGAGCCGCAAGGGCTTCTCCGGCGCGATGGTGATGGCGAAGGCGAGGTCCTTCCACCGGTCGACCGGCTCGCCGTCGACCGCCACCACCCGATCCCCCGGGGCCAGGCCGGCCCGTTCTCCCGGCGAGCCCTCCCCCACCGCGCCGATCACCGACGGGATCTCCTGCAGCGCCTGCTCGGGGATGCCGCCCATGAAGAGAAAGGCGATCAGCAGGACCGACAAGACGACGTTCATCGCCGGCCCGGCGAGGTAGATCAGGATGCGCTGCCAGCGCGGCTTGGCCGGCAATTCGTCGGCGTGGCCGGTGCGGTCCTCGGGCAGCTCCCCGCACATCTGGACGTAGCCGCCGAGGGGCACCGCCGAGACGCGGCAGTCGGTGCCGCGGTAGTCGAAGCCCCACAGGCGCTTGCCGAAGCCGAGGGAGAAGACCAGCACCCGCACGCCGAAGAGCTTGGCGGCCACGAAGTGGCCGAGCTCGTGGACGAAGACGATGACGCCGAGGGCGATCAGGAAGGCGGGGACGGTGATCAGCAGGGTGGTGGCGTCCATCGCATCTCCGGGCCGGCGGCGTACAGCATACACCTACGGCGGACGGCGCCGCGGGTTCGACGGCGGTCGCTCAGGGGATGACCGTCTCCGGCCCCAGCCACCACAGCCCGAGCAGGAAGATCGGTGTCGCCAGGATCAGCGCGTCGAGGCGGTCCCACAACCCGCCGTGGCCGGGCAGGATCTGCGACGAGTCCTTGACCCCGACGCCGCGCTTGAAGAGCGATTGCAGCAGATCGCCGACCTGGCCGACGACGGCGGTGACGGCGACGACCAGGAGCAGCGGGGCGTCGATCGCCCCCAGGCGGTAGTAGCTCCACACGGCGGCGGCGAGCACGCTGCCGGCGAAGCCGGCGACGGCGCCCTCCCAACTCTTGTTGGGGCTGACCACCGGCGCCAGCTTGTGGCGGCCGAGGCGGGAGCCGACGTAGTAGGCGGCGGTATCGCCGCTCCAGATCGCCGCCAGGAAGACGACCAGGAGCCACGGATCGAGCGCCCGCAGCTCGAAGAGGCCGACGGTGGCGGCGGTGAAGTAGGGCACGCCGAAGCTCATCAGGCCGGCGGCGAGGCCCGCCTCCTGGATCCGGGTGTGCGACGCCAGCACCACCAGCGCCGGCCCGAGGATCACCGCCGCCAGGCCGCCGATCAACCACAGCGCGAGCGCCCGCGGGTCGGAGGAGAGGCTGCGCAGCAGCAGGTAGAGCCCGCTGCTGGTCGCCACCACCAGCACCGGCACCGCGACCAGCGGCGCGCTCGGCACCCAGCGTCGCGCCAGCCGCGAGTACTCCACCGCCGCGCCGCCGACGACGATCAGGCAGACGGCGAAGAAGAGCGTGTCGGAGAAGCGGAAGATCGCCCCCAGGGCGAGCAGCGAACCGATCACCGCGGTGATGGCGCGCAGGCTGCCGGTCCATCGGGCTTCGACGGTCCATTCGTCGCTTCGGCTGCTCATCGTCTATCGCTCGCGATCGTCGGGGCGCAAGCGCCTGCAGGGTGGACGGGCTTCGGCCATGGTGGGGGCGTAACCTACCACAACAACGTCGGGGGGGGCGTAGCCCGGCTCAAGGCTCGCAACGTTCCAGGGGCTGCCAGCGCGGGCCGTAGAAGACCTGCTCGAGCACCAGGCCGCAGGCGGGGGCGGTCGGGCCGGCGGCGGCGCGCGGTGCCCCGCCGAGCAGCTCGCGAAACGACGACGGCGGGCGTCTGCCGGCACCGACCTCGATCAGGGTGCCGGCCAGCGAGCGCACCATGCCGCGCAGGAAGCCGTCGCCGGCGATGCGCAGCCGCAGCTCGCGCCCCGCCGGATCGAGGGTGGCGGCGTAGATCCGCCGCCGTGCCTGCCGGTGGCTGCCGCCGGCGAGAGCGAAGGCGGAGAAGTCGTGGCGTCCCGGCAGGTAACGCAGAGCCCGGCGCATGGCCTCGAGGTCGAGGCGGCGCGGCGCGGCGGCGAGCTGGTCGGCGTCGAGCGGCGAGACCACCGGCCCGCGGTGCAGGCGGTAGAGGTAGACCTTGCCCAGGGCCGACTTGCGGGCGTGAAATCCCTCGGCCATCCGCGCCGCCGACAGAATCCGTACATCGTCAGGAAGCCGGTGGTTGCCGCCATGCACCAGCCCGCGCAGGGGAAAGGGCCGCGGCGGGACGAAATGGGCCACCTGGCCGCGGGCGTGAACGCCGGCGTCGGTGCGGCCGGCGGCGTGCAGGGTTGGCGCCGTGCCGAGGAGGTCGGCGAGGGCGGTCTCGACCACCTCCTGCACCGCCAGGGCGTTGGCCTGGCGCTGCCAGCCGGCGTAGCGGGTGCCGCGATAGGCGAGGATCAATCGATAGACCATCGGGAGCGGATGAGCAGCCAGGCAAAGGGCGTCCAGATCAACAGGTAGATCCACGGTACCAGCTCGAGGTCGGTGAGCTGCGGCAGGTACGATAGTTGCACCAATGCCGACAGCGCCAGCCAGGCGCGATGGCGGGCCAAGGCGGCCCACGGCAGCACCCACAGCAGATACCAGGGATAAAGCGTCGCCGAGCACAACAACACCCCCCCGAACAGCCGGCCGGTGGCGATCACCGGCCGGCGGTCGCGCCAGCTGCGAGCGATCAGGGCGAGCATCACCAGGGCGAGGGTGGCCTTGGCCAGCAGCTGCGGGTAGACGAAGGGATAGACATGGTTCCATCGCTCATGCCAGCCGGTGAGCTCCTTGAGCTCGTCGAGCCCGTCCTTGAGGAGCAGGTCGAGGGCCAGCCGTTCGTAGAGCCGCCACAGGGGTTCGTACAGCGGCCCGTTCCACTCCCACGCCACGCCGTAGGTCACGAGCCCCGGCGGCGGCCCGCCGAGCGCGGCGACGAAGGGCAGAAAGGCCGCCGCCACCAGCAGCCCGGCGAGGGCCAGGAAACGCGCCGGCCGGCGGCTCAGGCGGGCCCACGCCGGCAGCGCCACCAGCGGCACCAGCTTGGCGAGGACGGCGAGGGCCGCCGCCGCCGCCGAGCGCCAGGCGGCGCCGCGAACCAGGAAGAAAACCGCCGCCACCATCGCCAGGACCATCAGCGCATCGACGTGGCCCATCCCCGCCACCTCCAGCACCACCAGCGGATTCCAGGCGTACCAGGCGGCCCGGCCCGGGCGCAGACCGAGGGCCGTCGCCAGCCGCAGCAGCAGGGCGCAGGCGGCGAGGTCGGCGGCGGCGAGCAGGACTTTCAGCGCCGGCGTCGGGGCGGGCAGCACGCTCGCTATACTGAAGAGCGCCAGCGCCGCCGGCGGGTAGACTGCCGGCACCTCCTTGTGGGGCATGCGACGCCAGTCGTCGTCGCGCAGGGCGCTGAGCTCGGCCGCCTCCGGGGCCCAGCGGTAGGGATTGAACCCCGCCGTCGCGACCTTGCCGTCCCAGACGTAGCGCAGCACGTCGTCCGACAGGGTGGGGGGCAGAGGCAGGGCCAGCAAGCGCAGAGCAGCGGCGACCAGCAGGACGGTGGCCGGCGAGGCGACCGCCTCCAGGCGCCGCAGGGCCCAGCCGTAGGCCGCGAAGGCGGCGAGGACCAGCGCCAGGGTAAGCCGGGGGAAACGGGCCAGATCGTAGACCGGGAGCCACGCGCCGCAGAGCGCGATCAGGGGCAAGGCCGCCAGCCGAGGGTCTCGGCGGTCGATCCGTGCGAGGAGACGTGCGAGCGATGAGCGTCGGGATGTCGGCTGTGATCCTGCCACTGTATTACCTGGTTCTCGGTCTGTTGGCCGCCTATGGCCTGCACCGCCTGCACCTGGTCTGGGCCTATCGCCGCAGCCTGCGGCAGGCGCCGCCCGAGCCGCCCGAGCCCGAGATCTGGCCCCTGGTGACGGTGCAGCTGCCGATCTACAACGAGCTCTACGTGGCCGAGCGGTTGATCGACGCCGCCTGCGCCCTCGACTATCCGCGCGAGCGCCTGGAGATCCAGGTGCTCGACGACTCCACCGACGAGACCACGGAGCGCGTCGCAGCGCAAGTGGCGCGCCTGCAGGCCGCCGGCCACGACGTCCACCACCTGCATCGCCGCGACCGCGAGGGCTTCAAGGCCGGGGCTCTGGCCGCCGGCCAGGAGGTCGCGCGCGGCGAGCTGATCGCCGTCTTCGACGCCGACTTCGTGCCGCCGCCGGACTTCCTTCGCCGGGTGGTGCCGTACTTCGCCGACCCCGGGATCGGCATGGTGCAGGCGCGCTGGGGGCACATCAACCGCGACTATTCCCTCCTCACAAGGGTGCAGGCGATCCTCCTCGACGGTCACTTCGTGGTCGAGCACACGGCGCGTCATCGGAGCGGCTGCTTCTTCAACTTCAACGGCACCGCCGGCGTCTGGCGCCGGCAGGCGATCGACGACGCCGGCGGCTGGCAGCACGACACCCTGACCGAGGACCTCGACCTGTCCTACCGCGCGCAGCTGGCGGGCTGGCGTTTCCTCTATCTGCCGGAGCTCGAGGTGCCGGCCGAGCTGCCGGTGGAGATCAACGCCTTCAAGAGCCAGCAGCACCGTTGGGCCAAGGGCTCGGTGCAGACCGGTCGCAAGCTCCTCGGCCGCATCCTGCGCGCCCCCCTGCCCTGGCGTACCAAGCTCGAGGCCTTCGTCCACCTCACCGCCAACGGCACCTACGCCCTGATGGTGTTGCTCTCCCTGCTGATCTTTCCGGCGATGGTCCTGCGCAGCGACCAGCAGCCGTGGGCCCTGCTGGCCATCGACCTGCCGCTCTTCGTCGGCGCCACGGTGTCGGTGATCGTCTTCTACCTGATGAGCCAGCACCGGCGCCCCGGCGGCGCTCTCCACGGCCTCCTCCACCTGCCGGCCCTGATGGGCCTGGGCATCGGCCTGGCGGTCAACAACACCCGGGCGGTGCTCGCCGGCCTGGGCACCAAGCCGGGGGTCTTCCACCGCACCCCCAAGTACCACATCGAGGGCAAGGGGGACGGCTGGCAGGACAAGCGCTACCGCCTGCCGGCCGACGTCGCCCTGCTCTTCGAATCGCTGCTGGCGGCGTATTTCGTCGTCTGCATCGGGCTGGCGATCGAGCTCGACATGTGGGAGTGCCTGCCCTTCCTCTACCTCTTCCTCCACGGCTACGTCTACATGGTGCTGCTCGGGCTGGCGCCGCGGCTGGGGGGGCTGCGCCGCCGCTTCGCTGCGTCGCGCTGAGCCCCTTCAGCGGGCACTGGCGGCGATGGCGACGCCGGGCTGCTCCGCCGTGCGGGTCTCCGGCAGGGTCAGGGGAGCGCCGCTCTCGAGGCTCGCGCGCAGGGCGTCGCGGTAGGCGAAGAACGCCTCCCGCCGGTGGGCCGGGATCGGCTCGGCGGGGGTCGGCCGGATGCTCAGGGGATCGATCCAGCGGCCGTTCTTCTGCACCCGGTAATCGAGGTGCGGCGCCGTCGCCAGGCCGGTGGCGCCGACGTAGCCGATCACCTGGCCCTGCTCGACCCGGGCGCCGCGGCGGATGCCGCGGGCGAAGCGCGACAGGTGCAGGTAGGCGGTGACGTAGCCGTTCGGGTGGCGCACCTTGACCATGTTGCCGGCCTGGCCGCTGCGTCCGGCGGAGATCACCGTGCCGTTCGCGGTCACCCGCACCGGGGTACCGGCCGGCGCTCCGTAGTCGACGCCGTAGTGCGGCCGGTGGATCTTGAGGATGGGGTGGAAGCGGCGGTGGCTGAAGCGCGAGGTGACGCGCGAGAAGCGCAGCGGCGAGCGCAGGAACATCTTCTTGAGCGGCCGCCCGTCGCCGTCGTAGTAGGAGCCGTCGAAGCGGTAGGCCTCGTAGCGCCGGCCGCGGTTGTCGTAGGTCAGCGCCAGCACCTGGCCGGGCCCGGCGTCCATGCCGTCGAGGAAGATCTCCTCGTAGAGCACCGCGAACCGGTCGCCGCGCCGCAGGTCGCGGGTGAAGTCGAGGTCCCAGGCCAGGACGTCGGCCATGCGATAGGCCACCAGGGGCTCGCCGCCGGCCCGGCGCATGGCCTGTTCGAGATTGCCCTCGACGGTGCCGGCCACGGCCCGCACGTCGACCCGTTGCTCGTAGGGATGCCAGCGGCTCTGCCAGCCGCCGTCGCCGCGCGCCAGTTCCACCCAGCCGCCGTCGCGATCGAGACGCAGGCGGACGAGGCGACCGTCGGGCCCGCGGTAGGCGAGGAGGGTGGTGCCGGCGCGAAGCTTGCGCACGTCGAAGCTCCCGCTCAGCGCGGCGACGGCTGCACTCGCCTCCCGCGGCGCCAACTCGAGCTCGGCGAGCAAGCCGCCGAGGGTCTGACCGCGCCGCACCTCGATGGCCACGGGCACGTCGCTCGGCGAGACCACGATCGGCGTCTCCCCCGGCGGTGCGAGATGGGCCCGGCGCGGATCGAAGCGCGGCGCCGGGGCGATCTCCGCCGCCCGCGCGGCGTCGCGTTCCACGGCCGCGGTCTGCCACTGCAGGACGAAGGCGGCCGCCGCCAGCACGATCGGCAGGCACAGGCGGAGGCTGAGCGGGGGCTTGACCATGCGCGGCATCGGGGCTCGTCAGGCGATCGTCCCGCCCCGCGGGGGCGGACGGTGAAGAACAGCCGGGCGATGCTAGCACACGGCTGGTAGCCTAGCCGGACGATGGGCGGCGCGGCGATGCTGGAGCTCGACCGGGTGAGCAAGGCCTTCGGCGGCGTGCCGGCGGTCGATCGCCTGGAGCTCGCGGTCGAGGCCGGGCGCACGGTGGTGGTGATCGGCCCCAGCGGCTGCGGCAAGTCGACGGTCCTGCGGTTGCTGCTCGGCCTGATCGTCCCCGACGCCGGGGTGGTGCGCATCGACGGCGCCCCCCTGGAGCCGTCGGCCGTCCTCCAGGTGCGGCGCCGGGTGGGCTACGTCATCCAGGACGGCGGCCTCTTTCCCCACCTGACGGCGCGCCGCAACGTCACCCTCATGGCCCGCCACCTGCGCTGGCCGGCGTCGCGGATCGCCGCCCGGCTCGAGCGGTTGGTCGACCTCACCCGCTTTCCGGCGGACGGCCTCGAACGCTTCCCGATCGAGCTGTCGGGCGGCCAGCGCCAGCGGGTGGCGTTGATGCGCGCCCTGATGCTCGACCCCGACGTGCTGCTGCTCGACGAGCCCCTGGGCGCCCTCGACCCGCTGATCCGCTTCGATCTGCAGAACGACCTGCGGGCGATTTTCGAGCAGCTCGGCAAGACCGTCGTGCTGGTCACTCACGACCTCGCCGAGGCCGCCTACTTCGGCCACCGGATCGTGCTGCTGCGCGCCGGGCGCAAGGTGCAGGAGGGCAGCCTGGAGGACATGGTCGAGCGCCCCGCCGATCCCTTCGTCGAACGCTTCGTGCGCGCCCAGCGCACCCTGCACCTGGAGGCATGAGGCGGTGGCGCGGAGCTCCGTCGCCTGGCTCCTGGTGGTGGCGGCCGCCGCCCTCCCGGCCGCGGCCGGCGAGCGGATCGTCGTCGGCTCGAAGAAGTTCACCGAAGCGGTGATCCTCGGCGAGCTGGCCACCCTGAGCCTGCGGGCCGCCGGTCTCGACGCCGAGCACCGCCGCGAGCTGGGGGGCACGCGGGTGCTCTTCGACGCCCTCGAGGCCGGTCAGATCGACGTCTATGCCGACTACACCGGCACCCTGCGGCTGGAGGTTCTCAAGCATCTGAACCTGCCCGACGACCGGGCGCTCGCCGCCGCCCTCGCCGAGCGCGGCATCCTGATGACGCCCCCGCTCGGTTTCAACAACACCTACGCCCTGGGCATGCGCCGGGAGCAGGCCGAGCGCCTCGGGGTGCGCACCATCTCCGACCTGCGCCGCCATCCCGAGTTGCGCTTCGGCTTCTCCAACGAGTTCATGGATCGGGCCGACGGTTGGCCGGGGCTGCGCCAGCGCTACCGCCTGCCCCAGACCCGGGTCCGCGGCCTCGACCACGACCTCGCCTACCGCGGCCTGGAGAGCGGCGATCTCGACGTCATGGACCTCTACAGCACCGACGCCGAGATCGCCTACTACGACCTGGCGGTGCTGACCGACGATCGGGGCTACTTCCCCACCTACTACGCCGTCTACCTCTACCGCCGCGACCGCGCCGAGCAGATCCCCGCTCTGCGCTCGGCCCTCGAACGCCTGGCCGGCACCCTCGACGAGACGTCGATCAGCCGGCTCAACGCCCGGGTCAAGCTCGGCGGCGAGAGCGAAGCCGAGGTCGCCGCGAGTTTCCTGGCCGAGAGCCTGGGGCTGTCGGTGGCGGTCGAGTCCGCCGGCCGGGCGGCCCGCCTCCTGGCCCGCACCCGCGAGCACCTGATGCTGGTCGCCGCCTCCCTCGCCGCCGCCATCCTGCTGGCGATCCCCCTCGGGGTGGTGGCCGCCAAGCTTCCGCGTGCCGGCCAGCTGATCCTCGGTGCCGTCGGCGTCGTGCAGACCATTCCGGCGCTCGCGCTCCTGGTCTTCATGATCCCCCTGCTCGGCATCTACGAGCCGCCGGCGCTGGTGGCGCTTTTTCTCTACAGCCTGCTGCCGATCGTGCGCAACACCCACAGCGGCCTCACCACCATCCCGCCCCCCCTCGTCGAGTCGGCCCTGGCCCTGGGGCTGTCGCCCGCCGCCCGCCTGCGGCGCATCGAGCTGCCCCTGGCCCTGCCGTCGATCCTCGCCGGCATCCAGACCGCGGCGGTGATCAACGTCGGCTTCGCCACCCTCGGCGCCCTGATCGGCGCCGGCGGCTACGGCCAACCGATCCTCACCGGCATCCGCCTCGACGACGTCGGCCTGATCTTGGAAGGTGCCGTCCCCGCCGCCCTGATGGCCCTCGCCGTCCAGGGCCTCTTCGAGCTCGCCGCCCGCGCCCTCATTCCCCGCGGCCTGCGCCCGCGCCGCGGCGGTTGAGGCGCGAGTGAATAGCGCGGGCGCGGGCCGCATATAAGGAGGATGGTCGCTGCGGCGACCACCCGATCGATTTCGACCACAGGAGGTCGACAGCCGACGGAAGGAGCGATGTTGAACACCTTGGTCATCATTATCGTTCTCAGCTTCCTTGTCGCCTGGCTCGTGAAGTCGTATCAGCGGAAGCGGAGGATTGCCTCAGCGCTCGACGAGGAAGGCGTGGTGACGGATGGCATTCTCCTCGACGTCGACGGCGAGGGAAGACCCCTCAAGGAGCTATACGGTCCGTTCAGGGAGGACAAGCGTTATTTTCTGAGCTATCAGTTCACTGTAGAACGCGACGGTGAGGAGAGGACGGTCGGCGGGTGCCAGCCGGTAGGGACTCACTGCAAACGGGGTTACGTCATGAACGTCGGGAAGCCGATCCGGGTGCGTTACCTGCCCTACGACACCTCGACGTCGAGAATCGAAAACCTTGCGGACATCGCCGAGTGAGCCGTCGCCGGCTCACGACCCGCGAGCGGGGACGGCGACGACTGAGCGCGGCGGCAGCCAGCGGGCGAGGATGGTGGCGAGCTCGGCGATGTGGAAGGGCTTGGCGAGGAAGTCGTCCATGCCGGCCTCGAAGCAGCGCTGGCGGTGCTCCGGCAGGGCGTGGGCGGTGAGGGCGATCACCGGCAGGTGCTGGCCGTCGACCTCGCGCCGGCGCAGGCTGCGGGTGGCCTCGTAGCCGTCGAGCTCGGGCATCTGGCAGTCCATCAGCACCAGGTCGAAGCGGTGCTCGTCCAGGGCATCCAGTACCTGACGGCCGTTCTCCACCGCCGTCGGCCGGCAGCCGAGGCTCTCCAGCTGACGCACGGTCAGCAGCTGGTTGACCGGATTGTCCTCCGCCAGCAGGACCCGTGGCTGGGGCCTGGGATCCTCCGGCGTCCACAGGGGCGCGGGGGGTTGCGGCGCCTCCTCCGGCGGCGCCGCGACCGGCGGCAGGGGCACCTCGAGCCAGAAGGTCGAACCCTCCCCCACCACGCTGTCGACGCCGATGCGGCCCCCCGCCAGCTCGACGATGCGGCGGCTGATCGCCAGCCCCAGGCCGGTGCCGCCGAAGCGGCGGCTGGCCGAGCCGTCGGCCTGGGTGAAGGGGTCGAAGAGTGCCTCCTGAACCCGCGGCTCGATGCCGATGCCGGTGTCCTCGACCACAAAGCGCAGCCACCCATCCTCCGCCGCCAAGCGCGACGCCGCGATGCGCACCCGGCCGCGGTCGGTGAACTTGATCGCGTTGCCCACCAGGTTGATCAGCACCTGGCGCAGGCGGTTGGGATCGCCCTCCACCCACGGCGGCAGATCCGCCGCCAGCTCGACGGAGAGCACCAGGCCCTTGACCTCGGCGCTCGGCTCGAGCAGCCGGACGACGTCGTCGACCAGGGCGGCGGGCCGGAAGCGCTCGCGCTCCAGCGTCATGCCGCCGGCCTCGATGCGGGAGAAGTCGAGGATGTCGTCGACCAGCCGCAGCAGCGCGTCGGCCGAGGTGGTGATGGTCTTCAAGCAGTGCTCCTGAGCCGGCGTCAGGCCGTCCTTGCCGAGCAGTTCCGCCATGCCGATGATGCTGGTCATCGGGGTGCGGATCTCGTGGCTCATGTTGGCCAGGAATTCGCTCTTCGCCCGGTTGGCGGCCTCCGCCGCGCTCTTCGCCGCCGCCAGCTGGTGGGTGCGTTGCTCGACCCGCGCCTCGAGGTCCTGGCGCAGGGCGTCGAGCTGCTGGTGGACGCGGCTGAAGCGGTTGGCCAGCGACGTCGCCATCGACAGCACGCAGGCGGCGAAGCCGTAGGCGCTGAGGAAGGGCAGGTTCACCACCCCGCGGCCGGCGAGGATGTCGGAGGCGAAGGTGAGGCCGAGGACGACGGCGCCGACGGCGATGGTACGGGCGTCCGGGTCGCCGCGCAGGGCGCGCAGCAGGATCATGCCGAGGCAGAACGCCAAGAGCGGCGCCACCCACAGCTCCCACCAGCGCACGGCGAGCAGGTTGAGCCCCAGGCCGGGGGTGGCCACCACCACCGCGAGGGCGACGTGCGACAGCTGGTAGGCGCGCAGCCAGCGCCCGATCGGCTTGTCGAAGAGGGTCCAGAAGAACTGGATCGCCAGCACCGGCAGGAGGAAACGCGCCACGTACTCCGCTTCCTTGAGCAGGGCGAAGTCGTCGCCGAGGGCGAAGCGCCACTGGGAGCGCAGGAAGATGAAAGCGGCGTTGTTGAGGGCGAAGAGACCGAACCACAGGTAGACCCGCTGCTGCGGACGGCGGCGGTAGAGATTGAGGTGAAAGAGGCCGACGGCGAGGAAGAGCCAGGTCAGGATCAGTTGCGGCAGGCGGTGGCGGATGGCGTGCTCGGTCAGTACCTCGATCGGTCCGAGGAGGAAATTGCCGCTGGTCGGCCCGCCAGCGCTGGCGCCGTGCTCGGGGGCGCGATAGACCCGCAGCGCCAGCACCAGGCGGCCGTCGGCGGCGAGCGCCCGTCGCGGGATGGGAAGGATGCGCTGCTGGTCGTAGGCCAGCCGCGGCCGCGGCGGCAAGGCGCCGGCGCCGCCGAGCAGCCGGCCGCCGGCATAGAGCTCGTAACTCGACGCCACCGCCCCCAGGCTGACGGCGAGGCGCAGGTCGTCGAGCGCCTCGTCGCTCAGCCGCAAGCGGACGGTGCGGCGGTACCAGGCCATCCCGACGTCGGGGTAGCCCTGCCGGCCCCACGGAACCGGTACCTCGATCTCGGCCCAGTCCTCGTCGTCGAAGTCGGGGCGAGCCCAGGCCGGATCGTCGCCGGGGTGGAAACGCCAGGCGCCGGCGATGGAGACCGGTTGCTCGAGGGAGTCCAGCTCGAGGGGCACCGCGCCGCCGGCGGTGGCGACGAGCAGCAGCAGCAGATGGGTACGCAGAGTGATCAAGCCGGTCTCCCGTCGCAGTCCGACCATCATACCGGGCGCCCCTGCGGCTGCGCGGCCGGCCGGCGGTTCAGCCCGGGTGGCGGCGCAGCCGGTCGATCACCGCGGCGGGCTCGGGGAAGCCGCCGCCCAGAAGCCGCTGCCAGAAGCCCGTGGCGCGGCCGGCGACGAGGTGCTCGCCGACCAGCACGTCGAACTGGCCCGGGCCGCCGGGCTCGAGGGTGACGTCGGCCCTGAGGGCCTGTTTGATGGCGGCGGCGAGACTCGCCGCCCGGGATCGGTAGCCTCAGGAAACGCAGTGCTTGATGGTTACCTTCATGGCAGCGATTCTACCCCGGCCGCCGGTGGGCCTCAGCCGGTGTTCTGCAGCCCCTGGGCGATGCCGCGGACGGTGGCGAAGAGGGCGTGCAGGAGGTCGTCGTCGTCGCGCCCGGCCGCCCGCCAGCGGCGCAGCAGATCGACCTGCAGCAAGCTCATCGGGTCGACGTAGGGATTGCGCAGGCGGATGGCGCGCTGGAGCGTGACGTCGTCGTCGAGCAGCGCCGCGTTGCCCTTGAGCTCGAGGATCGCCTCCTCGGTGCGGCCGAATTCCTCCCGCACGCGCTCGAAGATCGGCCCGCCCTCTTCGCCGGCGAGTTCGGCGTAGCGCGACGCGATCCCCAGGTCGGCTTTGGCCAGCACCATTTCGGCGTCGTCGAGCAGAGCGCGCAGAAAGGGCCAGTCGCGGGCCATCTCGGCAACGGCGTCGCGGCCGTGGCGCGCGATCGCGGACGTCAGCCCGGTGCCGAGGCCGTACCAGCCGGGCAGGATGTGGCGATTCTGGGTCCAGGCGAAGACCCAGGGGATGGCGCGCAGGTTCTCCAGGCCGCGGCGGGAGCGGCGGGAGGCCGGCCGCGAGCCGATGGCCATGCGCTCGATGACGTCGATCGGCGTCGCCCGGCGGAAGTAGTCGTAGAAGCCTTCGGCGTCGTAGACCAGCTCGCGGTAGGCCCGGCGGCTGGCGGCGGCGACGTGGTCCATGATCCCCCGCCAACGCGGCTCGCGCGGCTCGTCCTCGAGCGGCTGGGCGGTGGCTCGGGCGACGGCGCCGAGCATCTGCTCGAGGGTGCGCTGGGCGATGCCGCGCAGGCCGTACTTGGCGTCGATGGTCTCGCCCTGCTCGGTGAGGCGCAGCCGGCCGCCGAGGGCGCCGGGAGGCATGGCCTGGACCGCGCGTTCGGTCTTGCCGCCGCCGCGGCTGACGGTGCCGCCGCGGCCGTGGAAGACCACCAGCTCGACCCCCGCCGGCAGCAGGGCTTGGGCGAGGGCCTGCTGGCCGCGGTAGAGCGCCCAGCGCGACGACGCCAGGCCGCCGTCTTTGTTGCTGTCGGAATAGCCGATCATCACCATCTGGCGATCGCCGCGCGAGCGCAGGTGGGGGCGGTAGAGGGGGTCGGCGAGGAGCGCCGCCATCACCTCCCCTGCGGCCTGCAGATCGGGGACGGTCTCGAACAGCGGCGCGACGTCGAGAGGCACGGTTCCGGCGTCATCCTCCAGCCCCGCCCAGCGCGCCAGCACCAGCACCGACAGTACGTCGTCGACCCCTTGCGCCATGCTGATGACGAAGGGGCCGATGGCGTGGCGGCCGTAGCGTTTCCGGCCTTCGTCGATGGCGCGGAAGACCTCGAGGGCGGCCTGACTCCCGCCGTCGCCGCCGCCGGCGGGCGGCTCGTTCTCCTGCAGCACCCGTCGCAAGCGCGCGGCGCGCTCCGCAGCCGGCCGTTCCTGCCAGTCGGGATCGGCGAGCAGCCGACCGATCACCCGGCGGTGGACCTCGGCGTCCTGGCGCACGTCGAGGGTGGCGAGGTGGAAGCCGAAGGTGGCGAGGCGGCGCTGCATGCGGCGGACGGCGAAGTGGCCGGCATTCAAACCGCGGTTGTGCGCCAGGCTGGTGGCGATGAGCTCGAGATCGTCGGCGAGCTCCTGCGGCGAGCGGTAGCCGCCGGCGTCCTCCAGGGTGCGGCCGAGGCGCCGGTACATCAGGGTCAGGAGCACCCGGTAGGGCATCTCCCGGTGGCGCGGCGGCATCGCCGCCAGCACCTCGTCGCGCTGCGGATCGCCGTCGATGCGCGCCATCACCTGCTCGGCGATCGGGATGCGCGACGGCGACTGGCTGAGCTGGCCGTAGAGTTCGTTGAGCTCCTCGCGGTAGCGGCCGAGGATCAGCTGGCGCTGGCGGGCGAGAGTCTCGCGGATGGTCGCGGCGCCGACGTTGGGGTTGCCGTCCATGTCGCCCCCGACCCAGGAAGCGAAGCGCACCAGGGGCGGCAGGGGCTGGGGCGGCGCGCCGTAGACCTCGGTGCAGGCGTCGTCGAGGGCCTCGTAGAGGGACGGCACGACGCGGTAGAGCGTGGCGACGAGGTAGAACAGCACGTGCTCGCGCTCGTCGGCCACCGTCGGCCGGGCGGAAGGCTGCTCCTCGGTCTGCCAGGCGCTGGTGACCTCGGCGCGGATGCGTCCCAGGGCGGCGCGTTCCTCGGGCGGCGTGCGCGACGGATCGAGACGCTCGACCAGCCGGCGGGCGATGCGCTGCTCCTTGCGCAGGATGGTGCGGCGGGTCGCCTCGGTGGGGTGAGCGGTAAAGACCGGCTCGAGGCGCAGGCGGCCGAAGAGCGCGTCCGCCGCCGGCAGCTCGAGGCCACCCTCCGCCAGCCGGCGGACCGTGGCGAGGAGGCTGCCGGGCTGCGCCTGCCCCTGGCGTAGATAGTCCCGGCGTCGGCGGATGCGGTGCACCTTCTCCACCAGGTTGACGACGCGGAAGTAGGTGGCGAAGGCCCGCACCAGGAGCTCCGCCGACGCCGCCGGCCGCCCGTCGAGGAGCGCCGCCAGCTCGTCGCCGGGGCGATCTTCGTCTTCGCGGCGGCGGATCGCCGCCCGCCGCGCAGCCTCGACGTCGGCGAAGAGCTCCTCGCCGCCCTGCTCCCGCAGCACCTCACCGACCAGCGCGCCGAGGGTGCGCACGTCGTCCCGCAGGGGCTCGTCTTCAGGGCGGAAGTGAAGCTCCCGCCGGCTCATGGCGCCGGCTCCATCCGCTCGATCTCCGGCGACGCCTCCCCCAGCGCCCGCGCCAGATCGCGCAGCATGTCTTCCGCCAGGCGCGCCTTGTCGCTCGCCAGGTGGACCAAGAAGCGGGCGAAGGGATTGCCGTAGCGCGCCTCCTCGACCAGCTCGACGCGGCAGCCGCCGGCCAGCGGCACGACGGCGAAGTGCCAAACGCCGCGGAACGGCCCCGCCGAGTCGGCGAGCTCGAAGACCAGCCGCTGCGGCGGCGTGCCGTCGGCCAGGGTCAGGTAGGCCCCGCGCCGGTCGCTCCCGAGCTTCAGGCGCCAGGTCCGCCGGCCGTCGTGCTCCGGCAACGCTTCCACCGCCCGCACCCGCGCCGACCAGCGCGGCCACCCCTCGACGTCCGCCAGCAGGGCAAACGCCCGCTCCGCCGCCGCCTCCACCGTCACCGCCCGGCCGAAGCGATGCCCCCGGGGCAGCGTCAAGCCGAAGACCAACGCCGTCCCCACCGCCACAAACGGCGCCAGGAGCAGCACCAGCTGAAGCCGATGGAGCAGGCGTCCCATGGGGGGATGGTATCGCGAGGCGGCCCGTTCGCAGGCCGGAGGTGCGAAGAACCTGGCGCAGATCGCCGATGCCGGTCGCCTGACCGCTTCTCGAACTACCCCCGGAAGCAAACGCCTACCCCTGTGGCTCGACGTCCAGTAGCGCGGCCAAGAAGAACGGTGATGGGCGGAAAGCCCGCGATCGGGAATTTCAGAAAAATCTCTATTGTTCAGAAAAAATTCTTTTCCGTGCGCGTGCCGTCGTCCGCCGGCGGGGACCTCGCGGACCTCCAGCCGGATCGAGGTATAGTTCTCGCCGGGAAAGCAACATGTTGAATTGGATCTACTTTCCGAAGTCGGATGCTCCGCCCGCCGTATGCCTCGACGTGGTAGGTGCCTTCAATGCGGTGATCGGAAGCATAGATTCGGCGACGCATCAACTCAAGAGCAACGAAGTCCTGGCGAGATTGAGGCCGAAGTTAAAAACAATTGGATTTGCGGTCGAAAAGGGAAGCACAAAAAAGGACAAAATCTTTGTTCCGGTACTGTTCGGCAGTCAGGGAAAACCCGAAAAAGTCTTCGCGGCAGACGCGTGGGCAGCTGAGCGCCGCATGGTCCTGGAAGTTGAAGCCGGACGAGCCGTCGCCAACAATCAAATCTTGAAAGATTTATTCCAGGCGTGCATGATGCATCGGGTCGACTACCTCGGCATCGCGGTGCGCAACACCTACCGGAACTCAAGGGACTTTGAGCGTGCCCGCGTAGTCTTCGAAACCCTCTACGCCAGCAATCGCCTGCACCTTCCTCTAAAAGGCATACTGCTGATCGGCTACTGATCGATCGCCCCCCTATCCCGGCGGGCGCTCGGCCAGAGCGGCGCCGATGCTCTCTTCGTAGGGCGGGGTGAGGACGCCGGCCTCGGTGATGATGGCGGTGACGAGCTCGGCGGGGGTGACGTCGAAGGCGAAGTTCTGGGCGCTGGTGGCGGCGGGGGCGACGCGGGTGCCGAAGACTTCGGTGACTTCGTCCGGGGCGCGCTCTTCGATCGGAATGGCGTCGCCGGAGGGGGTGTCCGGGTCGATGGTCGACAGCGGTGCAGCGACGTAGAAGGGCACGCCGTGGCGCTTGGCGAGTACCGCCACGACGTAGGTGCCGATCTTATTCGCCACGTCGCCGTTCCGGGCGATGCGGTCGGCGCCGACCACCACCCGGTCGACCAGGCCGCGGGCCATCAGGGCACCGGCGCTGGAGTCGGTCACCAGGCGGTAGGGGATGCCGAGGCGTTCGAGCTCCCAGGCGGTGAGGCGGGCGCCCTGGAGCAGGGGCCGGGTCTCGTCGACCCACACCTGGCCCAGGCGGCCGTGGCGGTGGCAGGAGGTGATGACCCCCACCGCGGTGCCGTAGCCGCCGGTGGCGAGGCCGCCGGCGTTGCAATGGGTGAGGACGCGGTCCCCGGGCGCGAAGAGGGCCGCGCCGTGCTCGCCGATGCGACGGTTGGTCTCCACGTCGCGGGCGTGGAGCTCGTGCGCCCAGTCGAGGAGCGTTCGCCGTACCGTCTCCGGTTCCTGATCGCGGCAGCCTTCGAAGACCGCCCGGCCGCGCGCGATCGCCCAACGCAGGTTGACCGCCGTCGGCCGGGTGCGCAGCAGGAGCTCCGCCACCTCGTCGAAACGGCGGCCGAGATCCTCCCGCCGCGCGACCCCCTGAAGCCCGACCACCAGGCCGTAGGCCGCGGCCACCCCGATCGCCGGCGCGCCGCGTACCGACAGGCGGTAGATGGCGTCGGCGACCTTCTGCGGCGTGTCGCAGCGCAGCCAGACCTCCTCCTTGGGCAAGCGGGTCTGGTCGAGGAGGTACAGGGTGCCGTCGCGCCAGGCGATGGGGGAGAAGACGTCGTCGAGCGAGGGGGCAGGGGCCGGGGCTTGGTCGGCGGTACTCATGGGCGGCATTCTAAACCCACGCCGCCCGCCTCCGATCCAAAGCCGTACCGGCGCGGTGCCCAACCGACGGCCGCGGCTACGCTCCCTCGGGGCGCCCGGCGACGGCATTGCCTGCGGCGATCAAAAACCGTACGCTCCGGGGAGTGGATCCCGTCCTGCAACGACTGCACCGCGAAGCCCGAGCTGCCGGGGCGACGATCGTGCTCGCCGAGGGCGAGGACGAACGGGTGGTGGCGGCGGCGGAGGAGGCCGCCCGGCGGGGGCTCTGCCGGCCGCTCCTGGTCGGCCGGCCGCCGGCGGTGGCGGATGCGGCGCGCCGCGCCGGCGTCGAGCTGGCGGTGCCGGTGCTCGATCCGGCGGACGACCCGCAGCTCGACGAGCGGGCCGTCGAGCTCGACGCCCGGCTCGCCCAGCGCGGCATACGCGACCCCACGCCGGCCGCCGATCGGGTGCGCGATCCCCTGTTCTACGCCGACCTGCTGGTCGCCCGCGGCCGCGCCGACGGCGCCGTCATGGGGGCGGTGGCGACCACCGGCGACACCCTGCGGGCCGCCCTGCGGGTCATCGGCCTCGACCCCCGCTACCGGGTCGTCACCTCCTGTTTCCTGATGCTCTTGCGCGATCGCCCGCCGCTGGTCTACGCCGACTGCGGCGTCCTCCCCCAGCCCGATCCGGAGCAGCTCGCCGACGTCGCCATGCAGGCGGCGGCGGCCTACCGGCTGCTGGTCGGCGGCGAGCCGCGGGTGGCGCTGCTGGCGTTCTCGACCAAGGGCAGTGCCGAGCATCCGACCCTCGAGCCGGTGCGGGCTGCGGTGGCGATCCTCGAGCGGCGGCGGCGGCAGGGGCACGTCGACTTCGCCTTCGACGGCGAGCTCCAGGCCGATGCCGCCCTGGTGCCGGAGGTGGCGGCGCGTAAGGTCGCTTCGAGCCCGGTGGCGGGCCGCGCCAACGTGCTGATCTTTCCCGACCTCAATTCGGGTAATATCGCCTACAAACTCACCGAGCGGCTGGCACACGCCCGCGCCATCGGCCCGTTGCTCCAGGGCTTGGATCGACCGGTGCACGACCTGTCGCGCGGCTGCTCGGTGACCGATATTGTGGATACCATGGCGATCGCCGCCCTCGAGGCGGCACGACGGAGGCAGCGATGAAGGTACTCGTGGTCGGTTCTGGAGGGCGGGAGCATGCCCTGTGCTGGAAGCTGCGCCAGAGCCCGCACCTGACGGAGCTCTACTGCGCGCCCGGCAATCCCGGCATCGCCGAGGTCGCCGACCTGGTGCCGATCGCCGACGACGAGATCCACCAGCTGGCCGATTTCGCCGCCGACCTCAAGATCGACCTCACCGTCGTCGGCCCCGAGCTGCCGCTCACCCTCGGTCTCGCCGACGAGCTGATCGGTCGCGGCGTCGCCGTCTTCGGCCCCCGCCAGCAGGCGGCCGAGCTCGAGGGCAGCAAGGTCTTCGCCAAAGAGTTCATGCGCCGTCACGGCATCCCCACCGCCCGCTTCGAGATCGCCCACGACGCCGCCGAGGCGCGGGCCGCGGCGCAGCGCTTGGGCTTTCCGGTGGTGCTCAAGGCCGACGGTCTGGCGGCCGGCAAAGGGGTGCTCATCCCCGGCGACGAGGCGGAGCTCGAGGCCGCCCTCGCCACCTTCTTCGACGAGCGGCGCTTCGGCTCCGCCGGCGATCGGGTGGTGGTCGAGCGCTGCTTGTCCGGCGAGGAAGTCTCCTTCCTCGCGCTCTGCGACGGCGAGCATCTCCTGCCCCTGCCGCCGTGCAAGGACTACAAGCGCCTGGAGGACGACGACCGCGGTCCCAACACCGGCGGCATGGGGGCCCACAGCCCGTCGGCGGTGCTGTCGTCCGGGGTCGGAGCGAGCATCATCGAGCGCATCATGAAACCGGCGGTGGCCGGCATGGCGGCCGAAAACAGGCCCTTCGCCGGCGTCCTCTACGCCGGGCTGATGCTCACCAGCGAGGGCCCCCAGGTGCTCGAGTTCAACGTCCGCTTCGGCGATCCGGAAGCCCAGCCCCTGCTCATGCGGCTGGAGGACGATCTGCTGCCGGTCCTCGTCCAGGGCGCCCAAGGGCGCTTCGAGACGCCGCGCCTGCGCATCCGCAAGGCGGCTGCGGCATGCGTCGTGCTGGCGTCGCGCGGCTACCCGCAGAAGCCGGTCAAGGGCGAGCCGATCCAGGGCCTCGAGGCCGCCCGCGCTCATCCGGGGGTGGAGGTTTTCCACGCCGGCACCGCCCGTGCCGGCGCGCAGCTGATCACCGCCGGCGGCCGCGTGCTCGGGGTCTGCGCCAGCGGCGTGCAGCTGCTCGACGCCCTGCGCCGAGCCTACGTCGCCGCGGCCGAGATCCACTGGCCGAGCAAGATCCTGCGCCGCGACGTCGGCCGCCGGGTGCTGGAGCGAGCCACCGGCGGCAGCCGCGCTTGAGGGAATTTGACACCCGCTGCCGGCGTTGATAGCTTGCGGCAAAGATCGTCGCCACAGACCCTGAAGCCCGCGCTGAGATTGACGTGCTTCCGTAAGGCGGTTTGTTCGGCTTTGCCGATATCACGATAGAATCGGCGGCGGGGACGTGTCGACGCGCGCGCGTAGCGCGCTGAGCCTCACTACTTCCCGCCAGGGACGATCGAGACGAAGGGATTGACGACGATGAGCGGCTGTGCCGGTTGCTCGTTCAAAGGCATGTCGACGGCGGTCGAAGAGACCTTCGTCGGCGTGCGCTTTCGCGACGAGACCAACCTCACCCTGTGCCGGACCGGCGGTGCGATCTATCCCCGCGATGCCCGGGTGGTGGTCGATCTCGAGTACGGTCCAGCCTACGGCCGGGTGGAGAAATCCCCCATGCCGGTGTTCAAGCCATGCCAGAAGTCGAGCGCCCGGCGCATCCTGCGGCGGGCGACCCGCCGGGATACCCGGGCGCACGAGAACCAGCGCCGCAACGAGTACCTGGCCAAGCGCTTCTGCAGCGAGCGGGCGCGGGCGCTCAACCTGGAGATGAAGGTGTCGCGGGTCGATTTTTCCCTCAACGGCCGCCACGCCACCTTCTACTTCACCGCCAACGGCCGGGTCGACTTCCGCCAGCTGGTCCGCGAGCTGGCGCAGCGCTTCTCGGCTCGCATCCGCATGGTGCAGGTCGGAGCACGCGACGAAGCGGCGTTGCTCGGCGGCATCGGCATCTGCGGCCGTACCCTGTGCTGCTCGACCTGGCTCAAGGACTTCCGGCCGATCTCGATCCAGATGGCGAAACGCCAGAATCTGAGCCTCAACCCGTCGAAGATCTCCGGCCAGTGCGGCCGATTGCTGTGCTGCCTGGCCTACGAAGACGACCAATACAAACGCGTCGCCAAGCCCGCCCGCCGCCGGCGTGGCGGCCGCGGCGAAGGCGCTCCAGCATCATGAGCAACCGCAAGCTGATCCGCCCCGGAACCGACCACAAGAACGGCCCTGGGCGCTCGGTACGCCGCAAGCAGGTGCCCCCCGAGCAGACCAATGCCGAGGAGTTCTACTACCTCAAGCAGATGGCGGCGAAGACGCCGATGGTGGTCGTGCTGACCAACGACGAGGAGCTGCGCGGCTGGATCGAGTGGTACGACAAGTCGACCATCAAGCTCAACCGCACCAACGAGCCCAACCTCCTGGTGTCGAAGCACAGCATCCGCTACATGTTCAAGGAAGAGGAGCTCAAGCGCTCGCGCCGCCGTTGACCCCGGTGGCTTCGAGGTGCTGGTGGCGTCGGCGGTAGCGCATGTTGAGCAGCTCGATCATCAGCGAGAAGGCCATCGCGAAGTAGACGTAGCCCTTGTTGAGGTGCTGGCCGGTGCCCTCGGCGAGGAGCAGCACGCCGATCATCACCAGGAACGACAGCGCGAGGATCTTGATCGACGGATGGCCGTCGACGAAGCGGCCCACCGGGCCGGCGAAGATCAGCATCACGATCACCGCCAGGACGATCGCCACCGCCATGATCGACAGGTGGTCGACCATGCCGACGGCGGTGATCACCGAGTCGAGAGAGAAGACCACGTCCAGCAGCATGATCTGGATCAGGATCGGTGCCAGGGCCCGGGCTTGCACCCCGGCGGTGCGTCGCTCCGCCGGATGCGCGGCCTCGACCTTGTCGTAGATTTCGAAGGTCGCCTTGGCGATCAGGAAGAGCCCGCCGGCGATCAGGATCAGGTCGCGGCCGCTCACCTCGTGGCCGGCGAGGGCGAAGAGCGGCGCGTGCAGCCGCATCACCCAGCTCAGACAAAAGAGCAGCAACAGGCGCGAGATCAGCGCCAGGCCGAGCCCCAGGTTCCGCGCCAGCGGCTGCTGCGCCGGCGGCAGCTTTCCGGCCAGGATGGTGATGAAGACGATGTTGTCGATGCCGAGGACGATCTCCAAGGCGGTCAACGTCGCCAGGCTGATCCAGGCTTCGGGGGTGGAGAAGATCTCGATCATGGTGGCCTCATGGTAGCGCTCTGTGCACCCGATAGAGACGCCAGGGCGCGCCGGTGGTGACGGCGTCGAGGCGCGGGTCGGCGGCGAAGCGGGCGTGGATCGCCTCGTCGCCGAAGATCAGGAGGTGATCGAAGTACGCGACGTCCGAGCGCCGGACCGTGTGCGCTCGCCAGTCGAGGTCGCGGGTCCAGGGGTAGGTCTTGGGCAGCTGGCGGAAGACCACCAGGCTCGAGGCCTGGTCGGCGAAGGAGCGGTTGAGGGTGCCGCCGCGCAGCACCTGGCCGTAGGCGTAGAGGTGGTAGTAGGGATAGTCGCGGATGCGCGGGCTCTGGCGCACGAAGTCGAGGCCGAGGAGGCGCGGTGCGGCCGGCAGGGCCTCGAGGGCGCGGTGAAAGCCTGCCAGCTCGTCGCGCTCGAAGTCCCGCCAGGCGTTGGCGGTGGCAAGCGACAAGGCCCCCAACACGAGCAGCGGAAGCGTCCGGCGCAGGACCGGCCGCAGACGCGGCGCGGGCAGGGCGAGGACCAGGAAGACCGCCGCCACCGGCAGCCAGCGGGAGGCGAAAAAGATGGTGTGCTGGCGCACCCCGGGCAGCAGCAGGGCGGCGAGAAGGAAGCCCAGGCCGGCGGCGAGGAGCGGCCGCTCGATCGTCGACGCCAGCCGTTCGCGTCCCTGCCACAGCGCCAGGGCCAGCCAGCCGGCCACCGCCAGCAGCACCAGCCCCGGTACCGGGCCGCGCAGGCCGCCCAAGGCCGTGCCCACCAGCCAGTCCGGGTGCAGCCGTTGCCACGGCGGGTGACCGTAGACGGTGGCGGAGTCGAAGCCGCTGGCGGCGAAGCGGGGGTACCAGAAAGCGACGGCGAGGAGCGCCGGAGCCGTCCAGGCCGAGCGGACGGCGGCCTCGCGCCACGGCCGGCGGGCGAGGACGGCGTCGAGCAGCAACCACGCCGTGCCGGCCGCCAGCCAGAGGACGTGGGCGGCATACAGCAGGAACGCGCCGCCGGCGATCGCCGTCCCCCGCCGCCAGCCGGCAGCGGGTCGTCGCAGCAGCACCAACCAGAGGACGAATGCCGGCAGGCCGGTGAGAAAACTGACGAAGCCCCAATAGGTGACGTGATTGAAGAAGAAGAGCGACGCCACCGGAGCATTCGCCAGCGGTCGCCCCGCCGCCCGTGTCAGACCGTGGATCGCCACCACCCAGGCCCAGCCGATAAGCACCATGCCGGCGCCGCCGGCACGCAGGGGCGGGGCCAGCAGCCAGCCGGCGGCGAGGGGCAGGTAGCCGAGCTTGTTGGGGTCGAACCACTGGATGCGGTACGGGCTCTGGTCGTTGCCCACGGTTTCGAGCAGCAGGCGGATCTGGGCGCTCTGTTGCGGCAGATCGGTGATCGGCGGGGTGGTGACGCAGACGAAGGGCAGGGCGACGAGGAGCGCGCAGCAGGCGGCGGAGAGCCACCACGCCGATGTCGCCGGCGATCGGCCGTCCTCAGACACCGCGGGTCTCGGCCCCCCAGAGCAGCTTGTGGAGCTGCACTTGCAGGCGCACCGGCAGCCGATCGCGCAGGATCCAGGCGGCCAGCTGCGCGGGGTCGAGCTCGCCGTGGACCGGGGAGAAGAAGACCGGCAGCCGCTCTCCCAGACGGTGCTCCTCGACCACCCGCTTGGCCCAGCGGTAATCCGCCTCGCCGGCGAGCACCAGCTTGAGCTCGTCGCGCGGCGTCAGCAGCTCGAGGTTGGGCCAGTGGTTGTTCCCGGCTTCGCCGCTGGCCGGGCACTTGAGGTCGACGATGCGGTGGACGCGTGGATCGACGCCGCCGACGTCGACGCCGCCGCCGGTCTCCAGCAGGACCTCGTAGCCGGCGTCGCAGAGCTCGGCCATCAGCGGCCGGGCCCCGGGTTGCAGCAGCGGCTCGCCGCCGGTGAGCTCGACCAGCGGGCAGCCGAAGGCGGCGACGCGCTGCACCACCGCCGCGCGCGACATCCACTCTCCCTCGTAGAAGCTGTAGGTGGTGTCGCACCAGCGGCAGCGCATCTGACAGCCGGTCAGGCGTACCAGCACGCAGGGCCGGCCGGCGAAGGAGGACTCGCCCTGGATCGAGTAGAAGATCTCGTTGACTTTGAGGCGCTCGGCGGGCGGCAGCCGGAGGATGGGATCGACGGCCCGGGTGCTTACTCGCTGTAGATCGCGCACGACGTATCGTTCTCCCACACCTCGACCCGCTCCAGGCGCACCCGCGGATCGTCGAGGCGCTCGGCGATGCCGCGGTAGACGTGCTCCGCCAGCTGCTCGGCGGTGGTCGGGAGCTGGTCGAAGGGCGGGACGTCGTTGATCACCCGGTGGTCGAACGGCCCCGCCACCTGCTCGATCATCGCCTTCAGGTCGGCGAAGTCGACCACCATGCCGAGTGCGTCGAGACGATCGGCGGCGAGCCTGACTCGCACCCGGTAGTTGTGGCCATGCAGGTGGCGGCAGGGGCCGGCGTGGCCATCGATGCGGTGGGCGGCGGCGAAGGTGAAGTCTTTGCTGATGGCGTATGGCACGGCGGGCTCCCGCGGCGTCGTCAGTCATCCTACCAACAGAGCAAATCCGATCCGTATCGCGGTCCGGATAAACCAGACGAAGAGCGAGCGCTCGGTAAGCTTCCGGCCAAGAATCGACCCGAACGCCCTCTTCACTCCCTCTCCTCCCCCCGTGTCGTCTCCCTCCACGGCACGGGGATTTTTTGTGCCCTAGCGCAACTGGCGCAGCACGTAGTGGAGGATGCCGCCGTGGCGGTAGTACTGAACCTCCTGCGGCGTGTCGAGACGCACCCGGGTGGGAAAGCGCACGGTGCCGCCGTCCGGGCGGTGGGCGACGACCTCGACGGTGCGACCGGCCTCGAAGTCGCCCTCGACCAGCGCCGCCAGGCCGCCGACGTCGAAGGTCTCGCGGCCGTTGAGGCCGAGGCTCTCGGCGCTCGCCCCGTCGATCAGCTCGAGGGGCAGGATCCCCATGCCGATCAGATTGCTCCGGTGGATGCGCTCGTAGCTCTCGGCGATCACCGCGCGTACGCCGAGGAGGCGCGGTCCCTTGGCCGCCCAGTCGCGCGACGAGCCGGTGCCGTACTCCTTGCCGGCGAGGATGATCAGCGGCACGCCTTCCTGCTGGTAGCGCATCGCCGCGTCGAAGATCGTCATCTCCTCGCCATCCGGCAGGTGGAGGGTGAAGCCGCCCTCGGTCTGCGGCACCAGGCGGTTGCGCAGCCGCACGTTGGCGAAGGTGCCGCGCATCATCACCTCGTGGTTGCCGCGCCGCGAGCCGTAGGAGTTGAAGTCCTTGGGCGCGACGCCGCGCTCGATCAGGTAGGCGCCGGCCGGGCTGTCGCGCTTGATCGCCCCGGCGGGGGAGATGTGGTCGGTGGTCACCGAGTCGCCGAGCAACGCCAGCACCCGCGCGCCGACGATGTCTTCGGGCGGCGGCGGCTCGGCCGGCATGTCGGCGAAGTAGGGCGGCTGCTTGATGTAGGTCGAGCTCTCGTCCCAGGCGTAGGTGGCGCCCTCCGGCAACGGCAGCTGGCGCCAGGCGTCGTCGCCCTTGAAGACGTCGGCGTACTCGCGGCCGAACATCTCGGCCTTGAGCGCTCCCCGCACCGTTTCCTGGATCTCGTGACGACTCGGCCACAGGTCCTTGAGGAAGACCGGCTCGTCGCGATGGTCGAATCCCAGGGGCTCGTTGTAGAGGTCGACGTCGATGCGGCCGGCGAGTGCGTAGGCCACCACCAGGGGCGGCGACGCCAGGTAGTTGGCGCGCACGTCGGGGCTGATGCGGCCCTCGAAATTGCGGTTCCCCGACAGCACCGACGCCGCCACCAGGGCGCCGCGGTGGATGGCGTCGCGGATCGGCTCGGGCAGCGGTCCGCTGTTGCCGATGCAGGTGGTGCAGCCGTAGCCGACGACGTTGAACTTGAGCTGCTCGAGGTAGGGCAGAAGGCCGGACTCCTGCAGGTAGCTCGTCACCACCTTGGAGCCCGGTGCCAGGCTGGTCTTCACCCACGGCTTGACCTTCAGCCCACGCTCGACCGCCTTCTTGGCCAGCAGGCCGGCGGCGACCATCACCGACGGGTTCGAGGTGTTGGTGCAGCTGGTGATGGCGGCGATCACCACCGAGCCATGCTGCAGGGTGAAGGTCTCGCCGTCCATCGTCACCTCGACCGCGGCGGCCGCCGGCGCCGCCGCCACCGCCGTGCCGCCGCCACCCGCCTCGCCGGCCAGCGGCAGGGGGCTGGCCTTGCTGCCGACGCCCATCAGGCCCTCGAGATCGCGGCGGAAGGCCTTGTGGACCTCGTTCAGGGGAATGCGGTCCTGGGGCCGGCGGGGACCGGCGAGGCTCGGCACCACCGTGCCGAGATCGAGCTCCAGCATCTCGCTGTAGGTGGCCTCGGGGCTGTCCGCCGTGTGGAACAGGCCCTGCTCCTTCATATAGGCCTCGACCAGGGCGACGCGCTCGGGCTTGCGGCCGGTGAAGCGCAGGTAGTCGAGGGCCACTGCGTCGATCGGAAAGATGCCGCAGGTGGCGCCGTACTCCGGCGCCATGTTGGCGATCGTCGCGCGGTCGGCGAGAGGCAGGTTGGCGAGACCGGGACCGAAGAATTCGACGAACTTGCCGACCACGCCGTGGGCGCGCAGCATCTCGGTGACCCGCAGCACCAGATCGGTGGCGGTGGCGCCTTCGGGCAGAGCGCCGAGCAGGCGGAAGCCGACCACCTGGGGGATCAGCATCGAGATCGGTTGGCCGAGCATCGCCGCCTCGGCCTCGATGCCGCCGACGCCCCAGCCGAGCACCCCCAGGCCGTTGATCATGGTGGTGTGGGAGTCGGTGCCGACCAGGGTGTCGGGATAGGCGAAGGGGGGCTCGCCGTCGCCGTCCGTCCCCACCCACACGGCCTGCGCCAGGTACTCGAGATTGACCTGGTGGACGATGCCTGTCGCCGGCGGCACCACGCGGAAGTTGGCGAAGGCCTTCTGGCCCCAGCGCAGGAAGGCGTAGCGTTCGCGGTTGCGCTCGAACTCGCGCGCGGCGTTGATCAAGAGCGCCGCCTTGCTGCCGTACTCGTCGACCTGGACCGAGTGGTCGATCACCAGGTCGACCGGCTGCTGGGGGTTGATCTTCTCCGCTTCGCCGCCCATCGCCACCATGGCGTCGCGCATGGCGGCGAGGTCGACCACCGCCGGCACGCCGGTGAAGTCCTGCAGGATGACCCGGGCCGGCATGAAGGCGATCTCGGTGGTGGGCTCGGCCTGCGGATCCCACGCCGCCAGCGCCTCGACGTCGCTGGCCGGCACGCTGACGCCGTCCTCGCGCCGCAGCAGGTTCTCCAGCAGGATGCGGGTGGCGTAGGGCAGGCGGGAGAGGTCATGGCCCTGCGCCTCCAGGGCGGGGAGGCTGGCGATGCGATAGGTCTGCCCGCCGACCGTCAGGGTGCGGAGGGCGTTGAAGCTGTTGATCATGGCGTCGCTTTCTCGTGTGCGAGGTCGTCGCGGTTGCCGCCGGCGGTGGATCGCCGCGCCGCGGTCGTCCTAAGGGCCCCGTTAGAGTAGCGCAAAACGCCCCGGCTTTCACCTCCGGCAGACGGCCGCTCGTGGCATCTCGTGGCATCACCTGGCGAGAACCGCCCAGCGACCCTCGCTACCGATCGGTGACGGTGGGTCGTTACCGACGGTAGCGGCGCGGAGAGATTGCCGGCAAGGATTTGAGTAATCCCGTTGGCGCAGTAGAGACTCAGCTTCAACGAAGTGTACTTTTGTACACCGAAGTGCAATAATGTGCACCAACCAATGATCTGCCACAGGCCGGTCTCGCACCGTGGCCGATTTGGATGGGAGCCTCTGATGGACGAAATCCTCGAAAGACTCGACGCCCTCCACACCGGGCTCGCGAAGCTTCACGAATACGTCGAGGGACGCTTCAATACTGTCGAGGGACGCTTCGATACTGTCGAGGGACGCTTCGATACTATCGAGCGAAGTGTCGCCCAACGCTTCGACAGGCTGGAAGCCCAGATCCGAGACGTCCAAAAGGCCATCCTGGTCATCTCACCTGAGGTCCGGAAACTCAAACAGGCCGCCGGCGGGTGAGCTCACGGGCCCGCCCCATCGCTAGCCGAAGCGGCCGGTGATGTAGTCCTCGGTGGCCTTGAGGTGGGGGTTGGTGAAGATCTCTTCGGTGGTGCCGAGCTCGATCATCCGCCCGAGGTACATGAAGGCGGTGAAGTCCGAGGTGCGCGACGCCTGCTGCATGTTGTGGGTGACGATCAGGATGGTGTAGTCGCCGCGCAGCTGGTCGATCAGATCCTCGATCTTGCCGGTGGCGATCGGGTCGAGGGCCGAGCAGGGCTCGTCCATCAGCAGCACCTCGGGCTCGGCGGCGATGGCGCGGGCGATGCACAGGCGCTGCTGCTGGCCGCCGGAGAGCCCCAGGGCGAGCTCGTCCAGGCGGTCCTTGACCTCGTCCCATAGAGCGGCTCCCCGCAGACTGCGCTCGCACACCTCGTCGAGGACGCTCTTGCGCCGCTCGCCGTCGATGCGCAGGGCGTAGACCACGTTCTCGTAGATCGACATGGGGAAGGGGTTCGACTTCTGGAACACCATGCCCATGCGCTTGCGCAGCTCGATGACGTCGACCCCGCGGGCGTAGATCGAGTCGCCGCCGAGGCGCATGTCGCCTTCCACCCGCACGCCGGCGATCAGGTCGTTGAGGCGGTTGACCGACCGCAGCAGGGTCGACTTGCCGCAGCCCGAGGGGCCGATCAGGGCGGTGACCTTGCCCCGCGGCACGTTCATCGAGATGTCGTAGAGGGCCTGGACGTCGCCGTACCAGAAATCGAAGTGCTCGATCTCCAGTACCGGCTCCTCGGCCAGCACGCCGTCGTGGATCTCGCTCGGCGGGGTCTCGCCGCGTTCGATGGCGAGGAGGGGGTCTTCGCCGCCGGTGCGCCGGCCGGCCGGTCGCCGCGCGTTCGCCGCGGCCGGGGCGGCGTGGGTCGGGGTCGGAGCGTCGGTGGTCGCCATCGTCGGGTCCATGGTACCGCGTCAGATCGGCTAGAACTGGCTGCCGGCGTAGCGCTTGCGCAGGCGACCGCGCAGCCAGATGGTGGTCAGGTTGAGCAGCGCGATGATCGCGATCAACAGCAGGGTGGTGGTGAAGACCATGGGCTTGGCGGCTTCGGAATTCTGGCTCTGGAAGCCGACGTCGTAGATGTGGAAGCCGAGGTGCATGAAGCTGCGCTCCGGGTGGACGTAGGGAAAGATGCCGTCGATCGGCAGCTCGGGAGCGAGCTTGACCGCCCCGACCAGCATCAGCGGCGCCACCTCGCCGGCGCCGCGGGCGATCGCCAGGACCATGCCGGTGATGATGCCCGGCATGGCCCGCGGCAGGACGATGCGGCGGATGGTCTGCCATTTGCTCGCGCCGCAGGCGTAGGAACCCTCGCGCATCGAGCTCGGCACCGCCGCCACCGCCTCCTCGGTGGCGACGATCACCACCGGCAGGGTGAGGAGCGCCAGGGTGAGCGACGCCCACAGCAGGCCGCCTTTGCCGTAGGTCGGATTGGGCAGGCTGGCGGCGAAGAGCAGCTGGTCCAGGCTGGCGCCGACGACGTAGCAGAAGAAGCCCAGGCCGAAGACGCCGAAGACGATCGACGGCACCCCGGCGAGGTTGTTGATGGCGATCCGCACCGCCGAGATCACCGCCCCGGCGCGGGCGTACTCGCGCAGATAGAGCGCTGCCAGGACGCCGAAGGGCACCACCGCCAGGGACATCAGCAGGGTCATGGTGACGGTGCCGAAGATGGCCGGGAAGACGCCGCCCTCGCTGTTGGCCTCGCGCGGCTCGTCGAGCAGGAACTCGCCCCACCGCGCCAGGTAGACGCCGGCCTTGCCGCCTGCCGACAGCTGGTTGGCGGGGTAGGCGCGGACGATCTGGTCGAGCGGGACGAGCACGGTCTGCGGCGGCGTGGCGCCTTCCCCGGCGGTCGTCATCAGCAGCTGAAGGCGCCGGTTCTCGCCGTTGATGCGCTCGATCTCGGCGCGGATGCGCGACAGCTCGGCCTCAGCCTCGACGCGCTTCGCCTCATAGGCCCGTTGCGCCGCCTCGTAGGCCCGTTGCGCCGCCTCGTAGGCCGCCGAGCCCGCGCCGTGGCGTGCCGCCGCCCGCTCGCGCTCGAGCTCGGCCGCGCGCCGCTCGAGGCGGGCGCGCTCCAGCGCGTGGTTGACCTCCCCGACGTCGTGTTTCTCCAACGCCCGCCGCCGGCGCCAGCGCTGGCGCACCGCGTCGTGGTGGCGGCGAAAGCCCTCCCACGCCGCCTGCGCCCCGCCGTCGATCTCGGCCACCGCCGCCAGCTCGGTCGCGTCGTCGAGGTGCTCGACGCCGGCCAGAGCGAGCCGCCGGCCGCTGCCCCTCACCACCAGCCGCAGCTGGCGGCCGCGGCCGGCCAGCCGGTCGAGCAGCCGCCGGGCCTCCTGCCGCGGGTCGCCCTCGCCGCTCAGGAAGTGCATCTCGACGAAGGCCTGGGGGAAGCCGTAGAACCGCCCCCACTCCAGCCGTTCGAGGACCAGGGCCCACGGCGGCCGGCGACGGTTCTCGACCTCGAAGCTCGACACCCAGGCGAAGTGGCTCTGGGTGAGACGGAAGTTGCCGGTGCGGACGAGCTCGCGATGCGCCACCCCGTCGCTCGCCGCCAGCTCGGCGCGGGCCTTCTCCCGCACCGCCGGCGGCAGGCGGTCGACCACCTCCGCCGCCGGACGAAAGCTCTCGCGGCGGGTGATCTCGCCCATGAAGACCCGGCCGTCCGGCGTCGTGATCTCGACCACCGGGGCGGGCCAGAAGGTGATCAGCCCCTGGCGCAGCACCAGGAGCAGGAGGCCGGCCACCATCACCGTGCAGATCGCCAGGGCACCGCCGGTGAGCCAGATCATCGGCTCGCCGGCGGCGAAGAGGGTGCTGCGCGCCCGCCGGCGCCGCCGCCAGGTGGGCTGGTCTGGGGTGCTCATAGCTGGTAGGCCCGCTGGCGGAAACGCAGGCGGACGACCTCGGCGATGGTGTTGACGACGAAGGTCATGGCGAAGAGCACCAGCGCGGCGAGGAAGAGGGTCCGATAGTGGGTGCTGCCCTGCACCGCCTCCGGCAGCTCGACGGCGATGTTGGCCGACAGGGTGCGGAAGCCCTCGAAGACGTTCCACGACATGACCGGCGTATTGCCCGCCGCCATCAGCACGATCATGGTCTCCCCCACCGCTCGACCGAGACCGATCATCAGGGCGGAGAAGAGACCGCTCATCGCCGTCGGCACGACGATCCGCACCGCCGTCTGCCAGGGGGTGGCGCCGGCGCCGAGCGACGCCGAGCGCAGGTGCTCGGGCACCGCCCGCAGGGCATCTTCGGAGATGGTGTAGATGATCGGGATGATGGCGAAGCCCATGACGAAGCCGACCACCAGGGCATTGCGTTGCTCGTAGGTGTCGAGGAAGCCGCCCCGCGGGTCGAAGCCGAGGGCGTCGAGGGCGACGGCGCAGGCTACCGCCAGGCCGAGGGCCAGGCCGACGCCGAGGCCCTGTTTCACCAGGTCGGCGACGGCGAGGCGGCGTCGATCCCATCGGTCGCCGTGCTGGCGCAGCCACGGGTTGGCCAGCCGCTCGAGCACCAGCCAGGCGGCCGCGGCCGCCAGCGGCAGGGTGAGGAACAGCCAGCCGCCGAGGGCGCTGGCGAAGCGCGGATCGCCCCCCGGCTCCCAGGCCAGCCAGGCCTTGAGGTCGCCGGCGAAGACCCAGCCCTCGACCCGCGGCCCGAGGAGCGCGGCCAGGGCCACGCCCAGGGGCAGGGCGAGCAGCAGGAAGCCGAAACGCCAGCGCTCGAGGCGAACGGCCAGCGACGACGGCAGCAGCTGCCAGAGCTGGGCCCCGAGGAGAAAGGCGAGAGGGAAGGTGACGAAGCTGGCCAGGGTCGCGGGCACCACGTTCTCGACGAAGGGGGCGAAGACCAGGGCGGCGAGGAAGCCGAGCACCACGCTCGGCAGGCTCGCCATCAGCTCGATGGTCGGCTTGATCACCGCCCGCGTGCGGGCGTCGAGGAACTCGCTGGTGAAGATCGCCGCCAGCAGCGCCAGCGGAGCGCCGAAAAGCATCGAGTAGAAGGTCGCCTTGATGGTGCCGAAGATCAGCGGCATGAGGGAGTGCTTGGGCTCGAAGTCGTCGCTGCCGCTCGACGATTGCCAGCTGTGGATCGGCTCCGGGTAGCCCTCGTACCAGGTGGGCCGGAAGAGGGCGTTCCAGCTCGCTTCCGAATAGCGCGGATCGAGGCTGGCGACGTGGACCCGGCCGCCGGTCACCGCCGCCAGGGCGTCTTCCTTCGGCGCCATGGCGAGGGCCAGGACCGGCTCGCCGGCGGCCAACGCGCGGCGTGCCAGCTGCGCCTCGTGGGTGACGTTGAAGAGACGGATCTCGCCGTCGTCGAAGCCGCTGAGGATCAACCGGGTGCGGGCCGACGCGGCCACCGAGCGCGGCGCCGCACGGCCCTCCGCCAGGCTCTTGGTCCGCACCAGCAGGGTGGTCGCTCGTCGATCGCGCTCGAGGCCGGGCATGGGGTCGCCTCTGTAGTCGGCGACGCGGATGGTGAACCCCGCTTCGAGCCGCCCGTCCGCGCCGCCCCAGACCAGGGTGTTGTTGCCCAGCACGAAGCCGATGGCGGTGAGACCGACCCCCGGCGGCAGCAGCCGGCCGTGCTCGGCGATGAAGGCGTCCGCGGGGGAGCTGACGTCGAGGCGCAGGAGGGAACCGTCGGCCCAGGCGACGTAGACGTCGGCGCCGGTGCCGGAGATGCCGAGGAAGATGGGCACGCCTTCCCCGATGGGCCGGAAGGGCAGCTCGCGGGGCGCCCCGAAGCTGAGGGTGGTTTCGCCGGTGAGGAAGTTCGATTCCTCCTCGCCGTCGATCAGGAAGAGCTTGAGCCCTCCGCCGGCCGGGGCGTCCGGCGTCGTCTCCGCGCGCGGCGTCACGTCGACCAGGGCGGCGATGCGCGGTCCGGCGCCGATGGTGACCCGCGCCACCGCGACCACCGGTCCGGGGGCGACGCTCAGGGCTTCCCCCAGGTTCACCGCCAGCTCCTGGCTGCGGTACTGATCGCCGGCGATGCGCTGGAGGACGCCGTCGCGGTAGTCGATCGGGACTCCGGCGGGCGCGGCGTCGAGCTCGCGCCGCAAGGCCTCGGGCAGCTTGCCGGAGCTCAAGACGGTGCTCACAAAACCGATCTCGGCGAGCTGCACCCTGCCGTCGGCGAGGCCGAGAACCGCCTCCTTCCCCACCGCCGGCAGATGGGCCGAGCGCAGCTGCCCGGGGGGGGCGAGCCGCCGGCTGGCGCGGCGCGCGCCGCTGTCGAGACGGAAGACCTCGATCCGGCCGGCGGGCAGCAGAGCCCAGCCGAGGACCCGGTACTCGTCGAGCGCCAGGTGGATCGGCGCCTCCTCGAAATCCAGGTCGAAGGTGCGCAGCTCGCCGATCTCAGCCGGCAGGAAGAGGGGCGCCACCACCCAGACCAGGAAGACGAAGACCCCCATCACCGCCACGATGGTGGCGATGCCGCCGATCGAGATCAGGGACCGCGCCACCGCGTCGACGACCCGCACGCTCTTCTTGGTCGTGCGCGCCCGGGCGCGGCCGGTAAAACTGGCGGGGGTCGTCATCGGGCGATCTCAGACGTGCGTCGCTCGCGGCCGATCCTATCCGACACCATCCCGGCCCGCGGGTCAAGGCGCCCTCCCCCAACGTCGTCGCCGGCGCCGGCGGCGACGGAGGGGCGCCGCCAGGGCCCGCGACCACGGCCGGTCGGGCTCTCCCCGTCCCCGCCGGGCTCGTCTCCCCATCCCCTGCGACTCAGCGGTACGCCTCGTCGACGTCGATGCCGACCGACGCCAGAGTCTTCTTGGCGATCTCGTAGGACACCGGCAGATAGCCGTCCTTGACCACCACTTCCTGCCCCTCCCGGCTGAGGATGAGCTTGACGAATTCGCGCCGCAGAGGATCGAGGTCGGTCCCCGGCTTCTTGTTGACGTAGACGTAGAGGAAGCGGGCCAGCGGGTAGCTGGCGACGTTGGCCGGAGTCGGCGGCACCGGCGACTCCCCGTCCTTCCTGGCCAGCGGCACGGCGGCGACGTCGGCGGTCTTGTAGCCGATGCCGCTGTAGCCGATGCCGCCTCGATCGCTGGCCACCCCCTGCACCACCGAGCTCGAGCCCGGCTGCTCTTTGACCGAGTCTTTGAAGTCGCCCTTGAACAGGGCCTTGGACTTGAAGAAGCCGTAGGTGCCGGAGGCCGAATTGCGGCCGTAGAGGCTGATCGGCAGGTTGGCCCACTCGCCGTCGAGGCCGAGCTGGCCCCAGGTGGTGACGTCGGTCGGATAGCCGCCCTTGCGGGTGGAGGAGAAGATGGCGTCGACCTGAGGTAAGCTCAGGCCGGCATGGGCGATCGGGTTGTCCTTGTGGACGTAGACCGCCAGCATGTCGATCGCGGTGTGAACCGGCGTCGGTTTGTAGCCGAAGACCTTCTCGAACTCGTCGATCTCGGCCTGCTTCATCTCGCGGCTCATCGGGCCGAAGTTCGACGCGCCGGAAATCAGGGCCGGCGGCGCGGTGGACGAGCCCTTGCCCTCGATCTCGACCTGCACGTTGGGATAGAACTCCTTGAATTTCTCGGCCCAGAGGGTCATCAGGTTGTTGAGGGTGTCCGAGCCGACGCTCTTGATCGTGCCGGAGACGCCGGACGCCGGCCGGTAGTGAGGCAGGCGGGAGTCCACCTGGACCTGACGGGAGTCCGCTTGGACTTGGGCGAAGGCCGGCAGAGCGAGCAGCGCCGCGGCGAGGGCGGCGGCCGGCAGGGCGAAGCGGGTCTTGAACATGGAGTGGATCCTCCTGGAAACGTGCGCTCGAATGGGGGTCTGCGTTCGTTCTTCCTTACCTTACCGACGGGGCGCGTCCCCCGTACGCCGTCAACCTAGCCCCGGCTCGTGAAGGAGGGATAAAGATTGAGGCAAGATCTCAGGCGCGCCGGGGCACGGCTTTTTCATCGTCTCTTTTTGTTCTCTTCACGCCGGTGCTCGATGCTTCGCCGCGAGCAGACGGAGGGGGCTTGCCCTTCGGACAACGTCGAACCCGCCCGCCCGGCCCCCTCGGGCCGGCGGCCAGCGGCCCCAGCGGCCGCCCAAGGAGGATCGCCCATGAGAGTCGCCGACGGAGCCGCCAGGCTGCTCCGATTCGCCGCCGCCGCCCTGCTGCTGGCGGCCCTGGCCCCCGCCGCGTCGTCCGCCGACGACGGATTCACCTTCAAGTGGTCGAACGGCTTCAAGCTGGAGTCAGAAGACGGCGACTTCGCGCTCAAGTTCGGCGGTCGCATCCAGGCCGACTGGACCTTCGTCTCCGCCGACGCCGAGCTCGGCGAGCTCGAGGACGGCTTCGAGTTCCGCCGTGCCCGCCTGTTCTTCGAAGGCACGATCTACAAGCGCGTCGAATTCAAGGCGCAGTACGACTTCGCCGGCGGCGACGCCGATTTCAAGGACGTCTACGTCGGCATCAAGAGCCGCTGGGGCACGGTCCGCTTCGGGCACTACAAGGAATACTTCAGCCTCGAGGAGCTGACCAGCTCGAAGTACCTCGCCTTCCTCGAGCGCTCTTTGCCGGTGCAGGCCTTCTCCCCCAGCCGCAACAGCGGCGCCGGCGTCCACGGCAAGCGGGGCGACGCCTTCAACTGGGGCTTCGGCGTGTTCTACGACGCCGACGACTTCGGCTTCAGCCAGGACGAGGACCGCATCGACGTCACCGGCCGGATCGCCTACCGGCCGCTCTACGAGGACGGTGGCAAGCGGCTGATCCACCTCGGCCTGTCGGCCAGCGAGAAGGATCTGGAGGACGGCGGTCGCTTCCGCTTCCGCGCCCGCCCGGAGGCCCACCTGGCGCCGCGCTTCGTCAGCACCGGCCGTTTCGCGGCCGACGGTGCCACCCTCCTCGATCTCGAGCTGGCCGGGGTCTTCGGCCCCTTCTGGTTCGCCGCCGAGCACCTCACGGCCGACGTCGACGCGCCGGCGGCCGGCGACCCGAGCTTCGACGGCTTCTACGTCCAGGCCGGCTACTACCTGACCGGCGAGCACCGGCGCTACAAGACCTCCTCCGGTGCCTTCGATCGCCAGAAACCGAAACGCATCTTCGGCAAGGACGGCGGCAAGGGGGCGATCGAGATCGCGGCCCGCTACTCGACCGTCGATCTCACCGGCGGGGCGATCGCCGGCGGCGAGCAGGACGACCTCACCCTGGCGATCAACTGGTACCTCAACCCGGCGACGCGGCTGATGGTCAACTTCGTCAATGCCGACGTCGACGGCGCCGGCGATGCGGATTACGTGCTGGTGCGGTGGCAGGTCGACTTCTGACCGCCCCCGGCGGCCGCCGCCACGCCGCCGGCCGGTCTAGTATGCTCGGGGCGAGCGCATCCCAAGCGAGGAACTATGCCCACCCATCTCCTGCGTGATCTCGAGCGGCTGAAGAAGGAGATCCTGACCGTCGGCTCGCTGGTCGAGGAGGCGACCAATAAGGCGATCCTCGCCCTGGTCGATCGTCGCACCGAGCTGGCCGAGGAAGTGCGGGAGGGGGACCGGCTGGTCGACGAGCGCGAGGTCCAGGTGGAGGAGGAATGCATGAAGATCCTCGCCCTCCACCAGCCGGTGGCCGCCGACCTGCGCTTCGTGGTGGCGATGCTCAAGGTCAACAACGACCTCGAGCGGGTCGGCGACCTGGCCGACAACATCGCCGCCCGCGCCCTGTCGCTGGCCGCCGGCGAGCCGCTGTCGGTGCCGCCGGAGATCGTCGACATGAGCGCCAAGGTACAGGCCATGCTGCGCGACAGCTTGAACGCGGTGGTCGGCCGCGACATCGACCTGGCGCGCAAGGTGCTGCACGACGACGAGGCGGTCGACGAGCTCCACGCCCACATCTTCGTCATCCTGGAAGAGCGCATGCGCGCCCACCCCGAGCGCATTTCGCAGGAGATCCAGCTGCTGTCGGTTTCGCGCTACCTCGAGCGCATCGCGGACCTGGCGACCAACATCGCCGAGGACGTGGTCTTCATGGTCGACGGCGAGGTGGTCCGCCACCGCAGCTGGTGAGCGACCGCCGGCGAGGAGGTGAGCGATGGCGCGGCAGCGCATCGTGGTGATCGAGGACGAGCCCGACATCCTTGCCTTCATCGACTACAACCTCGCCCGCGAGGGCTTCGCGGTATCGAGCGCCGCCGACGGCGAGGCCGGCCTGCGCCTGGTTCGGCGGGAGAAACCGGACCTGGTGGTGCTCGACCTGCTGCTGCCCGGGCTCGACGGCATCGAGGTCTGTCGCCGGCTCAAGGCCGACCCGGCCACCCGCAACCTGCCGATCATCATGGTCACCGCCAAGGGCGAGGAGTCGGACGTGGTGCTCGGGCTTGGCGTAGGAGCTGACGACTACGTCACCAAACCCTTCAGCCCCAAAGAGCTGATCGCCCGCATCCGCGCCGTCCTGCGACGCAGCGCCATGGCCGGCGCGGAGCCACCGGCCGGCCGGCTGGTCTACGGCGGGGTGGTGATCGATCCGACGCGGCACGAAGTGCGGGTCGACGGCAACGGCGTGCCGTTCACCGCCACCGAGCTGCGCCTGCTCCACGTTCTCGCCTCCAGCCCCGGACGGGTCTTCACCCGCGATCAGCTGGTGCCGCGGGTGATCGGCAACGGCGCGGTGGTGATCGACCGCAACATCGACGTCCACGTGCGCGCCATCCGCAAGAAGCTCGGTCCCTACCGCTACCTGATCGAGACCGTGCGCGGGGTCGGCTATCGCTTCCACGACGCCGAGGCGAGCGCCGAGCCTGCCTGAACGCGATGCTGCGCTCGCGCCTCCTGTGGCAGCTCGGCGCCGCCAGCGCGGCGTCGATCCTGCTCGCGGTCGGCTTGGCGCAGGCGATCCATCCCGTCCTGGCGGCGCTGGTCGGCCTGGCCCTGGCCGGCGCCGCCGGCTACCTCGTCAGCCGTTCGATCCGCCGCCTGGCCGCCGCTGCCGAGGCCCTCGCCGCCGGCGACTACGAGCGGGAGGTGCCGGTCGACCGCGGCGACGAGCTCGGCCGGCTGGCGCGGGCGATCAACGCCCTGCGGGCGCGCTCGCGCCAGCAGCTCGAGACCCTCACCCTGGAGCACGATCGCCTGATGGCGATCCTGCGCAGCATGGGCGAGGGGGTGGTGGCGGTCGATCGCGAGGAGCGGGTGGTGCACATGAACCAGGTCGCCGGCCGCTTGCTGGCGACGGTGCCGGAGCAGGCTCTGGGACGGCCGATCTGGGAGGTGACCCGGATCCGCGAGATCGCCGAGGTGCTGGCGGAGACCCTGGCGCAGGAAGCGCCCGCCCAGCGCGCCGTCCACCTGCCCGGGCGCTCGGACCGCATCCTCGAGCTGCGCGCCACCCCCCTGCGCAACGGCGACGCGGGCGGCCTGCGCGGGGCGGTGCTGGTGATCGACGACGTCACCCGCCTGCGGCGGCTGGAAACCGTGCGCCAGGACTTCGTCGGCAACGTCTCGCACGAGCTCAAGACCCCGATCACCGCCATCCGCGGGCTGGTTGAGAGCATCCTCGACGACCCGCGGATGCCGCCGGCGGTGGCGCGCGACTTCCTGGGCAAGATCCGCCAGCAGAGCGAGCGGCTGTCGATCCTGGTCACCGACCTCCTCTCCCTGTCGCGCCTCGACGCCGGCGCCGGCGGCCTCAAGCTCGAGCCGGTCGACGCCCGCGAGCCGGTGCTCGACAGCATCCACGCGCTGCAGCCGTCGAGCGAGGCGAAGGGCGTCCGCATCGACGCCGAGCTGCCCGGCGAGCCGCTCCTCGTCCTCGGCGAGGCGGAGCTCTTGCAGGAGGCGGTGCGCAACCTGCTCGACAACGCGATCAAGTACTCCCCCGCCGGCGGCCGCGTCGCCCTCCGCCTGCGCGCCGAGGAGGAGCCCGAGCCGGCGGTGGTGATCGAGGTCGAGGACCGCGGGCCGGGCATCGAGAAGCGCCACCAGGAGCGCATCTTCGAGCGCTTCTACCGCATCGACAAAGCCCGTTCCCGCGCCCTCGGAGGCACCGGCCTCGGCCTCGCCATCGTCAAGCACGTCGCCCGCGCCCTCGGCGGCGAGGTCGCCGTCGACAGCGAGCCCGGCGCCGGCAGCACCTTCCGCATCCGTCTGCCGCGCTACCGGGAGGGGTGAGGCCGATCTGTGATAGAGGTAGGG
>RFGL01000065.1 GCA_003697015.1 Acidobacteriota bacterium | reverse complement strand
GCCGGCAGCCGTGGCCGCGGCCGCCGCCGCGCCGCCGGCTGCTGCGGCCGAGAGCGCACCGCCGCCGGAGGAGCTGCCGCCGGGCCTTCACCGGCTCACTTCGCCGATCGTCGGCACCTTCTACCGCGCTCCCAGCCCCGACGCCGATCCCTTCGTCGACGTCGGCGACCGGGTGCGCAAGGGGCAGGTGTTGTGCATCGTCGAGGCGATGAAGCTGATGAACGAGATCGAGTCCGACGTCGACGGGGAGATCGTCGAGATCCTGCCCGAGAACGGCCAGCCGATCGAGTACGGCGAGCCTCTCTTTCTGATCAAGACCGCCTGATCCCGCGCCGGCACGGATGTTCAAGAAAATCCTCATCGCCAACCGCGGCGAGATCGCCTTGCGGATCATCCAGGCCTGCCGCGAGCTGGGGGTCGAGACGGTGGCGGTGCATTCGACCGCCGATCGCGACAGCCTTCACGTCACCTACGCCCACGAGGACGTGTGCATCGGTCCGCCGCCGTCGTCGAGCAGCTACCTGAACATCGGCAGCGTCATCGCCGCCGCCGAGATCACCGGTGCCGAGGCGGTGCATCCGGGGTACGGCTTCCTGGCCGAGAACGCCCACTTCGCCGAGGTCCTCGCCGACTGCAAGATCGCCTGGATCGGACCCAAGCCCGAGACCATCCGGGCGATGGGCGACAAGGCCAATGCGCGGCGGGTGGCGATGGATGCCGGGGTGCCGGTGCTGCCCGGCTCCCGCCAGCCGATCGGGGACGCCGCGGAAGCGGCGGCGCTGGCCGACGAGGTCGGCTATCCGGTGATCCTCAAGGCGGCGGCGGGCGGCGGCGGGCGCGGCATGCGCATCGTCCGCGACCCGGCGGAGATCGCCGGCCAGTTCGCCACCGCCAGCGAGGAAGCGGCGAAGGCCTTCGGCGACGGCTCGATGTACCTGGAGAAATACCTCGCCGAGCCGCGCCACGTCGAATTCCAGATCTTCGGCGATCGGCACGGCACCATCGTCCATCTCGGCGAGCGCGATTGCTCGATCCAGCGCCGCCATCAGAAGCTGGTCGAGGAGTCGCCGTCGACCGCCCTCGACGCCGAGCTGCGGCAGCGCATGGGGGCGGCGGCGGTACGGCTGGCCGAAGCGGTGTCCTACGAGAACGCCGGCACCATCGAATTCCTCCTCGACCGCGACGGCAGCTTCTACTTCATGGAGATGAACACCCGCATCCAGGTCGAGCATCCGGTGACCGAGATGGTGATGGGGGTCGACCTGGTCAAGGAACAGATCCGCGTCGCCGCCGGCGAACCCCTATCCTTCGGCGGCGGCATGGCGCCGCGCGGTCACGCCATCGAATGCCGCATCAACGCCGAGGATCCGGAGCGCTTCATGCCCTCCCCCGGCCGGCTGACCACCCTCCACCTTCCCGGCGGGCCGGGCATCCGGGTCGACACCCACACCTATCAGGAGTACGTCATCCCGCCCTACTACGACTCGATGGTCGCCAAGTTGATCGCCCACGGTCGCGATCGCGGGGAGGCGATCGCGCGGCTGCGCCGGGCCCTGGACTTCTTCATCGTCGAAGGGGTCAAGACCACCATTCCGCTCTACAAGCAGATCCTGGTCGATCCGGCCTTCTGTCGCGGCGAGGTGTCGACGCGTTTCATGGAGGAGTTCCGCGCCCGGCAGGCGGGGGAGGAGGATGCCGGCGAATGAGGCCGTCCTCCGGCCGCCGCGGCTCTATGCCCTCGCCGACCTCGGCGTGTTGGGTCCGGAGCGCCTGCCGGCCGCGGTCGAAACCATGGCGGGCTGTGGCATCGGCTGGATCCAGCTGCGGGCCAAAGGTGCGCCCGGAGCCCTGGTCGTCCGCCTGGCGGAGGACTGCCTGCGACGTCTCGAGGGCAGCGACGCGCGCCTGTGGATCAACGACCGGGCCGACGTCGCCGCGCTCCTGCCGCTGGCCGGCCTCCACCTCGGCCAGCGTGACCTGCCGCCGGCGGCAGCGCGGCGCGTCGTCGGCGGCGGGATCATGATCGGCCAGTCGACCCACGGCGACGCCGAGCTCGCCGCCGCCGACGCCGACCCGGCGGTGGACGTGGTGGCGGTGGGCCCGGTCTTCGCCACCACCGGCAAGGCGTCGGCGGAGCCGGTGGTCGGCCTCGACTTCGTGCGCCGGGCGCGGCGGGCGACGCGCAAGCCGCTGGTGGCGATCGGCGGCATCGACGCCCGCACCGCCGCCGCCGTCCTCGCCGCCGGTGCCGACGCGGTTGCGGCGTTGGGCGCCCTATGCCGCGGCGACCTGGAGGACAATTGCCGGCGGCTCCTGGCCGCCACAGGGGGACGCTGATGAGTCGCAGCGCAGAGCTCTTTGGCAGTCGTTGGGGACTGGTGCTCGCCACCCTCGGCATGGCGGTGGGCACCGGCAACATCTGGCGGTTTCCGCGCATCGCAGCGACCAACGGCGGCGGCAGCTTCCTGGTCGCCTGGGTGGTCTTCCTGCTGCTCTGGTCGGTGCCGCTGATGATCGTCGAGTTCTCCTTCGGCAAGCGGGCGCGCAAGGGGGTGATCGGCGCCTTCGTCGCCCACGGTGGCCCGGGCATGGCGTGGATGGGGGCGTGGGCGGCCCTCTGCGCCAGCGCCATCGGCGCCTACTATGCGGTGGTCAGCGGCTGGTGCCTGCGCTATCTGGCCGCCGCGGTCACCGGCGGGCTCCGCGGCGAGGGGGCGGGGGAAGCGCTGTGGCGATCGTTCAACAGCACCCCGGCGGCGATGATCACCCAGGTCCTGGCGCTCGGCATCTGCGTCTCGGTGGTGTGGTTCGGGGTACGCGGCATCGAACGGGTGGCCAAGGTCTTGATCCCCACCCTCTTCGTGCTGGTGGTGGTGCTGGCCCTGCGCGCCGTCACCCTCCCCGGTGCGGTGAAGGGGCTCGAGTTCCTCTTCACCATCGACTGGCAGCTGCTCGCCGAGCCCACCATCTGGCTCCAGGCCCTGACCCAGAACGCCTGGGATACCGGCGCCGGCTGGGGCCTGATCGTCACCTATGCGATCTACATGCGGATGCGCGAGGACGTCTCCCTGAACGCTTTCCTGATCGGCTTCGGCAACAACTCGGTGTCGCTCCTGGCCGGGATCATGGTGCTGTGCACGGTCTTCGCCATCAATCCCCAGGCGCAGAGCGAGATCGTCGGCGCCGGCAACGAGGGGCTGACCTTCATCTGGATGCCGGCCCTCTTCGACGCCATGCCCGGCGGCGGCTTCTTCATGGTGCTCTTCTTCCTCGCCCTATCCTTCGCCGCCATCACCAGCCTGATCTCGATGCTCGAGCTCGCCACCCGGGTCCTGATCGACCTCGGCCTGCGGCGCAAGCCGGCCCTCCTCGGCTTCGCCGCGGTCGCTCTGCTCGCCGGCGTGCCGTCGGCGCTCAAGTTGGAGGTCTTCCAGAACCAGGACTGGGTGTGGGGGGTCGGCCTGATGGTCTCGGGGCTGTTCTTCGCCATCGCCGCGGCCCGCTACGGCCTCGAGCGCCTGCGCACCGAGGTGGTCAACGGCGACGGCTGCGATCTGCCCATCGGCCGCTGGTGGGTGGTGCTGGTGGGGATCGTGGTGCCGATCGAGGCGGTGGTGCTGATCGTCTGGTGGCTGGTCGCCGCCTACCGCGACGATCCCGCCAACTGGCTGGCACCCTTCGACACCTACAACGTCGGTACGGTACTGTGGCAGTGGGCGGCGGCGCTGCTGGTGCTGGGGTTGGCCAACCGCTGGCTGGCGCGCCGTACGCTCAAGGAGGCAGGTCGATGAGCATCGGGGCCGCCGTCACCATGATCCTGATCACCGGCGTGGTGTGGGGCGGTTTTGTCGCCCTGCTCCTGCGGGCCATCCGCCGGGAGGCCCGGAAACGCGATCACGAACGTCGATGAGGATCTACTTGACGGGGTTCATGGGGGCGGGCAAGACCTCGGTTGGCAAGTGCCTGGCGGCGACGCTAGGCTATCGCTTCGTCGATCTCGACGCGCTGATCGAGGCCGAGGCCGGTATGACGGTGCGGGAGATTTTCGAACGCCATCGCGAGGGCGCGTTTCGTGAGCTGGAGCACGCCTGCCTGCGGCGGACGGCGCGCTTCGACGATGCGGTGATCGCCACCGGCGGCGGCACGATCGCCTTCGCGGGGAATCGGGCCGTGATCCGCCGGCTGGGGGTCAGCGTGTGGCTCAACCCGAGTTTTTCCACCATCGTCGAGCGGATCGGAGCGCAGGGCAAGGAGGACCGCCCGCTCTTTCGTTCGCCCGAGCAGGCCCTGGCGCTCTTCAATCGCCGGGCCGCAGCCTATAAGCTGGCCGATCTACGGGTGGACGTCGGCCGGTGCGAGACCCCGGAAGAGGTCGCCGCGCGCATCGCCCACCTGCTGCGGGAGCAACGTTGCGTTATCTGATCCTCACCGACATGCACGGTAACTGGGAGGCGTTCGCTGCCATCCTGCGCCACGTCCGCGGCGAGGAGTTCGACGTCACCCTGGTGCTCGGCGACCTGGTGGGCTACGGTGCCGGCCCCAACGAGGTGGTGGAGGCGGTCAAGAACAGCCTGTGGGGCGAGGTGCACGTGGTACGCGGCAACCACGACAAGGTGGTGGCGGAGATCGAGGACGGCGCCAACTTCAACCAGCCGGCCCTGGCCGCCGCCCGCTGGACCACCGAGCGCCTGCTGCCGGCCAACCTGCGCTACGTGCGCGAGCTGCCGCGCGGGCCGATGCCGGTCTCCGACGAGGTCCACATCTGCCACGGCTCGCCCCTCGACGAGGACGCCTACGTCTTTTCGATCTACGACGCCTACGAGATCTTCAGCCATTACGAGGCGCCGGTGATCTTCTTCGGCCACACCCACATCCCGTCGCTCTTCGTGCGCCACGAGGAGGGAATCGAGGTGGCGGTGGTGCAGGGCGAGTCCTTCACCCTCAAGCTGGAGAAGGACAAGCGCTACCTGCTCAACCCGGGCTCGATCGGCCAGCCCCGGGATCGGGATCCGCGGGCGGCCTACATGACCTACGACAGCGGCACGCGGGTGGCGCGCTGGCAGCGGGTCGACTACGCCATCGCCAAGGCCCAGGAGCGCATCATCCGCTCCGGCCTGCCCAAGGTCCTGGCCGACCGCCTGGCCCTCGGGGTGTGAGAAGGCCGCGGCGCGATACGCTCTATTCCGACCATGGAGACAACGACGGGTTGCCGAGCGCTCGGCGCGACAGCTGCTGGCTACGCAGAACGACAACGTTCTGCAGACTGCGGCGGCGCGGCGGTCAACCCATTCCGTTGATCGAACGCACAGACTGGAGGCCGGTCCTGTCCCCCGCCGCTCTTCTTCTCTCCATTCTCTTGCCGAATGCCGCGGCGCCGCTGCCGCCGGCCACGCCGCCGACGTTCTACGCCACCGCCACCGTCGACGAGCGGCCCCTGGATACCGCCGCCGGCTCGGTGACGGTGATCGAACGCCAGACGGTCGACGCCGCCGCGGCGCGGACGGTGGCGGAGCTCCTGCGCTACGCCGCCGGCGTGGTGGTCTCCCCGGCCGGCACCCGCGGCGGTTTCACCACCGCCGCCATCCGCGGCGGCGACCCGAACTTCACCCTGGTGCTGCTCGACGGCGTGCCGCTGAACGACGTTACCGACCCGGTGGGCGGTGCCTTCAACCTCGAGGGCCTGCCGGCGGCGGCGGTGGAACGGATCGAGATCGTGCGCGGGCCGCTGTCGTCCTACTACGGCTCGACCGGCCTGGCGGGGGCGATCAACGTCATCACCCGCCGCGGCGGCGCGGACGGCGAGCCGTCGGTGCAGATCGACGTCGAGGGCGGCGACGCCGACCAGCGGCGCGGCTTCGCCGGTGCCGGCGGCAGGCTGGGGGAGCGGGGCGACTACTTCGCCGGCGTCTCCTACGAGGAGGAGAGGGAGCGGGTGGCGGCGGAGCGATTCGAGCAGCTCGAGCTGTCGGCCAAGGCCGCCTTCGCTCTGCGCGACGGCGGGAGCCTGCGGCTCACCACGCGGATCGCCGACTGGCGGGCCCGCGACTACCCCGAGGCCTCCGGCGGCCCGCGTTTCGGTTCCGGGGAGCTGCGCCGCACGGACCACGACGAGCTCGGACTGGGGCTCGATCTGCGCTTCGGCGCCGCGGCGGCGGGCGGCGCTCCACGCCATCGCCTGAACGGCGCCTTCTACCAGCATCGGCTCGATCGCCGGAGCCCCGGCGTCTTCCCCCTGGTACCGCCGTCGCGCGAGTCGACCACCTACCGGCGGTCGCGCCTGGGCTGGGCATCGGCGGTACTCGGCGGTCGCGGCCTGGTGCTTCACGCCGGTGCCGAGATCGAAAACGAGGAGGGCGACAACGACAGCGTCCTCGCGCTCCCCCCCTTCCTCGGCGGCGAGGTGACGGGGGATTACCGGATCGACCGCACCACCGGCGGCCTCTACGCCGAGCTCATCCGCCAGCGCGGCGACCTGGTGCTCGAGCTCGGTGCGCGTCTCGACCTGCCGCAGGGGCGGGGGGCGGAGCTCAGCCCGCGGCTGGCGGTCGCCTACCGCCCCGGCGGCGGGGCGACGCGTCTGCGGGGATCCGTCGGCCGGGCCTTCAAGCTGCCGAGTTTCTTCGCCCTGGCCAGCCCGCCGCAGCTCGGCGGCAACCCCGAGCTCGAGCCCGAGGTGGCGATCGGCGCCGACGTCGGGGTGGAGCACGAGATGCCCGGCGCCGATCTGACGCTCGGCGTCACCCTCTTCGCCAACCGTTTCGACGACTTGGTCGACTTCGACTTCGAGCGATTCACCCACCTGAATCGTGCCCGGGTCGACGCCGTCGGGCTCGAGCTCCACCTGCGCTGGACGCCCCGTTCGTGGCTGACCTTCGCCGCCGACCTCACCCGCCAGGAGGTCGAGGACCGGACGACCGGCGCCGGCCTGCGCGGCCGGCCTGAATGGGCCGGCAGCGCCCGCCTGCGCCTGGCGCCGGGGGCCGGCGCCGTGCTGTGGCTCGACGGCCAGCTGGTCGGCGCGCGTCTCGATCAGCAGATCCCGGTGCCGTCGCGCACCGTCGCTCCGGGCTACGCCCTGGTCGGCCTGGCGGGCTCCTGGCAGCTCGCCCGCCGCTGGCAGCTGCGCGGCCGCATCGACAACCTGATGGACCGCGACTACGAGACCTTCATCGGCTTCCCCGGGGCGTCGCGCGGTCTGCGTCTCGGCCTGCGGCATCGGATCGGCGGATGAGGCACTACGCCTACCTCGCCGGGGCGATGATGCTCGCCTTCGCGCTCCTCTTCGCCGTCGTCGAAGCCTTGGAGCTGCCGCTCCTCAGCGATCCCGAGCCGCTGCTCGCCGGAGGCGGAGCGATCGCCGCCGCCGCCGGCGTCGGGCTGCTGATCGCCGACGTCGCGTTGCCGGTGCCGGCGAGCCTGGTGATGATCGCCCACGGCGCGCTTTTCGGCGTCGCCGCCGGCACCGCCCTCTCCCTCGCCGGTGGCCTCGGAGCGGCGCTCTTCGGCTTCTGGATCGGCCGCCGCGGCGGGCCCCTCGTCGCCCGCCTGGTGCCGGAGGACGAGCGCCGCCGGGCCGGGGCCCTGCTCGCCCGCTGGGGCCCCCTGGCGATCGTCGTCAGCCGGCCGGTGCCGATCGTCGCCGAGACCGTCGCCATCCTCGCCGGCACCTCCCCCCTCGGCTGGGTCAGCCTGAGCGCCGCGTCCGTCGCCGGCCTGCTGCCGGCCGCCCTGCTCTACGCCCTCACCGGCGCCACCGCCGCCCGCCTCGACCACGCGTCGCTGATCTTCGCTCTCGTCCTCGCCATCGCCGCCCTCCTCTGGCTCCTCGGACGCCGTCTGAGAACCGACTCATGACGCGACGCGTCGACGAACGTTCGATCATGTCTACCCCGCGAGCCCCGGAGCGTCGTGCCTGTGACGTCAAGCGTGACGTCGATCGCTGCCCTCCTTCGTAGTCTTCTCAAGCGAGGAAGAATAGATGGCTACGAAGGAGCACAACCTCACCGTAGCTCTGACGGCGGATCCGGACGAAGAAGAAGCGGATCGACCGGCGGTACGATGACGGCGGGGATGCCGTGGTCGGCGAAGATCCGGTTGAAGGCCGCCAGGTCTTCGTTCAGGATGCGATCCATCTCCGCCTTCAAGGGCTGCCATTCGGCGTCGAGGTCGGCGAAGCGCTGGCGTTGGCCATCGGTGACCAGGGGCTCCAGGTTCTCGATCTGATCCATCAGGAAGAGGAACTCGGCGTTCAGCCGATTGGGGAAGTTGATCACGTCCTGGAAGGTCTTCTGCCGGCGTTGGACGAGCTTCTCCTCCCAGGCGTCGATGGCCGCGGTGAGGGTCTCGGCGGCGCCGGCGATGGCCTCGGCCTGGTCGTGACCGGCGGTGCGCTCGACCAGCTCCTCGACCTGCTCGCGCACCGCCCGCATGCGGTTGACCCCGTCGTGGATGGCGACCACGCGGTCGCGGATGGCGGCCAGCAGGCGTTCCTGGTCGGCGAAGCGCTCCTCCGGTACCTCGAGGCGCGGGTCGGGCAGGATCTCGATCTCCTGCTCGACGGCGAGGTCGCCGCGCGACAGGCGGGCGCGGTAGATCCCGGGACGGACGCGGTAGCCGCCGAGGTCGCCGAAGACCGTCAGCTCGGGCACCTTGAGCATCGGATCGCGCCTCATGTTCCACACGAAACGATTCATCCCGTTCTCGACCGTCAAGACCGCGGCCTCGGGGTCGTCCTCCGGCTTCTCGCTGGTCACCCTCCGCACCACCCGGCCGAGCTGATCGACGATCTCGAGCACCAGGGGCGGTGGGCCCCCGCCGTTCTCCGCCGCTTCCGGCGCCTCCGCCGGCGGCGTTTCCATCCCCTCGGCGCCGGCCGCCGGGTCGCCGCCGGGCTCGTCGCCGGCGACGGGTTCCGCAGCGCTTTCTTCGGGCGCCGCCGCGTCCTCCGCCTGCGCGCCCAGCAGATAGTGCAGGACGACGCCGGCGGGTGGATTCTGGCCGCGGGGAGCGCCGCCGCGCCCGCGTCCGCCGCCGGTGCGATAGGCCGGGCGCGGAGCGAAGAGGTGGAGCTCGGCCGCCGCCACCTCGTCGTCGAGCTGGTGCAGGGGGGTGAGGTCGTCGAGGATCCAGAAGCCACGACCTTGGGTCGAGGCGACGAGATCGTGACGGCGGATGGTCAGATCGGTGACCGGCACCACCGGCAGGCCGAGATCGAGGGGCTGCCAGCGCTCCCCATGGTCGAAGGAGACGAAGACGCCGATCTCGGTACCGGCGTAGAGCAGGCCGGGGCGCGCCGGGTCCTCGCGCACCACCCGCACGATGGCGTCGCCGGGAATGCCGGCGACGCGGCGCTCCCAGGTCTCGCCGTAGTCGCTGGTGACGAAGACGTAGGGGGTGAGGTCGTCCCACTTGTAGCGCGTCACCGCCAGGTAGGCGGTGGCCGGATCGTGGGGGGAGATCTCGATGGCGTTGATCATCGCCTCGCCGATGCCTTCCGGCGTGACGTCGACCCACAGCACCCCGCCGTCGCGGGTCAGGTGCACCAGACCGTCGTCGCTGCCGGTCCACAGCACGCCGGCCTCGTGCGGCGACTCGACCAGCGACAGGATGGTGTTGTAGACCTCGCCACCGGCGGCCTCGTTGGTGATCGGCCCGCCTCCCGGACCCTGGCGCTCGCTCTGGTCGCGGGTCAGGTCGGGGCTGATCTCCTCCCAGGTGACCCCGCGGTTGCTGGTCTTCAGCACCCTGTTGCCGGCGTGGTAGACCACCCGCGGATCGTGCGGCGAGACGAGGATCGGTGCGTTCCAATTGAAGCGATAGCGCACCTCCCGCGGCGTCGAGCCGAGGCCGAGGTAGGGGTAGGCCATGATGCTGCGGCTGGCGCCGGTCTCCATGTCGTATTCGTCGATCAACCCCTGATAGCAGCCGGCGTAGACGTAGCGCGGGTTGTCCGGGTCGAAGGCCGGGTAGGCGCTCTCGCAGCCGCCGATCGAGTGCCAGTCGCGCTCGCCGATGCCGCCGCCGGTCAGGGAGCGGCTCTTGATGGCGATCGCCGAGTTGTCCTGCTGGCCGCCGTAGACCCAGTAGGGGAAGCGGTTGTCGGTGATCACCCGGTAGAACTGACCGGTCGGCTGGTTGGCCTGGGTCGACCAGCTGGCGCCGCCGTTCGACGACACGTTGGCGCCGCCGTCGTTGGCATTGATCATCAGGCGGTTGTCGTGCGGGTTGATCCACAGGTCGTGGTTGTCGCCGTGGGGGGTCGGAAGGCGCTCGAAGGTCTTGCCGCCGTCGGTGGAACGCATCATCGGCGCGTTCAGGACGTAGACCGTGTCGGCGTCGACGGGATCGGCGAAGACGTGGGTGTAGTACCAGGCGCGGGCGCGCAGCACCCGGTCGTCGTTGATCCGCTGCCACGAGGTGCCGCCATCGTCGGAGCGGAAGAGGCCGCCGTCCTCGGCCTCGATCAGCGCCCACACCCGCAGCGGGTCGGCGGCGGAGACGGCGACGCCGATCTTGCCCATCAGCTCGGGCAGTCCGTCGGTCAGCTCCTCCCAGGTCTCGCCGCCGTCGCTCGACCTGTAGAGGCCGCTGCCCGGACCGCCGCTCTCGATCCGCCACGGCCGGCGGCGGTGCTGCCACATGGCGGCGTAGAGGATGCGCGGATTGGTGACGTCGAGAGCGAGGTCGCTGGCGCCGGTCGAATCGTCGACGAAGAGCACCCGGCGAAAGGTGTCGCCGCCATCGATCGATTTGTAGATGCCGCGCTCGTCGTTGGGGCCCCATAGGTGGCCCTGCACCGCCACCCACAGCACGTCCGGGTCGCCGGGGTGAACGCGGATGCGCGCGATGTGGCGGCTGTCCGACAGCCCAACGTGCTGGAAGCTGCGGCCGCGGTCGCGGGAGCGGTAGAGGCCGTCGCCATGGGTGGTCATCACCCCGCGCACCGGCGCCTCCCCCATGCCGACGTAGATCACGTTGGGGTCGGAGGGCGCCACCGCGATGGCCCCCACCGAGCCGGTGCGGAAGTGGCCGTCGGAGACGTTGTGCCAGGTGAGGCCGCCGTCGGTGGTGCGCCACAGGCCGCCGCCGGTAGCGCCGAAGTAGAAGGTGAGAGGCTCTTGCGGCACGCCGGCGACGGCGGTCGACCGCCCGCCGCGGTAGGGGCCGATCGAGCGCCACTCCAGGGCCTGGAAGAGGGTCGGGTCGAAGCGCGGCGGGGGCGTCTCGGCCGCCGCCGCCGTCCCCTCCTCGGGCGTCGCCGGCGGCTTTTCCTCCCGGGCGGCGACGGCGAGGGTGGTCAGGGCGGCGGCGAAGAGCGGCGCGAGCCAGCGGGCGACGCGGGCGGCGGGATCAGACGTCATGGCGATTCTCCAACCTGGGGGGTAGTGCCCGAGACCTCGAGCTCGGCGGCGGCATCGAGTACGGCGCGCAGCAACGTCGATCGCCCGCCGCCGGCTGGCCTGGCCATCACCTGGCTGGGGGAGGCGTAACCGACCTGGATGGTGCAGCCGTCGAGTTTGACCCGGGGGGCGGCCTCGGCCTCGACCATCACCGCGCACGGCGTCTTGAGCTCCAGGGCCGCCTTGGTCTCGCCGCGCAGCTTGACGTCGAGAATGCCCGCCGTGGCGCTGAGGTCGAGGTCGACGGTCGAGCTCGTCACCTCGAAACCCCGCAGGCGACGGATGCCGCCGCCGGTGATGGTGGCACGCTGCGCCGCCAGGTCGAGGCTGAAGACGTCGCGCAGCTCGATCTCGCTGCGGGCGATCTTGCCGTTGAGCTGGCCTTCCAGGCCGAGCAGCTTGCCGCTCGCGCCATCGGTCATCTCCATGGCGAGGGGCCCGCGCATCTGCGTCAGCTCGAAGCGCGTGCCCGCCAGCTGCATGGTCGAGGGGCCGGCGCAGCCCTCCGTCCGCAGGCGACCGCCCTCCTGGTCGAGCTGGATCGAGCCGTGCCAGCCCGCGATCGTCACCTCCAGCTCCTCGCCGGCGATCTCCAGGTTGTTGTTGGCGACGTCGCCGCGGACGTCGAGGGAGGCGTTGCTGCTGTCCTTGATCACCGTTCCCCCGCGCCAGTTGTCGACCACCAGCAGGCCGCCGCCGATGCTGCCTTCGACCGCGCCCTGGCCGTCGCGCAGCACGGCGTTGCTCTGCCGCAGGTCGAAGCGCACCTGGCCGAGGGTGCCCTGGACCGCCAGGTCGCTGTCGGTGGCGCGGAGCTCGAGGGGACCCCGGTGGTCGAGGATCTCGCCTTCGGCGTCGTCCTTGGCCTCGACCACCAGCAGCCCGCTCGAGCGCTCGCTGCGCAGGCGACTGGCGGCGGCGATGACCAGGGCCTCGCGCACGCCGAAGAGGTCGATCCGCGAGCCCTCGACCTCGATCTCGAGGTTGTAGCCCTTCTCCCCCGTCGCCGGCGGCGAGGGGGTGAGCTGGCGCGGCCGCGGCGGCGGCAGCTTGCCCCCCGAATCGCCGTACCGGGCGCGCAGGTCGGCGGCGGTGGTGACGGTGACGTCGAGGTCGCTGCCCTTGATCACCAGCGGTTGGCGGGCGAGCACCGTCAGCTCGACGAGCACCCGTACCGGCGTCTCGTCCGCCGCCGGCGCCACCGCCCGGCGGACGGTGATCGGCCCTTCCTGCCAGTCGATGGCGAGGGCGCCGGCGGCGGGATCGTCTTCGGGGCGGGCGGTGGCGGCGCGCAGCCACGACTTGGTGGTCGGCGACGGGTCGACGGCGACCTGGATGGTGGCGTTGTCGAGCTCGACGATGATCGGGCGGGCATTGCTCAGCGCCGTGTCGAGCGGCAGATGACCGCCGATTTGGGCTGCGAGCGGCAGGGCGGCGAAGGTGCCGCCGGCGAAGAGCGCGACGGCCAGGCGTTTGCACATCGACGGGCTCCCTCGAAGCTTTGGGTGGATGGCGTCGAAGTCTAGCAGGAGCCCAGCCGGCGGGCCGCAGCGACCTGCTCCCGCCCGCCCGTCTCCGGCGCGATATCCTCTGACGTCGGACGCGACGTCGGACGCGCGCGGACGGCGGCGGGGCGACCGCGCGGGGACCGGGGGTCTTGTCCGAGTCCCCGGGCTTCTGACCTCGGGGCGCGATCGAGGGGCGGCCGTACCGCCGGCTGCAAACGCCGGCCGGTTTCCGCGCCCGCAACGATCGGGCGAGGATCCCCAAGTGCGGTGGAGAAAGGCGTGAGCATGGACGAGTTGGCGTACGAGAAGCTGGGGCTGTTCTACCTCGGACGGCCGTGGGACGCGGAGCGCGGCGGGACGGAGGAGGTGCCGCTGCTCTACGACTCCCGCGACCTGACCACCCATGCGGTCTGCGTCGGCATGACCGGCAGCGGCAAGACCGGTCTCTGCGTCACCCTGCTGGAGGAGGCGGCGCTCGACGGGGTGCCGGCGCTGGTGGTCGACCCCAAGGGCGACCTCGGCAATCTGCTGCTGACCTTCCCCGAGCTGTCGCCGGAGGATTTCCGGCCGTGGATCGACGAGGACGCAGCCCGGCGCAAGGGGGTGGAGCCCGAGGTCTACGCCGCGCAGCAGGCGGAGCTGTGGAAGAAAGGCCTGGCGTCGTGGGGCCAGAGCGGCGAGCGAATCGCCCGTCTCAAGCAAGCGGCGGAGTTCGCCGTCTACACCCCGCGCAGCGAGGCCGGTCTGCCGGTGTCGATCCTGTCGTCGTTCCAGGCTCCGCCGCCGGCGCTGCGCGACGACGTCGACCTGCTGCGCGAGCGCATCATCTCGACCGTCACCAGCTTGCTCGACCTGATCGGCATCGGCGGCGACCCGCTGCAGAGCCGCGAGCACATCCTGCTCGCCAATCTGCTGGAGAACGCCTGGCGCGAGGGCCGTGATCTCGATCTCACCGACCTGATCCACCAGATCGGCGACCCGCCCTTCAGTCAGGTCGGCGTGTTGCCCCTCGAATCCTTCTACCCGGCCAAGGAGCGCTTCGCCCTCACCCTGGCGCTCAACAACCTGCTGGCTTCGCCGGGCTTCGAGATGTGGCTCAAGGGGACGCCGCTCGACGTCGACCGGTTGCTCTACACCGAGGCCGGCAAACCGCGGATCGCGATCTTCTCCCTCAGCCACCTGACCGACGCCGAACGCATGTTCTTCGTCACCCTGCTGTTCAATCAGACCCTGGGCTGGATGCGCAGCAAGGAGGGCACCTCGAGCCTGCGGGCGTTGCTCTACATGGACGAGATCTACGGCTATCTGCCGCCGGTGGCCAATCCGCCGTCGAAGCCGCCGCTCCTGACCATGCTCAAGCAGGCCCGGGCCTTCGGCCTCGGTCTCCTGCTGGCGACCCAGAATCCGGTCGACCTGGACTACCGAGCGCTGTCGAACATCGGCACCTGGTTCCTCGGCCGGCTGCAGACCGAGCGTGACAAGGCGAGGGTGCTCGACGGGCTCGAGCGTGCCGCCAGCGGTCAGGGCCTGTCGCGGCGCGAGGTCGACCGCATCCTCTCCGGCCTCGCCAAACGGGTCTTTCTGCTGCACAACGTGCATCAGGACGGCCCGCAGCTCTTCCAGGTGCGGTGGGCGATGTCCTACCTGCGCGGCCCCCTCACCCGCGACCAGCTGCAGCGCCTCACCGCCGGGATGAGGGCGGCGCCGGCGAGCGCTCCGGCCGCCCCCGGCCATCTCCCCTCGCCGGTGCCGGCCGCCGATCGCGCCGCCGCCGAGCGGCCCCTCCTGGCGCCGGAGATCGAGCAGCGCTTCCTGCCTCTGGCCGGTCGACCCGGCGACGACGTGGTCTATCAGCCCGGGGTGCTCGGCGCGGCGACGGTCCACTTCGTCGACAAGCGGCGCCGCCTCGAGGCGGAGGAGCGCCCGATTCTGTGGGCTCCCCTCGGCCCCGAGGCGACGGACGCCGACTGGTACGAGGCCGAGGAGCTGACGCTCGAGATCGAAGACCTGGAGGACGAGCCGGCGGCGGAGGGGCTGGCCTACGGCGAGCTGCCCGAGGTCGCCGGCGACCCCAGACGCTACCGGCGCTGGGGGAAGGACCTGGCCGACGCCCTCTACCGCCAGCGCCGCCTGCCGCTGTTCGAAAGCCCGACCACCGGCTTGACCTCGCGGCCGGGGGAGAGCGAGCGCGACTTCCGCATCCGCCTCGCCGAAGCGATGCGCGAGGCGCGGGACGAGGCGGTCGACAAACTGCGCCAGCGCTATGCCCGCAAGCTGCGCACCTTGGAGGACCGCATCCGGCGCGCCGAGCACCGGCTGGAGCGGGAGCAGTCGCAGGTCGGCGAGCAAAAGATGGCGACGGCGATTTCCGTCGGCCAGAGCCTGCTCGGCGCCCTCCTCGGCGGCCGCCGCCGCTCCCTGGCCGGCGGCGTGCGCGGCATCAGTCGCATCGCCAAGGAACGCCAGGACGTGAAGCGCGCCCGCGAGGAGCTCGAAGTGCAGCAGCGACGCTACGCCGAGCTCGAAGCCGAGCTCGAAGCCGACGTCGCCGAGCTCGAAGCGCGTTTCGACCCCACCGCCGAGGCGCTCGAGACCCTCGAGCTCAAACCCCGCCGCACCGACGTCGACGTCCGCCTCGTCGCCCTCGCCTGGGCCCCCTATCGCCGCCGCGACGGGCGCATGGAACGGGCCTGGTAGGGCGGGGGAGTGCGGATGGTAGGGTCTGGGCTTCGACGTCGACTCTGAGGACGAAGGCGCATGCCGCGCGGAGGTTGGAGGATGAGCGCACAAGCCGTCGGATGGTGGTGGATTCCCGCCCTGGTCCTGCTCGCAGGAGGGCCGCTCGCCGCGCATGAGGAAGGGGTGGCGGGGGACGATCAAGGGCGGGTGCTGGCGGCGGCGGAGGGGGCGGTGTTGCCGCAGCGGGCGCGGGTGGAGGCGGTCAACCGCATGCTGCGCCAGCGTCTCGACGAGCTCCTGCCGCGGCTGATGCGGGAGAGCGGCATCGAGATGTGGCTGGTGGTGAGCCGCGAGTACGCCGAGGATCCGGTCTACCTCACCCTGGTGCCGGAACCGGTCTTCGCCGCCCGGCGCACCACCATCCTGATGTTCCACGACCGCGGCGCCGACGGGGTCGAACGCGCCACGGTCAGCCGCTACGACGTCGGCGACCTCTACCGCTCGGTGTGGCAGGGAGGCGACCTGGAGCAGCAGTGGCAGCGCCTGGGGGAGCTGGTGCGCGAGCGCGACCCGCAGACCATCGGCGTCGACGTCAGCCACGATTGGCCGGTGGCCGACGGCCTCACCGCCAGCCTGCGCGACCGCCTGCTCGCCGCCCTCGGCGCGGAGCATGCGGCGCGGGTGGTATCGGCGGAGAAGTTGGTGGTGCGCTGGCTCGAGACCCGCAGCCGCCTCGAGCAGGAGGTCTATCCCCACGTCGTCGCGCTCGCCCGCGGGGTGATCGCCGAAGCCTTCTCCGATCGGGTGATCACCCCCGGCGTCACCACCACCGACGACGTCGCCTGGTACATCCGCCAGCGCTTCGCCGATCTCGACCTGCAGGCGTGGTTCATGCCCTACGTCAACCTCCAGCGGCCCGGGGTGGCCTGCGATCCCGACAATCCCTTCTGCGGCACCTCCGGCGTCATCCACCGCGGCGACGTGCTCCATACCGACGTCGGCATCTGCTACCTGCGCCTGTGCACCGACACCCAGGAGATGGGCTACGTGCTGCGCCCCGGCGAGCGCCAGGCCCCCGCCGGCCTGCGCCGCGCCCTGGCGGTCGGCAACCGCTGGCAGGACGTGTTGACGGCGGCCTTCGTCACCGGCCGCAGCGGCAATGAGATCCTCGCCGCCGCCCTCGACGCCGCGCGCGCCGAAGGCATCCGCTCGATGGTCTACACCCACCCCCTGGGCTTCTTCGGCCACGCCCCCGGGCCGACCGTCGGCATGTGGGACAATCAGGGCCCGACGCCGGTGCGCGGCGACTGGCCGCTTCACCCCGACACCGCCTACGCCATCGAGGGCAACGTCATCGTCCAGGTGCCGGAGTGGGACGGGCAGTGGGTGCGGATCAAGCTCGAGCAGAGCGCCCTCTTCGACGGCGACGCGGTGCGTTACCTCGCCGGCCGGCAGACCCGCTGGCACCTGGTCCGCTAGCGCGCCGTCACACCGACTCGGGAGCGAGGCCGATCCGCCGGCTCCTCCCCGACCGCCGGCCGGCCCGATCGGCAAGCGGGCTCGCCAGAAGGGATGGTTCCGTGATGAACAAGAGGCCGAACAAGCGACTTCTGTTGAGCGTCCTGGCCCTGCTGCCGGCGGCGCTGCTCGCCGCCTGCCGGAGTGCGCCGATGGCAGCGGACATGCAGCGTCTCCAGGGCCATTGGCAAGGCCGTGGGCCGGGAGGCGACTGCACGGTGACCGTGGCGGGCGACTCGCTCCATTTCTGGGCCAGGCCCGATTTCTGGTATCAGACCACCTTCACCCTCCCCGCCGGCACCGATCCCCTGCAGCTCCACGCCACCATCGTCAAAGACAGCACCCAGCGCCCGCGGGACATCGGCAAAGTGGTCGTCGCGCTCGTCAAGTTCGAGGGCGACGACCTGACCCTGGGGGTGGTCAACGACTTCGAGTCGCCGCCGGAGAGCCCCGTCGGCGCCGACTGGGATCGGGTGATGGATCTCTACCACCTGACGCGGGCCCGGCCGTCGGCGGAGGAGCCCTCGGCGGAAGAGGGGGGCTGATGGGCATCGAGCTCGAGCTCGGCTTTCTCCTCGCCGCCCAGGCTCTCGGCAGCGAGATCTTCGCGCCCTTCGAGGTCGAGACCCCGCCGTGGAAGAAGATCCTGAAATGGGCCCTGGTCGCGGCGCTGACCCTGGGCCTCTACCCGCTGGTCGGGCATTGGGCGATCCTCGTCACCGCAACCCTCGGTCTCATGGGGTTGACCTTCCACTTCGTCTGGTGCAGGAAACACGGGATCGATCCGTGGCAAGCAAGCCCCCGTCGCCGGTACTACGAGCTGCGCGGCTGGACGTGGCCGGACGAGGCGGGCCCGGGCGCGGCCGCCGCTCCGTGAGTCATGCCTCCGGCGCCAGCTCGGGAGGCGCCTGCGGGCGGCGGAAGAGGCGGCGGGTGCCCCGGATGAGGTCGTCGAGGAGGACGTATCCCACCGGCACCAGGATGAGGCTGATGGCGGTGGCGAAGAGGACGCCGAAGCCGAGGGAGATCGCCATCGGGATGAGGAATTGGGCCTGCAGGCTCTTCTCCAACAGCAGCGGCGGCAGGCCGGCGAAGGTGGTGAGGGAGGTGAGGATGATCGGCCGGAAACGCTTCTCCCCCGCCTCGCGCACCGCCTTCCCGACGCTGTCGCCGGCCCGTCGCCGGCGGTTGACGAAGTCGACCAGCACCAGGCTGTCGTTGACCACCACCCCGGTCAGGGCGACGATGCCGAAGCCCGACATGATGGTCAGGGTCATGCCCATCAGCACGTGCCCCCAGATGGCGCCGATGATGCCGAAGGGGATGGCGCTCATGACGATCGCCGGTTGCAGGTAGGAGCGGAAGGGGATCGCCAGCAGGGCGTAGATGATGACCAGCGCCAGGACGAAGCCGCGGGCCAGGTCGCCCAAGGTCTCGCGCTGCTGCTGCTGCTCGCCCTCCAGCGAGTAGGTCAGGCCGTGGTAGTCGGCGAGGATTCGCGGCAGCACGCGGGCGCGCACGTCCTGCAGGATCTTGTTGCTGTTGGCTTTCGACAGGTCGACGTCGGCGGTGACGTTGATCGTGCGTTTGCGGTCGGTGCGCTCGATGGCGGCGAAGCCGCGGCCGGGGCGGACCCGGCCGACCACCGAGAAGGGCACCTCCGCGCCGTCCGGCGTGCGGATGCGCATGCGCTCCAGGCCGCCCAGGGAGCTGCGTTCCGCGGCGGTGTAGCGGACCATCACCTTGAGCTCCTCGCGCCCGCGCTGGACGCGCTGCGCCTCCTCGCCGTAGAAGCCCTGCCGCACCTGGCGGGCGAGGTCGGCGAGGGTGAGGCCGAGGGCTTCGCCCTCGGGGGTGATCTCGAGCTTCAGCTCCTCCTTGCCGGCGCGGAAGGAATCGGCGATGTCGAGCACGCCAGGGTACTGGCGCAGAGCCTCCTTGAGCCGCTCCGCCGCCGCCTTGAGCTCGTCGATGCGCGGCCCGGCGAGCTGGATGTTGATCGGTTCGCCGGTGGAGAAGAGGGAGGCGTTGAAGGTCAGCTCGAGAGCGTCGGGCACCGGGCCGGTGAGCTCGCGCCAGCGGCGCAGGAGATCGCCGGCCGCCGCCACCCGATTCTCCGACGGCGCCAGCTCGACGTGCACCTCGCCGACGTTGGCGGCGGCGATCGATTCCCCCGGTCCCATCGCCGGCGAGCGCTGGCGGGTGCGATAGGGCTGCTCGCCGATCGAGGTCAGGACGTGCTGGATCGCCCCCGGCTCCCCGGCCGCCGTCACCTCCTGCCGCAACCCCTCGACGCCGGCCTCGATGCGTTCCAGCGCCCGCGCCGTCTCGCTCGCCGGCGTGCCTTGCGGCATGGTCAGGAAGGCGACCAGGCTGTCGGCCTCGAGGGGCGGGAAGAAGGAGAACTCCAGGTGGCCGCCGGCGACGAAGCCGACGGTCAGCAGCAGCACGGCCAGGGCCACCGCCAGCGACACCTGGCGCCAGCGCAGGGCCAGGTCGAGGCTCGGCCGGTACCAGCGCTCGATCACCCAAGTGAAGCCCGCCGCCATGCGGTCCTGAAAGCGCCGCCAGGCGGCGCGCAGGCCGGCGCGCGGCGGCCGCCGGCGCCTCTTCAGGTGCGACAGGTGGGCGGGCAGGATGAAGAGCGAATCGATCATCGAGAAGACCAGGGTGGAGATGACGATCAGCGGGATCAGCTTCATCAGCTTGCCGGTATTGCCCGCCACCAGGGTCAGGGGGGCGAAGGCGGCGATGGTGGTGAGGATCGAGAACGCCACCGGCACCGCCACCTCGCGCACCCCGTCGACCGCCGCTTCCAGGCCCTCCTTGCCCATCTCGTGGTGGCGGTAGATGTTCTCCCCCACCACGATCGCGTCGTCGACGACGATGCCGAGCACCACGATGAAGGCGAAGAGGGAGATCAGGTTGATCGACTGATCGAGGGCCGGCATCAGCCACAGGGCGCCCATGAAGGAGACCACGATGCCCATCGCCACCCAGCCGGCGAGGCGCAGGCGCAGGGTGAGGGCCAGCACCAGCAGCACCAGCACCAGGCCGGCGCGGCCGTTGCGCATCAGCACGTCGAGACGGCTGCGCAGGTAGCGGCTGTCGTCCTGCCAGATGGTCAGCTCCACCCCCGCCGGCAGGCGCTGATTGGCCGCTGCGACGTAGTCCTTGACCTCCCGGGCGATGGCGGTCACGTCCTGGTCGCCGACGCGGAAGACCTGCACCAGGACCGCCGGCTGGCCGTCGAAGCGCGCCGCCTGCTCGACGTCGGCGAAGCCATCGACCACCGTCGCCACGTCGCCGAGGGTAAGGCGGGTGCCGTCGGCGCGGGTAAGGAGCACCAGGCGCTCGAATTCCGTCCCGGTGTAGGCCTGGCCCTCGGTGCGCAGCAGGATCTCGCCGCCGCGGGTCTTGACCGTGCCGCCGGGGAGGTCGAGGGAGGAGCGTCGCACCGCCTGCGCCACCCGATCGAAGGACAGGCCGTGGCGGCGCAGGGCGTCCTCCGACACCTCGATCGAGATCTCGTAGGGCCGCGCCGCGGCGAGGGTCACCTGGGTGATCCCCGGCAGGTCGTTGATCTCGTCGCGCACCTGCTCCCCGAGACGCTTCAAGCTCGCCTCGTCGAGCGGTCCCGAGACCGCCACCGACAGCACCTGGCGGCGTACGATCAGCTCCTGGACGACCGGCTTCTCGGCCTCGTCGGGGAAGGTGTCGATGGCATCGACCCGCGCCTTGACGTCGTCGAGGGCCTGGCGCAGGTCGGCGTCGCCGAGGAGCTCGATCGACACCGTGCACGACCCCTCCCGCGCCACCGAGCGCAAGCGTTTGACCGCCTCCAGGTCCTGCACCTGCTCCTCGATGCGCGAGCACACCCCCTGCTCGACCTCCGCCGGTGCGGCGCCGGGGTAGGGCACGGTGACGGTGATCAGGTCGCTGGAGATCTCCGGCATCACCTCCTTGCGCAGCTTCGGCAGGCTGGTCAGGCCGCCGACGATGATCAGCACCATCAGCAGATTGGCGGCGACGGTATTCCTGGCGAACCAGGCGAGAGCGCCGTTCATGACCTGTCCTCCGCCGGCGCTCCAACCGCCGGCTGCTCCTCCTCCACCACCCGGACCGGCATGCCGTCGACCACCACCTCGAGGTTCGACAGGCAGACCCGCTCGCCCTCTTCCAGCCCGCGGCCGACGATCACCGTCTCGCCGGCGATGCGCACCACCTCCACCGGCCGCTTGCGCAGCCGCTCGTCGTCGCCGACCACCAGCACGTGATCTTCTTCGCCGCGGCGCAGGGCGGCGCGCGGCAGCACGAAGACCCCCTCGGCGACGCGGCCGGCGATGATCGCGTCGACGAACTGGCCGACCACCAGCGGCGGCCGTCCGCTGCGGCCGTAGGGATCCTCGATCCGCGCGACCAGATTGAGCATGCGGCTGCGCGGGTCGAGCTCCCCCTCGCTGCGTACGATGCGGCCGCTCCAGCTGTGGCTGCGGCCGGCGAAGCGGGCGCTCAGGGTCACCTCCGGCCGGGGGCCGGCGGCGCCGTCGCGGTAGGCGACGGGCAGCTCGAGAAAGGCGAGCTCGTCGTCGGCTACCGGCAGCTTGACCTCGGCGTAGTCGATGGCGTGGATGGTGGCGACCGGGGAGCCGGGCATCAGGTAGGCGCCGACGTCGACCAGCTTGCTGCGCAGGCGGCCGGCGAAGGGGGCGCGGATCTCGGTCCGCTCGAGGTTCAAGCGCGCCTGCTCGACCTCCGCCCGGGCGGCGGCCAGGGTGGCCTCGAGCTGGGCGATCTGGGGCTGGCGCAACACCAGCGGGTCCGGATCGGCGCCGAAGGCCTCACGTCCCCCCAGGGCCTGCCACTCCTCGCGCGCCACCTGCGCCTCGGCCCGTTCCTGGGTCAGGCGCAGCTCGGCCTGGGCGACCTGGGCCTCGGCCCGCCGCAGGGCGAGCTCGTGGTCGCGCGGATCGAGCTTGACCAGCAGCTCGCCGCGGGCGAAGAACCCGCCGCTGACGAAGGACTCGCTGACGGCGATCACCTGGCCGGCGACCTGGGCCACCAGGGTGGTCTCGGTGCGCGGCAGGACGGTGCCCTGGGCGTGGACGTCGAGGGGCACGTCCTGGCGTTCGGCCACCACCACCCGCACCAGGGGCGTCTGGGGCACGTCGGGCCGGGTCTCGACCGGCTTGCGCGAGCGCACCAGGGCGAGGGTGCCGGCGGCGGAGAGGAGGAGGATCACGAGGGGCAGGATCAGCTTCGTTTTCATGGTCGGGCCTCCGCCGGCCCGCCGTGGTGACTGGGCCGGCCGTCCGCCTGGTCGTCGAGGTCGCCGGGATCGCCGGCCGCGTCGTCGCTGCGGGTGGTGAAGCCGCCGCCGAGGGCGACGTAGAGGTCGACGCGGTTGTCGAGGCGCTGCCGGCGGGCGGCGAGGAGTTGGCTCTCGGCGGCGAAGAGCTGCCGCTGACTGTCGAGGATGGCGAGATAACCGCCGCCCGCGGCGCCGGCGAAGTAGCGTTCCTCAGCCAGGCGCAGGGCGCCGCGGGACTCCTCCACCAGCTTCTCCAAGGCCGCTTCCTCCGCCGCCAGCCGGCGCTCGTTCTCAAGCGCGGTCTCGACTTCGGCGAAGGCGCGCAACGCCGCGGCGGCGTACTCGGCCAGCCGCCGCTCGCGACCGGCCTCGGCGAGCTCCACCGCCGCCCGCAGGCGGCCGCCCTGGAAGATCGGTCGCAGCAGATTGCCGGCGACGTTCCACACCGAGAAATCCTCGTCGAGCAGGTCGCGGACGTCGTCGCTGGTGGTGCCGCCGCCGGCGGTCAGGCTGAGCCGCGGGTAGAGGGCGCGGCGGGCCTCGGCGACGCGCCAGCCGGCGGCGGCCATTCTCCGCTCGGCCGCCGCCAGGTCGGGGCGGCGGGTGACGAGGGCGGCCGGCAGCCCGGCGGGCACCGCTCCCGGCAGCGCCGGCAACGCGCCACCCGGTCGATCGAGGTCGCCGGACGGATAGCGACCGAGGAGCACCTCGAGCTGGCGTTCGATGCCCTCCCGCTGGCGCCGTCGCAGGGCGAGCGCGCTCGCTGCCTGGGCCTCGCTGGCGCGCGCCAGGCGGACGTCGAGGGCCGGCAGGAGGCCGCGGCGGTAGCGCCTTTCGGCGCGCTCGGTGGCGGCCCGCCGGCTGGCGGCAGTGGCCTCGGCCAGCTCCACCTGGCGCGTCGCTTCGGCGAGGGCGAAGTAGGCCTTGGCGGTCTGGGCGGCGAGGGACAGCCGCGCCCCCTCGAGATCGGCGGCAGCGGCCTGGAGATCGCTCGCCGCCGCCGCCCGTCCGGCCTTCAGGCGGCCCCAGAGGTCGGCTTCCCAGCTGACGTTCAGGCTCAGCCCGACCGAGCTCGAACGCGACGACAGCACGTTGCCGGTGCCGGGAATCGGCAGGCCGACGAAGACCTGCTGCCGGCGGCTGGCGTCGACGCGGCCGTCGAGTTGCGGCTTGAGCGCCGCGCCGGCGATGCGCGCCTGGGCGGCGGCAGCCTCGACCCGCGCCGCCGCTGCGCGCAGGTCGTGGTTGTGGGCCAGGGCCTCGTCGATCAACGCCGTCAGCTCGGGATCGTCGAAGGCCGTCCACCAGGGCTGGCCGGCGGGGAGGGCGGCGGCGGTGGCCTCGTCGCCCGCGGCCTGCCAGGCCTCGGGGATCTCGCCGTCGAGGACCGGCGGCGACGCCGGCGGCGCGCTGGCGCATGCCGCCAGCAGCAGCAAAGCCGGCAGCAGGGCCGGCGACGGACGGCGGCGCAGGGCGCTCACGGCGAGTCCTCCGCCGCCGGCGCAGCGAAGCCGGCGGCGAGAAAGCGCACCAGCCGTTCGACCGTGCCGTCGACGTCGCGGGTGTCGCAGAGGCCGCCACTGACCGCTTCGATCAGCCGCCGGCCGGCCATGGCGTGGGCCATCGCGCCGACCGTGAAGTGGACCCGCCACAGCAGCTCCCGCCGCGGCAACGCCGGCAGGGCCCGGGCGAAGGCGGGGAGAAAACGGCGCACCACCTCCCCCAGCTCGTCGATCAGGATCGAGCGCAGGACGTCGTCCGGCGCGTTCATGGCGCGGCCGCAGAGCTGAGCGAAGGCGCGTCCCTCGTCCGGCAACTCGCGGCCGAAGCGCACCACCGGGTCGACGAACGCCCGGAGCAGCTCGACCAATGAGCGCTCCGCCGCCGGCTGCGCCTCGTAGGCGTCGAGGAGCGCCAGCCGGCGGGCGTTGATCGGCCGCAGGCGGCGGGCCATCACCGCCCGCAACAGCGCTTCCTTCGAGCCGAAGTGATAGTGGGCCGCGGCCAGGTTGACGCCGGCGCGGGCGGTGATGGCGCGCAGCGAGGCCCCCGCCACCCCGTGCTCGGCGAAGAGCACCTCGGCGGCGTCGAGCAGGTTCTCCTTGGTGTGGTTGACGGCCTCGCTGGCGTTCCTGGCTGCGGCGGCGTTTCCCATGGTCGACCCTCGCTCAAACGGACGCTTGAATCAAACGTCCGTTTGACGGTACTCCCCGACACGGGGCCGAGTCAACCCCCCGGCGGCCGGACCCCAGGTAACGCCTTGGTCAAAATCGCCCTCGATGGCGAATAGGAACCCGCTCTCCGGCGCTATAGTCCAATGAGGACGTATCGTCGGCTACCGCCGTCGGGGAACAGGGCACGTGAGCGAGCCGCGCTATCCGGACATCCGCCTGAGCTTCCACAGCCGCAACCCCCTGGTGTGGGTGAGCGAGGTGCGCCAGGCCCTGCGCCGCTCCGGCGCCACCCGCGACGAGATCCAGCGCTTCTCCGCCTCCGCCCTCGCCGCCCGCGGCGGCGACGACACCCTCCGCATCTGCACCGCCTGGGCCGACGTCCGTCTGCTGTGAGTCGAGCTCGGGGCGAGCCCGCGTGAGTGCGTCGTGCGTGCCGGCGCGGCACAAGCGCCGATTCTCACTCGCATGCTGTCCCGTAGCGCTCTCAAACCTTCTCGAAGAGCAAGACGCTTTCCCGTGCTGGTCGGCGACCGAAGCGGCCCATCTGCTGCGCGCTGTTGCCGCGCAACCTGGCGACCCATCCCGCTTCAAAGGAAAAGCCGAGATTCTGAGCGAGGGAGGTCAGGAGCTCGTCGACGGGAATCATCACGCCGCCATGACGGACGTTGCCGACCACGAGGGCCATCTTGCCACCGGGCGTCAACGCGTCCCAGCACGACCTCAGCACCGCATGCATGTCTTCGAAGTAGCCTTCGAGCATCGACTTCACCCTCGAGTCGACCCCGTCCACCGGGATGCTCGCGAGCAGATCGGCCCAGGGCGCCGCGTGCGCGCGGGGTTGGGGCGAGCGGGCCGGTGGCCTCGCTTCGACGTGCGAGCGCAATGACGTCTGTCGCAAGTGACGGATCTCCCCCTCCGTCACCCCGAGGGTCAAGAGCTCGATCTGGAAGATCCGGCTGTAGTCATGGCGGTTCGGGTAGGGCGGAGAGGTGACGATCGCACGGCAGCGTTGCCGACGCCCTGAAGCACCCGCCAGCACGTCTCCGAGTCGCCGCGCATCACCCGTGCATGCTCGGCAATGAACGGCCGCCGGAGGCCGAGCCGAAAGGTCTCTCAGCCACTGCTCGACCCAACGCTTGAATCGCGGCCAGATCGTCGTCTCGGACGAACGTCGCTCGCGCCAGCGAAACCAGCCGCCGTCGGGCACGGCCCGCGAAATCTCCCGCTGGGTCCTGAGCAGCGCCAGGAGCAGAAGGTCGCGTTCAGGCATTTTTTGGCGCAAGATGGCCCGGCGCAGACGAAAGAGGACGTCGAATTCGGCGTCGGTGAAGGCTCTTTGCAGACGTTGCGGTCTCGACAGATCGACGGTCCCATTCGATCGAACGAACCGCGCCACCGTTGAGAGCGCATCGACCAGGGACGTGACGTCGTACGTCGCGATCTTGGCGTTGCTGGCGAGAACGGCGAGGGGAGAGACGTCGACGCCGACGGACTCGACGCCACGCTGTTTGGCACAGACGAGGGTCGTCCCCGCGCCGACGAATGGATCGACGACGACCGATCCTCGCGTCACCTGCCAACGATCGAAGAGCAGGTCGACGAGCTGGGGCGAGAAGCTGTGTTGGAAATAGAACCAGCGGTGGATGGGCTCGTTCTTCAGCAGCTTCGGCGTTACGTGGCCGGCGAGATCGAGCCGGTACTCGAACCGTGGGGGGAGAGGTGGGCAGGCGTCGCTCATCCGCCGCCGTCAGCCGTGCTCTCTTCCCTGCCGGTAGGGCAATCGGGGGAAGCGGATCTTGATCGGTTGGCGATAGATCGGGTGGGAGAGGATGAGCTCGCCCTTGTCGAGCCGCGTCAGATAGCTCTTGACGTCCTGCTCTAGGGATCGATAGCTGGGCTGACTGATTTCTGCGCTGTCGCTGCGGCCGAGGATCTTGGTCGCCGCGTTGCCCGTCACCCGCTGGTGTACGGCGCTCAGGAATTGCTGGGCGGAGAAGAGGATGATGCCGAATGAACGGCCGCGTTCCGCGATGTCGAGAACTTGCGTCAGGATCGGCGACGCGGCCTGGTCCTGCCGGGCGGGTGCGTACTTGTTCAGCTCGTCGACGAAGATGATCACTTTCTTCGGCGGCTCCGAGTCGTCGATCTCCGACTCGAACTCGCCCGAACACAGCTCGTAGACCGTCCGCAGCACGTCGCCGAAGACCAGGGTCTGCTCCGCGGCCTTGAGCCGGGCCACGTCGATGACGTAGGTGTGTCCTGCCTGCAGGTCCGCCAAGGTCTCGGCGATCGTCGTCATCTTGTTCGACAGGCGGTCGACGAAGATGCCGGACTGGCGCGTCCTGACCATCGAGCGCATGAGGCGCAAGAACCGGCCGACGCTGCTGGCGTGGATGCTGCGCAGCTTCTGCGGCATCCCCTGCTGGACCAGCGGCGGTCCGTTGAGCAGATCTGCCCAGGTCTCGACCGACTGCCAGAGCCTGTCGTTAGAGGTGAGTCCGCTTTCTACCTCGCCGATGACCGATTCGAGCGTACCGCCGGCATCCGGAATGTCGGACAAGAGAAGATCGAGCTTGCTTGCACAATGGTTGAGCTCGTAGCCATAGATCTGCGCTTGGGGGAGGTCGGCGAGGGTGACGTACGAATTGGGATTGCCCCGGGGACCGTTCGGCAGGAGGTAGTGCACCCGGTCGCGCGGCCATGGCTTCGGCTCGAGACCCATCCGTCGCCATTTTTCTTTCTCCTCGTCGCTCAGCTCGGCCGGTTCGTGCAGGCTCAGCAAATCGTCGTACTTGACGTTCAGCAGGATCGTCGCGGGAACTTCCTCATTCTCGGTTCTTTGCAGAAGCGACTGGATGAGGAACATGGCGTAGGAGGTCTTGGTAGCGAGGCCGGAGATGCCCGAAATGTTGACGTGTCCGGCCTCCGGGCCGAGGACGAAATGGCGATCGAGATACGCTACCGCCTCGGCGCCGTTGCTCATCTCCACCACCCCAGCGGGGACGCGTCGCTCCTCGGGTATGCCGTCGATGCCCAGCGCCCGGTGGATGGACTCCTCGTCGGCAAACGAGACGGTCGCCTCGTTCTGCACGGGCATGTAGACGTCGTGGGTGTTGGCCAGTACCGTGGCCTCTGCTACGTTGGTCCCCTGCCGCAAAGTCTGCGGCTCCTCGATCAGGCGCTCGCCGAAATCGTTCGAGATGTAGTTGGCGAGGTGACTCGAGGAGTCCGTGAGATGGCGGATGGCCGTGACCAGCCCGAAGGTCTCGCTTCCTCCGTGATGCTCGGCGCTGACAATGTCGAAGGGGTTGATGCGGCCGCCCTTCTTGATCCAGAATTGGAATCTGTCTGCCGTATTCGGGCGCTGCTCGGTCGCCGACGCGCGACCGATGGTCTCTTTGGCTTCCTTGGTCATCGCTGAGCACCATCCTTACTCGCGGCGGGGGCAGTCGCAGGCCATCGCAGCCCGGAACGGATCACTTCCTCGGAATGGAAACGGTTGCGCACCAGCCGGCCGGCAAGATAGAGAGGATACAGATGCGCATGCCAGCGCGCTCCGCTGCCGTACGGGGCGACGGTACGTTCAGCAAGCAGGCGTGCGCTCAAGCGGTCTACGAGCTCGGTCGGAACGCACTGGGCGCCGGCATTGGGCATCTCGACCTTGATCACGCCCATCAGCGGAGAGGTGCGCATGGCGGGGGACAACGCATGCAGGCGCACGTACCAGAAGACGACGCTGCCGTCCGGGTGCTCGGCCGTGATCCGCGGGAAGACGACGGTTCGGGACTCGGGTGGTAGATCGTTGAGCAGGCGGAAGAGGGTGGGCTGGTCTCGCGGGCGAATACCGCGTCCGATCGTGAACCGGCTTTCCTGGCGAAAGCTCTTGAGCACCGCCAGCAAGCTGCCGGACGTCCAATTGAAGTATTCGTTGCCCAGGCTGCCGTCCAGGACCGGGGGCGGATCCTCCTGCAGCTGCTCAAGGATGCTCTGCTGGAGAGCGCGCATCGCTTCGTTGGCGGCGTGCGCACCGCGGGACCGCGGCTCCGCCGACCCGCCGCTGCGAGCGGAGGTGGTGATCAGCCGCGTTCCAGCGGGCAAGGCGTGCTGGAAGCGCTCGAGAAGTTGCGGGGAGAGAATGCCGTTGAGGATCAAGAGATTCTCCACGCGCATGCCGGCTGAAGCCGGCCTCACCGTGCCGTCGTCTCGCCGGCGGATCGCCGCCGCACCGATCTGCGCAAACTGAATGGGCGAGGAGCGTTCCCGCTCGAGCACGGTCCCCAGGTAGTAGACCCGAGCGGTACCGGCGACGAAGTGGCGTAGGGCGCTGCCCTGGCGGCGGTGGATCGGACGCAGAGGCCGGTATAGGCCCTTACCCGGTTCCGTTTCCCAGATGCCCTTCGTGGCTGCTTCGCCGCTGGTCATGCGGTCGTAGGTCTCCTCAGCGTCGGGTGCAGCGAGATCGAGGCGGGCGGGACCCACGGCGGGGATCACCTCGGCTTCCTGCCCCAGCACGGCGAGGGCCTTCTCGATCTCGCCAAAGGGATTCGCCATCCGCCTATCCTCGCTCCGGGAAGGGGTGATCGCAACCGGACCTCTGGCAGTGCACCATGTCGAAGAAATAGGCCAGGCTGGCGTTGTAGGAGCGACCACGCTGCGGATCGAGTTGCTCGGCGATGTCGGCGCTGCGCGACTTGACGTTGCGCAGAGTTGTTCGTTGCAGATCCCGGCGCCCGAGCCGGTGCCCCACTTCCCGGATCCAGCGGACGATCTGCTCGCCGGCCTTCTTGGGTTCGAGGTGCTCCGTTTGTCTGTAACTCGGAGAATAGTCCGTACCGCGCACCCCGCGAACCGCGTCGACGACGGCTTGCGGGTCAGAGGCGAGCCAACCCTCCAGGCAGCGCCGGCAGACGACGCGGATGATCCTCGCGCGGCGCATGGGATCTCGCTCCGGCAGCTTCGCCTGATAGGAGCACAATTCGGTGAATGACTTCTTGAACCGTGCCAGCAGGCGCGGCCTTTCGGGCGAGCTCGATCGCGCTTCTTGATCCATGACGAACATCACGCAGTCGTAACCGCTCCTGACGGCGCGGCTCAGGAGATCGCGCAGGCCGTCGGTGGTGATGAGGTCGCGCAGGTCGATCTTCGAAGCCCGGAGACGGTCTACCTTATCGCCGGCACCGGCGGCTTCAAGCGCCCGCCGGGCAAGGATCTCGTAGGCGCGGGTTTCGCGGTCTTCGACGAAGATATGAAGCGCCACGTCTCCCGCCCCCCAAGTCGTCAAACGAAGTGCCGCCGCACCGCCTCCCCCAGGCGATAGCGTTCGAGCCAGGGGGCGAACTCGGCAGCGGTGACGGAGGTCAAGATCGTCTCGCCGTGCTCGCCGCGCTCGGCGACGTAGACCTGGAGGTAGTCGGTCTCCTCGGCAAGGTCGAAGCAGTCGAGAAGCTCGGGGCTGTGGGTGGTGATCAAGACCCGCGGCAGGTCGATCTCGACGGCGGGATCGCCGCTGCCGACGGCGAGGCGCATGGCGTCGGCGAGGTGGTACATGAGGCGCGGGTGGAGGCCGCTGTCGGGCTCTTCGAGGCAGGCCAGGGTGACGCTGGGGTCGCCGAGAAGCAGCGCCATGTGGGCGAGGTAGCGGATGGTGCCGTCGGAGATGCTGTCGGGCGGCACGGGCCGATTCTCGCCGAAGGGCGTCTCGATAAAGGCGTAGCGGGCGTCGGTGCCGCGCCAGAGGGGGGAGTCGACGTCGGCGCGGTTCGCGTCGTGCTCGACCAGGATTTTCTGCGGCAACTCGATCGCCCGGCTGGTGGCGTCGATCACCGCGTCGTAGTCCGCCGCCGACAGGCGATAGAGCGCGTAAAGGAAAGCGCTGAGGTTGGAGGCATCCGCCGCCAGGGGAGGGATCTCCTCGGGAATCTCGGGGACGGCGGAAGCCCGGCGCGCTGCCCGCGGATTGACTTCGAAAAAACGCCAGCCGGCGATTTCCCTATGGATGACCTCAGGTCCCGGGAAACTCGGGCTGGGGCCCTCGTCGCGCAGGGTCAGGTTGCGCGGCGATCGGGCCGTCGCCTTGGCGGCGCGTTTGAGCGCTCTGCCGCGACGGTTGATCCATTGCTCGATCACGTCGCCTTCCCGGCGGAAGAGAATCGAGCGATCCTCGGCGGCGCCCGCCGTGAGTGACTCCTGGCCAACCCGGAAGTAGTCGGCCGCCGTGAAGTCCGTCTCGTAGCGCAGCGGACACAATGAACATCCGGCGGCGTCGACCTCGATGGTCAGGGCGATCCGGGCCGGGCGCTCGCCTTCGTCGCCGACGCCGTACCAGGGTAGATCGTCGATCAGGGCGTCGTAACGCCGCCAGTCGCTCACGTCCCCGGCGACGGCGTCGTAGAGGAAGCGCAACGCCTTCAATACGTTGGACTTGCCGCTGCCGTTCGGACCGATGACGACGGTGATCGGCTTGAAGGCCAGATCGACCTCGTAGAGGCTGCGGAAGTAGCGCGATTCGAGCTTGGTGAGGGGCATCGCGGCGGCGACTCTATCAGCTCGGCACCTAGTGACGCAGAGGCGGGGATGGGGTGCCGTCGTCCCATGGGTGCTACGATCCGGCGCCGTTGACCGACCATGGATGCGCTCTTCTTCGCTCTTGCCCTCGGCCTGTCGGCCGGGATCAGCCCGGGGCCGCTCTTGACCCTGGTGCTGACGGCGACTCTCGAACGGGGGTTTGGTGCCGGGCTGCGGGTAGCGAGCGCGCCGCTGGTGACGGACGTGCCGATCGTCGCCGCCTGTTTGTGGTTGCTCGCCGGTCTGCCGGCGGCGGCGCTCGCCGGCCTCGGGGTGGGGGGTGGCCTCTTCGCCGCCTACCTGGGAGCCGGCGTGTTGCGGCGGGCGGGCAGCGCCGAGCCGCGGCCGGCGGGTGGCGGCGGAGGGCCGCGCGATCTGTGGCGCGGGGTGATGGTCAACGCCCTGAGCCCCCATCCGTGGCTCTTCTGGCTCGGCGTCCTCGGGCCGCAGGTGGTGGCCCTGTGGCGCGGCCGGGGGGCGGCGCTGACGGCGGGCTTCGTCGGCCTCTTCTACGCCGGCCTGGTGGGGAGCAAGATCGCCGTCGCCGCCGGCGTCGCCCGCGGCCGCCACCATCTCGACGCACGCTGGTATCGTAGGGCGCTTCGCGCCTGCGGCCTGCTGCTCCTGGGCTTCGGCATGGTGCTCGTCGTCCAGGGCATCGCGGCGCTGCGCGGGCCGGGCGTGGACTTCGATTGAGCATGGACCTCTATCAGCGACTGAAGAGCCGGCGCCTGCTGGTGGTGACCGGCAAGGGGGGAGTGGGCAAGAGCGCCATGACCGCGGCGCTCGGCCGCAGCCTGGCGGCGCGCGGGCGACGCACCCTGGTGCTCGAGGTCGATCCGCGGGAGAACCTCCACCAGCTGCTCGACGTGCCTCCCTCCGGCGGCGAGGTGACCCGGGTGGCGGCCGACCTCTACCTGCAGAACCTCAAGCCCAAGGCGGTGGTCGACTGGCTGGTCGACGAAAAGGTGCCGATCCCCATGCTGGCACGGCGGGTCAAGGAGAGCCCGGTCTACCAGCGCTTCGTCGAGGGGGCGCCGGGGCTGCAGGAGATGGCGATCATCGGTCACTGCCTGCGGGTGGTGAGCGGCCAGGCCTTCTCCCGCCCGCGCATCGACACGGTCATTCTCGACGCGCCGGCGACCGGCCACGGCATCTACCTGCTGACCGCACCGCGGCTCTTCGCCGAGGCGATCACCGACGGCCCCTTCCACCACCTGGCGCAGCAGGGGGCCGACTTCGTCGCCGATCCCGACGACGCCGGGCTGGTGATCGTCACCCTGGCGGAGGAGATGCCGGTGCAGGAGGCCCTGGAGCTGCGCCAGGCCCTGGCCGAGCGTTTCGGCCGCCAGCCGGACCTGCTGATCACCAACGGCCTCTACCCGCCCCTGCCGCCGGACGCCGCCGGCGCCGGCGATCCGCTGCTCGAGCTGTGGCGCCGCCGGCGGCGGATCAACGAGGACGAGCTGGCGCGGCTGGAGCGGGACTGGCAGGGGCCGAAGGTGGAGCTGCCGCTTTTGCCGATCGATCGCGGGCCGGCGTTGATCGGCGCTCTCCAAGAGCGGCTCGAGGCGGTGCTGCTGGGGCCAAGGGGGGCGGCGTGATGGATCTCCGGGCAGGGCGGCCGCCGTTTCTGGTCTGCGTCGGCGCCGGCGGCGTCGGCAAGACCACCCTGGCGGCGGCCCTGGGCTTGCTGTCGGCGCGCGCCGGCCACCGCACTCTGGTGATGACCTTCGACCCCTCCCTGCGCCTCAAAGACGCCCTCGGCGTCGGCGCCGCGGCCCACGGCGAAGAGGTGGCGGTGCCGTACGATGCGCCGGGAAGCCTCCACGCCAGCCTGCTCGATCCGCGCAAGACCTTCGATCGTCTGGTCGCCCGCTACGCCCCCGACGACGCCACCCGCGACCGCATCCTGGGCAATCCCTACTACGACCATCTCGCCGGCCACCTCGGCGGCATCCTCGAATACATGGCGGTCGAGCGTCTCTACGAGGTGGCGCGGGAACGGCGTTACGACCGGGTGATCCTCGACACGCCGCCGACCCGTCAGGCGATCGATTTCCTGGAGGCGCCGCAGCGGATCGTCAGCTTCCTCGACTCCGGGGCGCTCAAGATCGCTCTCAAGCCGTGGTTCGACGAGGACGGCCACCTGCAGCCCGGCGGCCGCCGCCTGGGCTTCATCGGCCGCGGCCTGGAGCGTTTTCTCGACCGCGTCGTCGGCTTGCAGCTGCTGCGCGACATGTCGGAATTCTTCCGCGCCTTCGAGCCCCTCTTCGACGGCTTCCGCCAGCGCGCTCAGGCGGTGGAGAACCTGCTGGCTTCCCCCGACGCGCACTTCCTGCTGGTCGCTGGACCGGGGGAGGCGCGGATCCCCGACACCCTCTTCTTCGCCCGCCGGCTCAAGGCTGCGGGGTGGCGTCTCGGGCCGCTGGTGGTCAACCGCGTCCACCCCCGCTTCGACGGCGGAGCGGAGGGGAGCTCCGCCGCCGAGCGCGACGGCCGCCAGCTCTTCGCCTGGCTCGGCGAGCGCCACGCCCGCGGCGTCGACGCCCTGCGCGCCCTCCTGCCCCCCGAGCAACAGCTCGTCGCCCTCCCCCTGGAGCCCGACGAGCCCACCGACCTGGCCGCCCTCGAAGCGATGGGCCGGCGTCTGCAGGAGCTTCTGCGCAGCTCGGCGACGGACCGCTGAGGTGCAGAACGCCGGCGGTTGACCCGCCGGGGGGGCTTGAGCGAAACTGCCGCCAGCATGCCACAGACCGTCTATCTGATCGACGCCAGTCCCTACATCTTCCGCGCCTACTTCTCGGTCTCGGAGGACGTCACCACCCCGGACGGACGGCCGGCGAACGCGGCCTACGGCTTCGGCGGCTTCCTGGTCAAGTTGCTCGAGGAGGTGGCGCCGAGCCACCTCGCCCTGGCCTTCGACCGCAGCTTGAATTCGAGCTTTCGCAACGAGATCTACCCGCCGTACAAGGCCCAACGGGAGCTGCCGCCGAAGGAGCTCGAGGATCAGCTCGGCTGGTGCCATGCCCTCGGCGAGGTTCTCGGCATCGCCTGCTACGTCGACGAGCGCTACGAGGCCGACGACCTGATCGGCGGCCTGGTCGCCGGCCTCGAGCCCCAGGGTCACGAGGTGGTGATCATCACCTCGGACAAGGACCTCGCCCAGCTGGTCGGCCCGCGGGTGTCGCTGTGGGACTACGCCCGCGACGAGCGCTTCGGGCCGGCGGAGGTGGAGGCCAAGTTCGGCGTTCGCCCGGAGCAGATCACCGACTACCTGGGGCTGGCCGGCGACAGCGTCGACAACATCCCCGGGGTGCGCGGGGTGGGCAAGAAGACGGCGGCGGCCCTGCTCCAGGCCTTCCCCGACCTCGACGCCATCTACGCCGACCTCGGCGCCGTCGCCCGCCTGCCGATCCGCGGCGCCAAGACCCTGGCACCGAAGCTCGAAGCGCAGCGCGAGGCGGCCTTCCTGTCGCGCCGCCTGGCGACGGTGGCGACCGACAAGCCGGCCGCCGTCGAGGTCGAGGGCCTGCGCCGGCGCCGCGCCGAACCGCAGCGCGTCGAGCCGCTGATCGCCGAGCTCGGCTTCGACCGCCTGGGGGAGCGCATCGGACGTCTCGCCGGATGACAAACCGCCGGCCGCGGCCGGGCGTAGGCATCCTCGGAGGTGACGATCATGCGGCCCCTACGTCGCTCGGACCGTCGCTGGCTGTGGGCCGCCGGCTCCCTTCTGCTGCTCGCCCTGTTGCTCGACGGCTGCCGCCAGCGCCTGGCGGCACCGGATTTGGGAGGCATCTACGGCCGCGACGCGATCCGCCACCATCTGGAACGCAATCCGGTCATCCTGATCCCCGGCATCATGGGCACCCGTCTCGAGGACGCCACCACCGGTGAGGTGGCGTGGGGCAATTTCGGCGGCGGCGCGCTCGACCCGACGCGTCCCGACGGGGCGCGCCGCTTCGCCCTGCCCCTGCGAGCGGACGAACGGCCGCCGGCGCCGGTGGTGCCGGCAGGGGTGCTCGACCGGGTGAGAGTGCGGCTCTTCGGCCTTCCCCTCGAGCAGCAGGCCTACTTCTATCTCCTGAGCATGCTCGGTAGCGCCGGTTTCCGCGACGAGTCTCTGGCCCGTTCCGGCGCCGTCGATTACGGCGACGATCACTTCACCTGCTTCCAGTTCGGCTACGACTGGCGGCTCGACAACGCCGACAACGCCCGCCGCCTGGACGACTTCATCCACCGCAAGAAGGCCTACGTCGAGGCGCAGCTGCGGCGGCGTGGCATCGAGCGGGAGGTGCGTTTCGACGTCGTCGCCCATTCGATGGGGGCGCTCCTCACCCGCTACTACCTGCGCTACGGCCGCCAGCCCCTGCCGGCGGACGGTTCCCTGCCGCAGCTGACCTGGGCCGGCGCCCGGTTGGTCGAGCGCGCGATCCTCGTCGGACCGCCCAACGGCGGCTCTCTGGTGGTGCTGGAGCGGATCGTCCGCGGTCACAAGCCCGGCGCTTTTCTGCCCCGTTACCCGCCGGCGGTGATCGGCTCCTTCCCCTCGGTCTACCAGCTGCTGCCCCGCAGCCGCCACGGCGCCTACGTCGACGCCGGTCACCGGCGCCAGCTCGACCTCTTCGACCCGGCTCTGTGGCAGCGGCTGGGCTGGGGGCTGGCCGATCCGCGGCAGGACGAGGTCCTCGCCTGGCTTCTGCCCGACGTCGGCGCGCGCAACGAGCGGCGGCGTCTGGCCCGCGCCGCCCTGGCGCGCCATCTCGATCGCGCGCGCCGTTTTCATGCCGCCCTCGACCGCCCCGCGACGCCGCCGGCGGGCACCACCCTCGTCCTGGTCGCCGGCGACGCGGTTCCGACCGCGGCGAGCATCGCCATCGACCTCGACGGCGGCGACTTCGAGGTCGCTTCGCGCGCGCCAGGCGACGGCATCGTCCTGCGTTCGAGCGCGTTGATGGACGAGCGCCGCATCAGCGACTGGCGCGCGACGCTCCGATCGCCGATCGCCTGGCACGCGGTGACGTTCTTCTTCGACGACCACCTCGGCTTGGTGCGCGACCCCACCTTCACCGACAACGTCCTCTACCAACTGTTGGAGGAGCCGCGCCGTCCGTTCGACGACGCCCGGCGGGAGGGTCAATCGGATAGGCTCCCCGGCACCGTATCAAGGAAGTGAGCGCCCCCATTGCGGCGCGATCGACGCTCGTGCTTCTCCGCCGAGCCGGACACCTCCACCCGCGAGCGCCCCGAGGCGCAAAGGAGGCGATGATGAAAGGCCCTACCCACGCCGGACCCCTGGTCTGGTTGCTAGCCCCGCTCCTGCTCGCCACCGGCTGTCTGTCGAACGTCCGGCGGCCGGATCTCGGCGGGCTCTACGACCGCGCCGCCCATGCCCACCATGAGGAACGCAATCCGATCATCGTCATCCCCGGCCTCCTCGGCAGCCGGCTCAAGGATGCCGACACCGGCCGCCAGCTGTGGGGGGCGTTCGGCGGCAAGGCGGCGAGCCCGAAGAAACCCGAGGACCTGCGCCTCCTCGCCATGCCCCTGCGGCAGGAGGACGCCGACGCGCGGGTGGTGGCCGACGGCGTCCTCGATCGGGTCAAGGTCAAGCTCCTCGGGCTGCCGCTCCAGGTCAAGGCCTACTACCACATCCTCACCATGCTCGGCACCGCCGGCTTCCGCGACGAGAGCCTCGGCCTGTCGGGGGCGGTGGACTACGGCGACGACCATTTCACCTGCTTTCAATTCGCCTACGACTGGCGGCTGAGCAATGCCGAGAACGCCCGCCGGCTGCACCGCTTCATCCTCGACAAGCAGGCCTACGTCAAGCGGGAGCTCGACAAACGCGGCCTGGGTCGCGACGAGGTGCGCTTCGACATCGTCGCGCACTCGATGGGCGCCCTGGTGGCGCGCTACTACCTGCGCTACGGCACCCAGGGACTGCCGGCGGACGGCTCCCTGCCGGAGCTGACCTGGGAGGGCGCGCGCTACGTCGAGCGCGCGATCCTCGTCGCGCCGCCCAATGCCGGCTCCATCGAGGTGCTGGAGCATCTGGTCAAAGGGTACAAACCCGGGCCGCTGGTGGCGCGCTATCCCGCCGCCCTGATCGGCACCTTCGCCTCGGTCTACGAGCTCCTGCCGCGCGCCCGCCACGGCGCCTACGTCGACGCCCGGCCGCCGCACCGGCCGCTCGGCGACGTGCTCGAGGTCGAGCTGTGGCGCAAGCTGGGCTGGGGGCTGCTCGATCCCGAGCAGGACGAGGTCCTGAGCTGGCTTCTTCCCGAGGTGGCGGAGCGCGCCGAGCGCCGGCGCATCGCCGCCGCCTTCCTCGCCCGGCGGCTGGCGCGGGCGCGCCAGTTTCAGGCCGCCCTCGACCAGCCGGCGGCGCCGCCCCCGGGCACCACCCTGGCGCTGATCGCCGGCGACTCGCAGCCTACCGATGCGGTCGCCGCCATCGACCTCGAGAGCGGAGCCGTCGAGGTGACGGCGACCGCCCCGGGGGACGGCACGGTGCTGCGCTCGAGCGCCCTGATGGACGAACGCCTCGGCGCCGAGACGTGGCGGCCGACCCTGGAGACGCCGATCACCTGGCATACGGTGACCTTCCTGTTCAACGATCACCTCGGTCTGACCCGCGACGCCACCTTCACCGACAACGTCCTCTACCAATTGATGGAGGAGCGGCGCAGCCGGGGGCTGTAGGACCCCCGGCTGCGCGTCGCGCCCGCGGCCTGTCAGCGCGACGATCGTCGCGTCGCCTGCGCCTCACAGACCGTCGGGTTTCTCGCCGTAGCGTTCCTCGATCCGCCGTTCGAGCTCTTTGAGCCGTTCCTGGAGCTCTTCCATGCGCTTCTCCAGCGCCTCCTGGTCGAAGTGCTCGAAGCGCTCGGCGAAGGCCGACCAGTCCTGGTTCTCGAAGACGTGCCGCATGCTCTCGATGGCCTGCTCCATCGCCTCGCGACTGATCGCGTAGCTGTGCTCGCCGAGGTTCTCCCAGTCGACGCCGTCGAGGGACTTGCCGACCAGCTCGCCGACGTCGATCACCTTCATGTCGTCGCGCCGCGCCACCTCGGCGGTGAAGGTCAGCGGCTGGTGGTCGCGATAGACCTCGAGGGCGACGCTCTGGCCCTCTTCGGCGCGGCGCACCGCCCGGCCGAGGTCCCAGCTCGAGGTCACCGGCTGGCCGTCGATGGCGGTGACGACGTCACCGACCCTCAGGCCGGCGCGTTCGGCCGGGCTGTCCGGCACCACCCGCGCCACCAGCACGCCGCGATCTTCCGGGGCGCCGAAGTAGCGCCGCAGGTCCGGGCCGACGTCGGTCAGCTCGACGCCGAGGTAGCCGCCGCCGAACCGCACGGTCCAGGAGCTCGGGCAGTCCGAGTCCTCGTCGTCGCAGTCCTGCTTCCAGGTGCTGGCGTAGCGGGTCTCGTCGCCGGCTCCCGCCGGCGCCTCGTCGCCGGCGAGGGCGGGCAGGGCGGCGAAGAGCAGGAGCAAGAGGCAGGCCGGCGGGGCGAGATGCCGGTACGGATGGTAGATGGTCATCGGTAGATTCCTCCTTCGCGGGATGGAGACCGTTGTCGGATCGGATCGCGTTCGGGATCGAGCAGGGCGGGCAGCGGCTCGCCCTTCAGGCGGCCGGGAGCGCCCTCGCCGGGCAGCTCCAGGCGCCGCGCCAGGCGACGCAGATCGAGCACCCAGTCGGCGTCGTCGGTCGAGCCCAGGTAGACGACGCCGCGGGCGGCGGCCTCGAGCTGGCGCAGCTCCTCCAGCTCGGCGCGCAGGGCGCGGTGCTCGGCGCGCAGGGCTTCGAGCTCGGCGCGCGCCTGGCGGCTGGCGCGCTGCTGGGCCACGCCCCAGGACGCGGCGAGCACCAGCACCAGGCCGGCGGCGGCGGCGAGCCAGCGCCAGCTCCGGCGCGGCGGGCCGCTCGCCGGCGTCTCGAGGCGGCGCATCACCCGCGCCGTGAAGTCGCTCGACGCCCGCTGGCGCGGGAGATCACGCAGGATCCGGTCGAGCCATCGATCGTCGGCCGTGGGTTGCATGGACTTGACCTCCGTTCCAAAAGGGCTCGAGGCGCGCCTTGAGCAGCTCGCGCGCCCGGTGAAGCCGCGACTTGACGGTGCCTTCGCCGACGCCGACGACGTCGGCGATCTGGCGGTAGGACAGGCCCTCGATCTCGCGCAGCACCAGCGGCACCCGGTAGCGCAGGTCGAGAGCGGCGATCGCCGCCGTCACCTGGCGCTGGACCTCCCCCGCCAGGGCTTCGGCCTGAGGGCTGGGGGCTGGCCGGTGGGCGCCGTCGCTGACCGCGAAGAGGGGCTTGAGGAGCCGCCAGCGCCGCGCCCGTCGCTCCTCGCTGCGTACCAGGTTGGTGGCGATGCGCAGCAGGTAGGCGGCGAGGGTGCCGCGCTCGCGGTAGCGGTGGAGTTGCTGGTAGAAGCGCATGAAGGTCTCCTGCGCCACGTCCTCGGCGCGGCTGCGGCTGCCGGTAAGCCGCGCCAGGTAGCCGACGATCAGGTCCTTGTAGCGTTCGACCAGGGCGGCGAAGGCGTCGCCGTCCTGCGCCCGTGCCCGGGCGAGAAGCTCAGCGTCGTCGATCAGGGTCTCGGCCACCGTCATCTCAGCCGTCATAACGCCGCTGCGGGGGAAAAGTTCCCCCCTATTCGAGACGGAAGAGCAGGAAGCGGCTCGGACGGCTGGCGCCGGCGGTGCAGTCGACGTCGTCGTTGTCGCCGACGATCAGCAGGCTCTGGCCGCCGCCGGGCAGGGGCGGGCCGAGGGTCATGCCCTCGTAGTTCTCCACCGCCACCGGCAGGGTGGCGAAGTCGAGCAGCGGCCGTTTGACCAGGAGCGGCAGGGAGCGGACGCCGGCGGCGAGGTGGGCGCGCTCGCCCGGTGCGGCGCGCTGCTCCAGGTCGACGGCGTAGAGGGTGACGGCGAGGCCGATGGCGGGGCCGTAGGTGCGCTCGAGGGCGAGCAGCCGGCCGCCGTCGTCGAGGGCCAGGAGCTCGACCACCCCGTGCACGATCACCTCGCCCTCGGGCTCGACCAGGGGGTAGAGGTACTCGCCGGCGAGGGAGGTGGTGCGGCCGACGGCGAAGCGCAGCAGGCGGGCGTAGAGCGGCTTGCCGGGCGCCGCGTCCTGGGCCAGAGCGGATTCGGTGGCGGCGTAGAGCACGCGGCGGTCGGGGCTCAAGGCGAGGGCCTCGAGGCCCAGGTTGCGCCGCACGCCGGCCACCTGCACGCCGTCCGTCGCCAGCGGCCGATAGGCGACGGGCAGCGGAGCGGTGGCGAGCCAGGCACCGTCGTCGAGGGCGACGAGGTCGACGAAGGGCGGCACCCCGAGGGGCGCCGCCCCTTCGCTGGAGAGGAAGGCCGCGCGGTCGTCGAGGAGCGCCAGGCCCTCCGGGTCGACGCGGCCCTCGGGATAGGGCAGGCCCTCGCGGGTCTTGAGCCGTACGGCGCGCTCGAAGGCGACCTCGGCGATCTCCGCCGCGCCGCCGGCGCCGGTGGCGAGCGCCAGCTTGAGCCGGTAGAAGCGCGCCTCCCGCCCGCTGTCGGAGAGGACGAAGTAGCGCTCGCCGCCGGCGTAGGCGATCGCCGACAATCCGCCGACGCAGGTGCCGTCAAGGCGCGTGCCGGCGGCTACGTCGTAGCTGTCGAGGAAGGTGAGGCGGGGCCCGCCGTCGCCGGCGGCGAGCGCCGCAGCCGGTGCCAGGAAGAGCAGCAGCGCCAGTCGCCGGGCGCTCCGAGCAGCCGTCTCTGTTGCCGATCGCTTCACCTTCGTCGATCCCGAAGAGCTTCGCCGACTGTACCGGCTTGCGCTACCATGCGCCAATGATCCGACTCTCCGTCGCCCTCGCCTTGCTCTGGACGCCGGGCGCGGTGGCGGCGGAACCACCGCCGCCGCTGGCGGTGTATCTGAATCACGTCTACCTGGTGCTCGACGGCGAGACCTACGAGGCGATCGCCGGCTCGGACTTCGTGCGCCGGGAGCTCGCCGGATTCGAGCAGCGCACCACCACCGCCGGTGGCATGTCCTGGACCGGCACCTATCTCTACGGCGAGGAGACCTACGTCGAGCTCTTCGGTCCCGGCGGCGTCGCCGGCGTCGGCCGGGGCGGGGTGATCTTCGGCGTCGACCGGCCGGGGGAGCTCGAGCGGGTGCGGGCGCGGCTGGCGGCGGAGCTGGGGGAGGAGCCGCCGGTCCTCGAGCGCCGGCGGGTCAAGGGGGAGGAGCCGATCCCCTGGTTCCGCATGACCGGCTACTACGACCCCGGCGACGTGCTCGGGGTGGGGGTGATGGAGTACGAACGGGGCTACCTCGGCGCCTGGTACGGCGACGGGGAGGCGGCCGCGACCGACGTCAGCCGGCGCCAGAACCGCGCCCGCGACTACAAGCCCGAGCGCCTGCTCGATGACGTCACCGGCGTCACCGTCGCCGTGCCCGCGGCCGAGAGAGCGCGCCTACTCGCCCAGCTCGAGGCCTTCGGCTATCGCCTCGAGGTCGCCGGCGACGGCCACCTCGCCAGCGGCCCCGGCGTCCACCTGCGCATCGTCCCCGCCAGCGACGAGCGCCGCGGCGTCGTCGAGCTCGAGCTCGCCCTGCGGCGGCCGTGGCAGGGGGAGCGCGAGCTACGCTTCGGCCGTTCCGTCCTCGCCTTCGACGGCCGCACCGCCACCTGGACCTTCTGAGCCGCCCTGCATCAGCTTCACCACCGCCGCGCAATCCGCCGCCGACGGCACCCCCCAGTCGGGGTGGTAGCCGAAGACGTCGCGCACCGGGTGGCCGGCGAACTGGTCGTCGAGGATCTCCATGTGGTCGGCGGTGACGCAGGCCGGATGGGCGACGCCGCAGGCGCGCGACAGGCGCAGCAGCTCCTTGCGCATGATGGTGACGTAGTTGGCCAGGCGGGCGGCTTTGGAGGACGGGTCGAGGCCGTGCATCAGCCACCGGTTCTGGGTCGCGACCCCGGTCGGGCAGTGGCCGGTGTGGCAGCGCTGGGCTTGGATGCAGCCGATCGCCAGCATCGCCTCGCGGCCGACGTTGATCAGGTCGCAGCCCAGGGTGAAGGCGAGGAGGCCGGTCTCGGGGAAGCCGAGCTTGCCCGAGCCGACGAAGACGATGCGGTCGGTCAGCGCCGCCTCGGCGAAGACCCGGTAGACCCGGGCGAAGCCGAGCTTGAAGGGCAGCGCCACGTGATCGGAGAACGACAGCGGCGCGGCGCCGGTGCCGCCCTCGCCGCCGTCGATGGTGATGAAGTCCGGGCTCTTGCCGGTGCTGGTGATGCGCGCCGCCAGCCGTTGCCAGAAGTCGAGCTCGCCGACCGCCGACTTGATGCCCACCGGCAGGCCGGTGAGGTCGGCGAGGAGCTCGATGAAGTCGAGCATGCCGTCGACGTCGTCGAAGGCGGTGTGGCGCGCCGGGCTGATGCAGTCGCGACCCAGGGGGATGCCGCGGATGGCGGCGATCTCCGGGGTCACCTTGGCCGCGGGGAGGACGCCGCCGAGTCCCGGCTTGGCGCCCTGGCTGAGCTTGATCTCGATCGCCTTCAGGTTGGGGGTCGCCGCCACCGTTTCGAGGAAGCGCTCGCGGCTGAAGCCGCCGGTCTGCGGGTCGCGGCAGCCGAAGTAGCCGGTGCCGATCTGCCAGATCAGCTCGCCCCCGTGGCGGTGGTGGCGAGCGATGCCCCCTTCGCCGGTGTTGTGCAGGCAGCCGGCGAGCGCGGCGCCCCGGTTGAGCGCCTCGACCGCCGCCGCCGACAGGGAGCCGTAGCTCATGCCGGAGACGTTGACCACCGACCGCGGGCGGAAGGCCTTGGCCCGGCCGCGCCAGGCCCCGAGCACCTTGGCGCAGGGGATGCGGTACTGCGGATCGTAACCCGGCTCGCCGGGGTGGGGATCGAGGAGCGGAAACGCGCTGTGTTTGACGATCAGGTAATTCGATCGGAGCTCCAGGTCGTTGTCGGTGCCGAAGCCGAAGTAGTTGTTCTGCCCCTTGGCCGAAGCATAGACCCAGCGCCGTTGATCGCGGCTGAACGGGCGCTCCTCGTCGTTGTTGGTGACGATGTACTGGCGCAGCTCCGGCCCCACCGCCTCCAGCATGTAGCGCAGGTGGCCGATGATCGGGAAGTTGCGCAGGATGGCGTGCTTTTTCTGCACCAGGTCGTAGATCACCACCAGGGCGAGAAACCCCAGCACGCCCCACAGGAACCAACTCGTCATCGCTCGTCGTCTCCTACTCCGGCAGCCGGCCCTAGCCGCCGGTCAGGGCCCGTGCCGGCTCTCGGTACTGCAGTTGGTAGAGGGTGTAGTAGATGCCTTTGCGCGCCAGCAGCTGGCGGTGGGTTCCCTGCTCGCGCAGGCGGCCCTTGTGCAGCACCAGGATGCGGTCGGCCTGCTTGATGGTCGACAGGCGGTGGGCGATCACCAGGCTGGTGCGGCCGCGCAGCAGGTGGCGCAGGGCGCGCTGGATGCGCTGCTCGGTCTCGGTGTCGATCGACGCCGTCGCCTCGTCGAGGATCAGGATCCGCGGGTCGACCGCCAGGGCGCGGGCGAAGGCGATGAGCTGCTTCTGTCCCACCGACAGCCCGGCGCCGCGTTCCTGCACGACGGTGTCGAAGCCCGCGGGCAGGCGTTCGATGAAGTCGAGGGCCTGGACCTCGCGCGCCGCCCAGCGCAGGCGCTCCAGATCGGCGTCCGGCGCGCCCAGGGCGAGGTTCTGGCGCAGGGTGCCGGCGAAGAGGAAGGCGTCCTGGAGCACCAGGGCGATGGCGCCGCGCAGGCGCTCGAGATCCCACCGCCGGACGTCGACGCCGTCGACCAGCAGGCGCCCGCGGTCGACGTCGTAGAAGCGCAGGATGAGGCTCGCCAGGGTGCTCTTGCCGGCGCCGGTGTGGCCGACGACCGCCACCGTCTCCCCCGGGTCGATGCGGAAGGAGACGTCGCGCAGCACCGGCTCGCCGGGGTTGTAGCCGAACCATACGCGATCCAGCTCGATCGCCCCTTCGACCTGCTCCGGGCGGTAGGCATCGGGCGGCGAGACGATGCTGCGCTCGGCGTCGAGCAGGGCGAAGATGCGCTCGGCGCTGGCCATCGCCGCCTGCAGGATGTTGACCTTCTCCGACAAGTCGGCGAGGGGCTGGTAGAAGCGCTGGGCGTACTGCAGGAAGGCGACCAGGAAGCCGAAGGTCAGCAGGCCGGCCATCACCTGGCCGCCGCCGTACCAGACGATCAGCGCCAGGCCGAGGGCGGTGATCAGGTCGATCGCCGGGTAGTAGAAGGCGTAGTAGACGATCGCCTGCACGTTGGCGTCGCGGTGGGCGGCGTTGATCGTCGCGAAGGCGTCGCGCGCCGCCGCCTGGCGGCCGAAGAGCTGCACCACGCTCATGCCGCCCACGTGCTCCTGGAGGAAGGCGTTGATCCGCGCCAACCTCACCCTCACCCGGCGGTAGCTGGCGCGGGCACGGGACTTGAACCACAGGGTCAGGGCGAGCAACAGGGGCAGGATCGAGAAGCTGACCAGCGCCAGCTGCCAGTTGATGACGAAGAGCACCACGATGATGCCGGCGAGGAGCGCAACGTCGCCGAAGATCGACACCAGGCCGGCGGTGAAGAGCTCGTTCAGGGCGCCGACGTCGGTGGTGGCGCGGGTCACCAGGCGCCCGGTGGGGTTGCGATCGAGGTAGCGGATCGGCAGCTCCTGGAGGGCGGTGAAGACGTCGCGCCGCAGGTCGTGCATGATGCGCTGGCCCATCATCTGCATGACGTAGCTCTGGGCGTAGAGCACCAGGAAGATCAGGCCGAGGTTGCCCAGGTAGGCGAGCGCCATCGCCGCCACCCCGGCCCGCGGCTCGAGGGCGATGCCGGCCTGGGCCAGGTAGTCGGCCAGGGCGCGGTTGAAGGCCTGCTGCTCGGCCGGCGGGCGGATGAAGAGGTCGAGGGTCGCGGCGACGATCAGCGGCCCGACCAGCTGCAGCAGGGAGGAGATCAGGATCAGGGCCACCGCCGCCGCCGCCATGCTCCGGTAGGGCGCGACGTAGCCCAGCAGGCGGCGCATCAGGCGGCCGTCGTAGATCGTGCCCAGGGATTCTTCTTCGTGGAAGGCGTCGGCGTCGAGCATCGGATCCCGAGGATATCCCAGGCCGTCTTTCGCCTCTGGGAGCTATCGTGTAGACTACGGGCTCCACGTCGTTCGGGCGACCGCAGGTTCCGACTCGGGAGCGCATTGTGCCACCGACCCTAAACGCGCTGCTCAAGAGCATGGTCGAGCAAGGCGGCTCTGACCTCCACATCACCACCAATTCTCCGCCTTTGGTGCGGGTCGACGGCAAGCTGAAGGCGCTCAATCTGCCGCCGCTGAACGCCACCGAGACCAAGCAGATCGCCTACTCGATCCTCACCGACATCCAGAAGCACCGCCTGGAGGAGGATCTGGAGATCGACTTCTCCTTCGGCATCAAGGGGTTGGCCCGGTTCCGCGCCAACGTCTTCCACCAGCGCGGGGCGGTGGCGGCGGTCTTCCGCACCATCCCCTACGAGATCCGCAGCTTCCGCGAGCTCGGTTTGCCGGCGGTGGTGGAGAAGATCTGCGAGAAGCCCCGTGGTCTGGTGCTGGTCACCGGCCCGACCGGCTCGGGCAAGTCGACCACCCTGGCGGCGATGCTCGACAAGATCAACCGCGAGCGCCACGAGCACATCATCACCATCGAGGATCCGGTCGAGTACCTGCACAGTCACAAGAGCTGCCTGGTCAACCAGCGCGAGCTGCACGCCGACACCCACAGCTTCGCCGCCGCCCTGCGCGCCGCCCTGCGCCAGGACCCCGACGTGGTGCTGATCGGCGAGATGCGCGATCTGGAGACCGTCGAGTCGGCCCTGCGCATCGCCGAGACCGGCCATCTGACCTTCGCCACCCTGCACACCAACTCCGCCGCCCAGACCATCAACCGCATCATCGACGTCTTCCCGGCGCACCAGCAAGCGCAGGTGCGCGCCCAGCTGTCGCTGGTGCTGGAGGGCATCCTCTGCCAGACCCTGCTGCCCCGGGCGTCGGGCCAGGGACGGGCGATGGCGATGGAGATCCTGATCCCCAACTCGGCGATCCGCAACCTGATCCGCGAAGACAAGGTGCATCAGATCTACGGCATGATGCAGACCGGCCAGGCCAAGTACGGCATGCAGACCTTCAACCAGGCCCTGGCCTCGCTCTACTTCAAGCGCCTGATCACCCTGCAGGTGGCGATGTCGCGCTCGAGCTATCCCGACGAGTTGCAGGAGCTGATCAACCGCGGACCAACCGCCCTCAATCCCAACGTCCAACAGCGGCCGGTGGCGGCCGGCAGGCGACGATAGACCCGACGAGCAGGAGGTGAGCTGTGGCGAGCTTTGTCTGGAAAGGCCGAACCCGGGCCGGCGAGGTGCGCGGCGGCGTGCTGGCGGCGGACAGCCGCGACGCTGCGGCCGCCATCCTGCGGCGGCAGCAGATCCAGGTCACTTCCCTGCGCGAGAAGGACCGGCGCATCCCCCTGCTGCCGAAGTTCGGCGGCAAGGTGGGGTCGAAGAAGATCGCCATCTTCACCCGCCAGTTCTCGGTCATGCTCGACGCCGGCCTGCCGCTGGTGCAGTGCCTGGAGATCCTCGGCGAGCAGGAGGAGCAGCGAACCTTCCGCGACGTCCTGACCACGGTGCGCACCGACGTCGAGAGCGGCTCGTCCCTGGCCGACGCGATGCAGAAGCATCCCAAGGCCTTCGACAACCTCTACGTCAACATGATCGCCGCCGGCGAAGCGGGCGGCATCCTCGACATCATCCTGCAGCGCTTGGCGAACTACATCGAGAAGGCGGTCAAGCTCAAGTCGCAGGTCAAGTCGGCGATGATCTACCCGGTGACGGTGATCGTCATCGCCTGCGGGGTGGTCTTCATCATCCTGTGGAAGGTGATCCCGGTCTTCGCCCAGCTCTTCGCCGGCCTCGGTGCCGAGCTGCCCTTCCTCACCCGCTGGGTGGTGAGCGCCAGCGAATTCGTCGCCGACTACGCGCCGTGGATCATCCTGCTGGTCATCCTCGGCGTCTTGGCCATCCGCCAGTGGCACCAGACCTACCAGGGCCGGCGGGTGCTCGACAATCTGCTGCTCAAGATGCCGGTGATCGGCATGCTGCTGCGCAAGATCGCCATCGCCCGCTTCTGCCGCACCCTGGCCACCCTGACCTCCAGCGGCGTGCCGATCCTCGACGGGCTCGAGATCACCGCCAAGACCTCGGGCAACGCGATCATCGAAGACTCGATCATGCTGGTGCGCAAGAGCGTTGAGGAGGGCAAGACGATCAGCGGCCCGCTGGCGGAGACCAAGGTCTTCCCGGCGATGGTGGTGCAGATGATCGGCGTCGGCGAGCAGACCGGTGCTCTCGACCAGATGCTGTCCAAGATCGCCGACTTCTACGAGGACGAGGTCGACACCGCGGTCGCCGGTCTGATGAAGCTGATCGAGCCGCTCATGATCACCTTCCTGGGCGTGGTGATCGGCACCATCGTCACGGCGATGTACTTGCCGATGTACTCGATCATCACCCAGATCAATTGATCGCGTTGGCGGCGGCGAGCAAAGAGGGTCTTCGGCCCTTCAAACGGCGCATCGTCCCGCCGGCGCCGGCGGACGCCCAGCCCGCCGAGCTGGCCCACCAGCTGCGTTGGCTGATCGCCATCCGCATGCTGGTGATCTGCACCGTCGCGGTCACCTACCAATTCGCCACCAGCGGCACGGCGGGCGACGAGGTCGCCTGGCTCGCCCGGCCGGCGCGCGTCCTGCTCGCCGGCGGTTCGGTCCTCACCCTGGTCTACATCGCCCTGTTGCAGTTCCTGCCGCAGCGCTTCGTCGTCGCCCAGGCCTACGTCCAATTCCTCGGCGACCTGGTGCTGGTCTACCTCTTCATCAACGTCCTCGGCGGCCCGGCCGGCGGCTTCACCATCCTCTATCTGGTGGTGATCAGCGTCGCCTCGGTGCTGTTGCGGCGCTCGGCCGGGCTGATCGTCGCCGGCCTCGCCTTCGTCATGCACAGCCTGCCGCTGCTCGCCGCCCACTACCCGTTGCCCGCCTTCATCCAGCCGGCGACGCCGTTCCCGTCGACGGTGCAGCTGGTCTACAACCTGATGGTCCATCTGATCGGCTTCTACGCCATCGCCATCCTCACCGCCTACCTGGGGCGCGACGTCGCCCGCGCCGAGCGGGCGCTGGCCGAGCGCGACGCCGACCTCGCCCACCTTCAGGCCCTCCACCACGACGTCGTGCAGTCGATCACCAGCGGCTTGATCACCACCGACGTCGGCGGCATCGTCACCAGCGTCAACCTGGCGGCGGAGGAGATCCTCGGCCGTAGCCGGCAGCAGCTGATCGGCCGGCACATCGCCGACTCCGGCCTCTTCAGCCGCGAGGCCTGGGCCGAGACCAGCGAGCACCATCTGGTCACCAAGGGCAGCGGGGTGCACAATCTGCGGCTCGAGCACGACGTCCGGCGCGGCGACGAGACGGTGCCGGTCGGCTACTCTCTCGCCATCCTGCGCGACGGCCGGGGGGCGGAACGCGGCTTCATCGTCATCTTCCAGGACCTCACCGAGCTGCGCCGGCTCCAGGATCAGGTGCGGATGAAGGATCGCATGGCAGCGGTGGGAGCGATGGCTGCCGGTCTGGCGCATGAGGTCGGGAATCCCCTGGCGGCGATCTCGGGCTCGACCCAGATGCTCGCTTCGTCCCTCGCCGCCAGCCCCTCCCAGAGCAAGCTGCTCGACATCATCCGCCGCGAGAGCCAGCGCCTGGACCGCACGGTCAAGAGCTTCCTCGAATTCGCCCGCCCGCGCCCCCGCCGGCCGAAGCGCTTCGACGTCGCCGCGGCCCTGGCGGAGCACGTGGAGCTGCTCGAGCACAGCCCGGAGGTCAAGCCGGAGCACCGGCTGGTGGTCGATCTCGATCCGCCGTCGGTCGAGATCGTCGCCGATCCGGACCAGATCAGCCAGGTATTCTGGAATCTGGTGCGCAATGCGCTGAAGGCGATGCCGGATGGCGGTACCCTGACGGTGGCGGGCCGGATCTGGGAAGACAGGTATGCTATCCGGGTCCAGGACACCGGGAGCGGCATGAACGAAGAGGAGCGGGCGAATCTCTTTCATCCATTCAAGTCGTTTTTTGATGATGGAACGGGTATAGGCATGGCTATTGTGTATCGAATCGTGGACGAGCATGGCGGCGAGATCGTGGTCGACAGCGAGCCCGGGCGCGGCTCGGCGATCACCGTCGTCCTGCCCCTGGAGGGTGCCGCGACGGCCACCGCGCCGGGGGAGGCGGAGTCGTGAAGTCGCGTCTGCTGGTGGTCGACGACGAGGAGAGCATCCGCGAGTTCCTCCGCCTGCTATTCGAGGAAGAGGGCTATCTGGTCACCGTCGCCGGCTCGGTCAACGCCGCCCGCGAGCTGATCGCCGAACGCAATTTCGACCTGGTGCTGTGCGACATCCTGATGCCCGACGGCAACGGTCTCGATCTGCTGCAGGAGATCAAGGAGAAGCAGGCGCAGACGGCGGTGATCATGATGACCGCCTACACCTCGACCCAGTCGGCGATCGAGGCGATGAAGCGCGGCGCCTACCACTACATCTCCAAGCCCTTCGAGGTCGAAGAGCTCAAGGTGGTGGTGAGCAAGGCGCTGGAGAGTACCGGGTTGCGGGCGGAGAACGTCTACCTGCGCCGCGAGCTGAAGCAGAAGTACCAATTCGACAACATCATCGGTCGCAGCCCCAAGATGCAGGAGATCTTCTCCCTCATCGAGCGGGTGGCGAAGACCCATTCGACGGTGCTGATCCGCGGCGAGAGCGGAACCGGCAAGGAGCTGATCGCCCGCGCCATCCACTTCGCCAGCCCGCGCGCCTCGCACCGCATCCTGTCGATCAACTGCGGCGCGCTGCCGGAGACCCTGCTGGAGAGCGAGCTCTTCGGCCACGAGAAGGGTGCCTTCACCGGTGCCGTCGGCGAGAAGAAGGGCCTCTTCCAGGAGGCCCACCTGGGGACGCTCTTCCTCGACGAGATCGGCGAGATGACGCCGGCGATGCAGGTCAAGTTGCTGCGCGCTCTGCAGGAGCGCAAGGTGCGCAAGGTAGGGGGCAACCGCGAGGAATCGGTCGACGTGCGGATCATCGCCGCCACCAACCAGGACCTGGCCGAGCGCATCGAGTCGGGCGATTTCCGCGAGGATCTCTACTACCGGATCAACGTCATCCCCATCCACCTGCCGCCGCTGCGGGAGCGGCGCCAGGACATCCCCCTGCTGGCGCAGCACTTCGTCGAGAAGTACAGCCAACAGCTGGGGCTGCCGCCGAAGCCGATCTCGGCCGAGGCGCTGCGCCACCTGGAGAGCTACGACTGGCCGGGCAACGTGCGCGAGCTGGAGAACGTCGTCGAGCGGGCCTTGGCGCTCGGTACCTCGGAGTCGCTCACCACCCGCGATCTGCCGCTGCACATGGTGGCCCCGGACCAGCGGCCGGCAGCCACCGTCACCCTGCCCGAGGAGGGCATCGACCTCGAGCAGCACCTGGACGAGATCCGCGGTCAGCTGATGGCGCAGGCGCTGGAGCGCGCCGGTGGCGTGCAGACCCAGGCGGCGCAGATGCTGAGCATGACCTTCCGCTCGTTCCGCTACTACGCCAAGAAGCTGGGGTTGACCGGCGGCGGGGAGGCCGACGGCCGGGGAGAGGCCTGATCAGCTGGCGGCACCGGCGTTCGCCGGCGCGCTGCCCGCCGCCTTGCCGTCGCTCTTGGCCTTGCCGTCGCTCTTGGCCGCTTCCTTGCTCGCGCCGTCGCCGGCTGCCTCGTCGCCGCCCTTGGCCTTGGTGCCGTTGCCTTTGCGGGCGTAGTCGGTGACGTACCAGCCGCTGCCCTTGAACTGAAACGCGGGCGCCGAGATGAGCTTCTGCAGGTTGGGGCCCTCGCACTCTTTGCAGGTGGTCAGAGGCGGATCGCTGAAACGCTGCATGACCTCGTACTGGGCCTCACAGTCGGGGCATCGGTATTCGTAGAGGGGCATGGTCGAACCTCGCTTGGACCTGCCGGTGAAGGGATTGCAGACGACGACCGCCGTCGCCCTGACGCCGTAGGCATCAACAACGCCGGCGGGCTTGGTATTCCTACGACGCGACTTTCTTGTCGGCGTCGAGGCGGATGGTGACCCCGCGGCCGTCGCCCTCGACCCTCTCCACCATCTGCAGGACGTAGAAAGCGTAGAGCAGGCGCGCATTCTCGGAGACGTTGAACGGCCCCTCGGTGCAGACGTCGTAGATCGTCCGCTTGCCGTCGACCAGCCGCAGGAGGGCGTACTCCTCGAGGTCGATGGCGATCTCGATCAGATCCTCGGTGCAATAGCAGGGGCGCAGCACGGTCTGTTTGCGGCCCAGGCGGCCGATCAGGGACTTGGTGTCCGGCGCCCGCTTGATGCCGCGCAGGATGACCTGCCGCATCGGCAGGTGGATCTTGATCGTCGGCTCGTTGAACTCCCCGATGCGGAAGGAGACCTCGCCCTCCTGCCACGAGAAGACGCTCCAGATGATCGACTCCATCTGGCCGCGGATCGCCTCGTAGAGCTCGCCGGGGGAGAGCAGGCCCTCCTCGATCATGATCTGGCCGTGTTTGGCGCTGGAGCCTGCCAGCTTGCGGATGGTCCGCTCCAGGTCCTGGCGCGACAGCTTGCCGGTGCGGTAGAGGTAGGCCCCGAGCCGGTCCGCCCGATCGGTCGACGAGGCGTGGAGGACGTTGCCGTCTTGGATGTAGATGCGCTTGGTGACGCCGTCTCGGCTGATGTCGATCAGCCCCGGCACCCGATGCCGGAAGATGGTGAAGAACATCTCCGGCAAGGCCGTTTCTTCCAAGGTACCGCGGTAGTGGAATGGACTGGACATCGACGGTCGGCGTTCCCTGGGCCGCTCCCCCCCCTCATTCCGGCGCGTGCGGCATTCCCCGAGGCAAGCGGTTCGGTCTCGGCGCGGGGGACGTTAGCATAAGGCGGCCCGCACCGCGCTGAGCGTCATGAGACCGACTACGGAACTATACCACCTAACGCCCTCTCGGGGCTGAGACGGAGCCTGTCGATGCTGGTACCCGAGCAAGCCTGGCGGCGGATCGACCGCCACCTGTCGCCCTTGCCGCCGGAGTCGGTAAGCCGCGCCGACGCCTGCGGGCGGGTGCTGGCGGAGGCGCTGGCGGCCACCGCCGACCTGCCGCCGGCCGACGTCTCGGCGATGGACGGCTACGTCTGTGCCGGGCCGGTGGCGGCGGGCAGCGTCCTGCCGGTGGCCGGCACGGTCACCGCCGGCCGGCCGCCGTCCTTCCGCCTGCAGCCGGGCACGGCGGCCAAGATCATGACCGGCGCGGTGGTGCCGGACGGCGGCGACCGGGTGGTGCCGGTCGAGGAGACCGACGGCGGCGACCGGCGGGTGCGCATCGACGTAGCGCCGCCGGCCGGGGCCCACATCCGCCGCCGGGCCGAGGTGCTGGCGCGAGGGGCGCCGTTGCTCGCCGCCGGCGAGCGGCTGACGCCGGCCGGCATTTCACTCCTGGCGGCGCACGGCTACGCCGCGGTGAAGGTCCACCGCCGGCCGTCGGTCGCCACCCTGGCCACCGGCGACGAGGTGGTGCCGCCGGAGGTCGAGCCCGCCGCCGGCCAGCTGCGCGATTCCAACAGCGCCTTCCTGGCCGCCGCCCTCGGCACCCTCGGCATCGCTCCCCATGCCCTCGGCATCGCGCCGGACGAGCCGTCGGCCCTGCGCCGCTTGATACGGCAGGGCCTGACGCGGGACGTCCTGCTGCTCAGCGGCGGGGTGTCGATGGGGGAGCTCGATCTGGTGGAGGACGTCCTCGCCGAGCTCGGCTGCACGGCGATCTTCGACCGCGTCGCCATGCAGCCGGGCAAGCCCCTGGTCGCCGCCCGCCACGCCGGCGGCTGGGTCTTCGGGCTGCCGGGCAATCCGGCGTCGGTGATGGTCGGTTTCTGGCTCTTCGTCCGTCCCCTGCTGCGCCGGCTGATGGGGCTCGCCGACGGCTTCTGGCACGGCGCCCTGGCCGCCGAGCTGACCGCGCCCTTGCGCGGGGCCAAGGGGCGGGATCGCTTCCTGGCGGCGAAGGCGGCGATCCGCCGGGGACGCCTCTTCGCCACCCCCTTGCCGCCGCGCGGCTCGCACGACGTCGCCGCCTACGGCCGCGGCAGCGTCCTGCTGCGCATCCCCGCCGATGCCGAGGCCAGGGAGGCCGGAGCGCCGTGCGAGATCCTGCCGCTGGTCGACTGGCCGGGGGATCCGTGAGCAGCGCGGGAAGGCGGGGGGCTCAGACCCGCCGGTACTGCCAGACCAGCCAGCCGAGCCACAGGAGGAGGACGCCGAAGGCGAAGGCGCCGAGCAGCTGGCTGTAGCCCCGGAAGCTGGCCAGGATCTGATCCCAGCTGCCGCCGGTCAGCATGCCGACCGTCATCAGGAGGACGATCCACGGCAGATTGCCGACGGTGCAGTAGACCAGCACCGGCCGCAGCCGCAGATGCATGGCGCCAGCGGCGTAGAGCATCAGCCCGCGTACTACCGGCAGGAAGCGATTGAGCAGCAGCACCCGTTCGCCGAAGCGGGCGAAGAGGCGTTGGACGCGCTCGCGGGAGCGGAATCGCGACCTGCGGCGCGGGGTGAGGCGTCGCACCGCGCGCAGGCCGTAGCGCCGGCCGAGGAGATAGGCCGCCACCGCGCCGAGGAGGCCGCCGGCGAAGGCGGCGGCGAAGATCTCCCCCCAACCGATCACCCCTTGGCCGGCGAGAAAAAACCCCAGTAGAATCACCGTGTCGCCCCAGAAGGGCGGCACGACGTATTCGAGAAACGCTGCGGCGAAGACGACCAGAGGCAGGGTCAGGGGCGGCAGTGCCGCGATGGCGGCGATCGGGTCCTCGAGCCAGGTCATCGGCGTCTCGGCCTTTCGAAGCGGCGGCACGCCGCAGGCGGCCGGAGTATACCGCCCGGCCCCCGGTCGAGCCGGCGGCGGATCTTTTCGTCCGCTGCCCCGTATGGTGGTGAGGCCCCCATCCCGTTTCCGGGTCGCCTGCGGCCCCAACTACCGAGAGGAATCCCATCCATGAAGCAGATGATCGTCCTTCCGGCGCTCGCCCTCGCCGGTACCCTTTTGGCGACCGATCTGGCGGCGCAGCCGCGGGTCAGCCCGCCGGCGGCGGTCGAACAGACCGTCGGCATCAGCAAGATCTCCATCCACTACAGCCGGCCGAGCGTCCGCGGCCGCAAGATCTTCGGCGAGCTGGTCCCGTGGGGCAAGGTCTGGCGCACCGGTGCCAACGAAGCCACCACCTTCGAGATCAGCCACGACGCCAAGATCAACGGCCAGCCCCTGAAGGCCGGGAAGTACGCCCTCTTCACCATCCCCAACCCCGAGTCCTGGACGGTGATCTTCAATACGGTCCCCGACCAATGGGGTGCCTTCAATCACGAGCCGGAGAAAGACGCCTTGCGGATCGAGGTCAAGAGCGAGAAGGCGCCGCACCAGGAGTCCTTGTGGATCGGCTTTCCCGCCTTCACCGCCGACAGCGCGACGGTGGCGATCCACTGGGCCGACGTGCGGGTGAGCTTCGACGTCGCCTTCGACAACGAGACCATCCTGCTCGAGGCCGCCCGCGCCGCCGTCGCCGCCGGCACCGATCCGCGCGCGCCGTACACCTGGGCCCAGTACTTCTACAACAACGACATGCACCTCGACGCCGCCCTGAGCTGGGCCGAGCAGGCGGCGGCGGCGAGCGACATCTACTGGACCCACGCCCTGAAGGCGCGGCTGTTGGCCAAGCACGGCCGCCATGCCGATGCCGTGGCGGCCGCCGAGCACGCCCTCACGGTGATCGATGGCTCGCCGTCGGCGGAATTCGCCGCCCGCGACGCCGAGCGCCTGCGCGAGGAGATCAAGGGCTGGCAAGGATCCTGATCGCCGGCTGCGGCGACGTCGGCTGCGCTCTCGGCGAGCGTCTCGCCGCCGCCGGCCACGAGGTCTGGGGCCTGCGCCGCTCGGCGGCGGCCCTGCCGCCGTCGATCAGGCCCCTGGTCGCCGACCTCGGGGAGCCGGAGAGCCTGCGGGCCTTGCCCGCGGGGCTCGATCAGGTGGTCTACGCCGCCGCGCCGGCGCGCCGGACCGAGGACGCCTACCGGGCGATCTACGACGCCGGCCTGGGCCACCTGATCGCCGCTCTCGAGGCCGCCGGCCAGACGCTCCGGCGGTTGATCTTCACCTCCTCGACCTCGGTCTACGATCAGCGCGACGGCTCTTGGGTGGACGAGACCTCGCCGGCCGAGGCCGAGGGCTGGAACGCCCGCCACCTGCGGGCGGGGGAGGAACGGGTGCGGGCGGCGCCGTGGCCGGGGGTGGTGGTCCGCTTCGGCGGCATCTACGGCCCCGGCCGCAGCCGGTTGATCCGTCGCGCCCACGCCGGCGAGCCGGTGCAGCGCCGGCCGCCCCTGTGGACCAATCGCATCCATCGCGACGACTGCGCCGGCGTCCTCGCTCACCTGCTGGCCGTCGAGCGGCCGGCGCCGCTCTACCTCGCGGTCGACGACCGGCCGGCGCCGCTGGCCGAGGTGGTCGACTGGATCTGCGATCAGCGCGGCTGGCCGCGGCCGCCGGCCCTCGACTGGGCGGCGGCCGAAGATCGGCGCCGCGGCGGCGGCAAGCGCTGCTCCAACCGGCTTCTGCGGGCCAGCGGCTACCGCTTCGCCTATCCCGATTACCGCCGCGGTTATCGCGCCCTGTAGCGCCGGCTGTAGCGCACCTCGAGACGCGGATCCCGCACCTGGACCTCGATCTCGCCCACCGCCGGCGGCGCCTGGGGATCGCGCCGGTAGCTGATCTGGTAGTAGTCGCTGGCGCGCCGTTGGACGTCGCGCAGGGCGTTGGGGAAGACGCCGCGGTAGAAGAAGCCGTCGGTATCGCGCGCCAGGGTACGGAGGCTTACCTGTTGCAGGTGCTCGGCGTGGAGCGGCGTGACGTCGAGGGCGTAGACGTCGACGTTGCCGCGCGCCAGGGCATCCGCCACCGCCGGCCCGAGACCGATGCCGACGCCGTGGTAGAGCAGGCTCTTGCGGGAGTCGATGCGACCGAGGGCGCCGGCGAGGAGGATCAAGGCGGCGCCGACGCTCGGCGTGCGATCGCGCAGCTCGCGGCCCGCGGGCAGCGCGTCGAGAATCGCCGCCGGCGCCTTCGCCTGCCGTGCCCGCGGCCGCCGCCGCTCGGGGTCGCGGCGCATCATGACGTCGCGCAGAGCCTGGTCGAGGGCGACCAGGTCGCGGGTGAAATCCTGCTGGATCTTGAGCCGCGAATCGAAGCTCGCCACCGCCACGTAGTCCCCCGGCGCCAGGTCCCGGCGCAGCCAGTCGCGGCAGATCTGGGTGGCGATCGACTGCTGGGCGGTGAGCCCGAGGGTGACGTAGTCGGGCCGCATCAGGTCGTGGAAGAAGAGCACGAAGTAGCGCGGCTGGGGCACCGCCAGGGCGTCGATCCCGGGCTCGTAGACCGCCGCCGGCCGGTCGCCGTCCCGGTAACGCCGGTAGCTGTTGAAGGTGAGGCCGGTGATCTCCACCGCCACGCCGTCCTCGAGCACCAGGAAGTCGTCCGCCGTCAGGCCGGGCACCGGCTCGCCGTCGCGGCCCGTGACCACCACGTCGAGCAGCACCTCGGTGACCGTGATCTCGCCGCCGAAGCGCTCCTCCCCCCCCTCCTGGGCCCCGGCCGGGGCGACGAGCAGGAGCCAGAGCGCCAGCAGCACGCCGCTGCCGGCGAGGGCCCGCAGTCCGGTGCTCGTCCGCGCGGTTGTCGTGGTCCGTGCCATCGTCCCGCCGTCGATCCTAGCGCATGCCCGCCGCCCGCGGCTGCGGTGGCGGCGCGAGCCGCGCCCAGGCCGGGCCGGGTCGTCCGCAAGCGCCCGCGATCGGCGCCGAGCCGGCGCCCCGGCCCCCCGGCCCCATGCACTTGCAGCGATATCGGCATTGGCGTATAGTCGGCTTAGACGTGATTCCCGACAGGTGCAAACCGGCGAGAGAGGGAGCCCGGGTATCGTTCAAGACAGGACAGTACCAGCGAGCACATGCTCGAGCTCCCGAGGAGCTTGGACCCGACACGACGACCGATCAAAACGAGCGGCACAGCCTGGCGGCGAGGCCCGGGGGGAGATGATTTTCGCCCCGCCTTTCAGGCACGGCCGACCTTCTTTTCCGTCCGTCTAGACCACGGTCCGAGGTGACGGGGGGAACGGAGCCCGCGCTCCGCTCCGCCGTCGCCGTCGCCCCTACCCACATCGGCCCTCCGAGCCACCTGGCATCTCCGATGGGATCGCCGCCCACGCGGCAGGCCGTGCCGGCTACGGCCCGGCGTGCCGTCGCGGCGCGGGCACAATCCAGAACGGCCGACGTGCGGCCGGCGGCCCGCGTCCGTGGGGGAACCGGACCAAGGAGGGTCACCATGCGACGTTTTCATTTCCGAGCCTGGGCCGCCGTGCTCGCCGTCGTGCTGATCGCCGCATTGCCGGCCGGTGCGACGACCGTGCTGCAGATGAACTTGGAAGGGCTTTGCGACGGTGCCGCGCAGATCTTTCGCGGCACCGTGCTGCGCATCGACGAAACCCGCGTCACCGCCGGCGGCGGTGAGATTCCGGCGCTGCGGTACACGGTGCGCGTCGACGAGGCGCTCAAAGGGCAGTTTCAGACCGTCAAGGGCGTTCCGATCGCCGAGATCCTGGTGGTCGGCACCCTGAAGCAGCATGCCGCCGGCCGGCCGCCGATCGCCGGCTTCCCGCTGCTGCAGGAGGGGCGCGAGTACCTCCTGATGGTGGCGCCGGCCGGCCCGGTCGGCCTCACCGCCACCATGGGCCTCGGCCAGGGCTGCTTCACCCTCGCCGGCAAGCCCGGCGAGGAGACGGCGGTCAACGGCTTCAACAACAACGGCCTGTTCGCCGGCATGACGGTGCCGGGCATGCCGGCGAGCGGCCCGGTGTCCTACGCCGCCCTCGCCTCCATGATCCAGGGCATCGTCGGAGGGGGGCAGTAACATGACGAAGCATGCCACCACCCTCGTCTCCGCCCTGGCCGCGATCCTTCTGATCGCCGTTCCCGCCTTCGCCGGCGGGCCGCTCAACCTGAACCCCAACGAAAGCGACAACATGGAGCGCTGGCCCAACGGCGGCGTCGGCATCCCCTTCAACATCGACCTTGGGGACTACATCGGCGCGCCGCTCAACCGCAGCAATGCCGACGGCGTAGCCCAGCTGCTCGCCGCCTTCGCCGAGTGGGAGAGCGTCGCCACCGCGACCAACGCCTACGCCACCAGCGGCCCGATGCCCTTCGACGTCGACGCCACCAACTTCAACCCCTTCATCCAGAACCTCTTCTTCGGCTCCAACGTCGCCGACGGATTGAGCCCGATCGTCTTCGATCCCGACGGTTCGATCTTCCTCGCCCTCTTCGGCGTCAGCGGCGTCCTCGGCTTCGCCAGCCCGGATACCCGCGACGCCAACGGCGTGCCGATCGAGGCGGTGTGTTTCCTGAACGGCGGCTCGGTGGTCGGCGGCTTCCCGGAGGCCGACTTCTTCGGCGTCGTGGTGCATGAGATCGGCCACTACACCGGCCTCGCCCACACCGTCACCAACGGCCAGAACATCGCCCTCGGCGATGCCTCCGGGCCGAGCCCCAACAACACCTTCGGCAACGCGCCTGCCGATCAGGTCGAGACCATGTATCCCTTCGCCATCATCGGCGGCGGCGAAGCGACGCTCCACGCCGACGAGGTCAACATCCTCTCCGACCTCTATCCGGCGGCGTCGGCGGCGACCACCCTCGGCACCATCACCGGTACCGTCTTCGGTCCCGACGGCGTCACGCCGCGCACCGGCGTCAACGTCATCGCGCGGGAGATGAGCTCGCCCTTCGTCGACGCCGCCTCGTCGATCTCCGGCGACCGCGGGGTGCCCGGGGTCTTCACCATCAACGTGCCGCCCGGCGAGTACACCATCCACACCGACCAGATCCTTCAGGGCGGCTTCTCGACCCCGCCGACCACCCTTGCGCCGAGCCCGGAGGAGTTCTGGAACGGCGCCGGCGAGTCGACCGATCCGACGGTCGACGACCCCGCCGCCTTCGTCAAGATCACGGTCGCCGCCGGTCAGACCTCGACCGCCGACATCTTCATGAACGGCCTCGCGCCGGGGGACCTGCCCCTGGGCGACGACGATTTCATCGAGGTGCCGCTGCCCTTTCCCTTCACCATCTGCGGTCTGACCTTCAATTCGGTCTTCGTCAATTCGAACGGCAGCCTGACCTTCGGCGAGGGCGACGCCGACTTCACCGAGTCGGCCGGCGAGTTCCTCGGCGGCCCGCCGCGCATCGCCGCTCTGTGGGACGACCTGTCGCCCAACAACGGCGGCCGGGTGTCCTTCGCCGCGAGCAAGAACGCCTTCACCGTCAGCTTCGAGGACGTGCCGGAGTTCTTCAACACCGGCGCCAACAGCTTCGACGTCACCCTCACCCGTGCGTCCGATCACGTGATCGTCGACTACGGCGCCGTCTCGGCGCCGGACGGTCTGGTCGGCGTCACCTGTGGCTGTGAGGTGGCTTCGGGCAGCGAGCCGGAGATCGACGTCCGCACCCAGCCCAATCTGACCAGCCACAACATGAACGGCCTGACGGCGGCCTACGAGCTCTTCGCTTTCGGCGAGAACGACGTCGCCGGCGCCAGCATCCAGTGGGTCAACCTCGACAAACCCTTCGTCGATCCGTTCGAGCCCAACGACTCCCCCGGCAGCGCGACGCCGATCCCGACCCCCTTCAACAGCGCCTCGGTGCTGACCACCATCTCGCCCCAGGGGGGCGACGTCGACTACTTCGCGGTCGACGCCGCGGCGGGCCAGACCCTGAAGGTCGAGATCACCAACGGCTGTCTCGACTCCCTGATCGGCGTCTTCGACGCCGCCGGCAATCTGCTGGCGATCGACGACGACGGCGGCACCGGCCTGCTCTCCTTCCTCCTCTTCGAGATCCCGGCCGACGGCACCTACTTCATCGCCGTCTCCACCTTCCCGGACTTCGACTTCGACGGCGACGGCGGCAGCAGCGGCCGCTACGTGCTCGACGTGATGCTGATCGACGGCATCCTCCTCGACCTCGGCGACGACGACTTCGAGGAGGTGGATCTCGGCTGCACCTTCCCGTTCCAGGGGACGAATTACACCTCGGTGTTCGTCAACTCGAACGGCAACCTGACCTTCGGCAGCGGCGACGCCGACTTCAGCGAGTCGGTCAGCGAGCTGCTCAACGACCAGCCGCGCATCGCCGCCCTGTGGGACGATCTGTCGCCCAACAACGGCGGCCAGGTCATCGCCAGCCGCGCCAGCGGCTCGTTCAGCGTCGCCTTCGTCGACGTGCCGGAGTTCTTCTCCACCGGTGCCAACAACTTCACCGTCACCCTGACCTGCGCCGACGGCAGCATCGACGTGGCCTACGGCAGCGTCACCGCCAACGACGGCATCGCCGGCGTTTCCCCCGGCGGCGGTGCGTCCGATCCGGGGGAGAGCGACCTGTCGAGCGGCGGGCCGTTTTCCGCCACCGGCGTGACCTACGAGCAGTTCACCGGTCTCGCCGATCCCTTCGACCTCGATTTCCTGACGGTGGAATTCGACTGACGCGGCGAAGACAGGCGCTGTCTCCGGGCGGTGGGCTTCGGCTCACCGCCCTTTTTCGTCGATTGAAGATTTTTCGCCGACCGAAGATTTTTGCTCCTGTCAGAGATTTCCGATCGCGGATCCCGATGAACCGCCGGCTCATTCATCAGCTTATGAGAATCTTGCCAAGCTTCTTGCCAAGTCGCTGGACGGGCGCTATAGTCGCGGCCAAGTCAGGATCGTAAAGGCCGGCTCGAGGCGTGAGCTCGCTCTTGGTCTGCTTGAGCTTTCGTCGGGGATTTCTTCCTCTGATTGCCTGATCTTCGTCGCAGGCGCGGCGGCCGATCCTTCTGCGGATCGGTCATGCCGGAGCCTGCCTCCGTTTGCAACCTCTTCATGAGGAGCTTGGAACATGGGTACCTTTGTCTTTCGAAAAGTCCTGGTTTCGTTGCTCGCCGTGGCGCTCTTGTGCGCTGCCGGCGCCGGGGCTACCAGCGTGCTCCAGATGAATCTGGAGACCATGTGTGCCGGGGCGCACCAGATCTTCCGCGGCACCATCGTCGACATGTACGAGACGACGATCGAGGTCGGCGGCGGCACCCTGCCGGCGGTGACCTACGTCGCCGAGGTCAAGGAAGCCTTCGCGGGCGACTTCGAGACCGTCAAGGGCGTGACCGTCGCCCGCTTCACCGTCGTCGGCACTCTCAAGCAGCACCAGAGCGGCCAGCATCCGATCCCCGGTCTGCCGACCCTCGAGATCGGCGGCGACTACCTGCTGCTGGTCGCCCCCGCCGGTCCGGTCGGCCTCACCGCCACCATGGGCCTGGGACAGGGCTGCTTCACCATCAGCGGCAAGCCGGGGGAGGAGACCGCGGTCAACGCCATCGGCAACGCCGGCCTCTTCGACGGCATGAGCGCCGCCGGCATGCCGAGCTCGGGGCCGGTGTCGTATTCGACCCTCGCCGACCTCATCCACAGCCTGATCGGCGGGGGGGCGTAAGCCATGATGAAAACGACGATCAAGCTCCTCGCCGTGGCCGCGATCCTGCTGCTCGCCGCCCCCGCCTTCGCCGGCGGCCCGCTCAATCTGAACCCCAACGAGCCGGACAACCAGGAGCGTTGGGGCAACGGCGGCCTCGGCATTCCGTACCAGCCTGACCTCGGCGGCCTGGGGCCGCTCGACAACGCCACCGCCGTCGCGCTGGTGGACGACGCCTATCAGACCTGGGCGGACATCCCCACCTCGACCGCCACCTACTCCAACAACGGGCCGATCCTGATCGGCGGCGTGCCCACCGACGTCGACGAGACCAACTTCTGCCCCTTCATCTCCAATCTCTTCTTCGGCACCAACGTCGCCGACGGCCAGAGCCCGATCGTCTTCGACGAGGACGGCGCCATCTTCACCCTCCTCTTCGGCGCCGGCACCGGCGTGCTGGGCTTCGCCAGCCCCGACACCCGCGACGCCAACGGGGTACCGATCGAGGGCGTGTCGTTTCTCAACGGCGGCTCGATCCTCGGCGGCTTCCCGGTCAGCGATTTCTTCGGCGTCATGGTGCACGAGTTCGGCCACTACAGCGGTCTCGCGCATACGGTGGTCAACGGCCAGAACATCGCCTTCGGCGACGCCTCCGGTCCCTCGCCGTTCAACACCTTCGGCAACGCCCCCCTCGACCAGGTCGAGACCATGTACCCCTTCGCCATCATCGGCGGCGGCGAGGCGACCCCCCATGCCGACGACGTCGGCGCCCTGACCAACCTCTACCCGTCGGCGGCCGCCTCCGGCCTGTGCACCATCACCGGCTCGATCCTGGCGGCCAACGGCACGCCCCTGACCGGCGTCAACGTCATCGCGCGGGAGATGCTCAACCCCTTCGTCGATGCCGCTTCGTCGATTTCCGGCGACCGCGGCGTCGCCGGGGCGTACCACATCACCGTGCCGCCGGGGGAGTACACCATCCACACCGACCAGATCCTCCAAGGCGGGTTCTCGACCCCGCCGATCACCCTTCCCGGGCCGGAGGAATTCTGGAACGGCGCCAACGAGTCGAGCGACGGTGCGGCCGACGATCCGAGCGAGTTCGTCAAGGTGACCTGCAGCGCCGGCGCCACGGTGAGCGGCATCGACGTCGTCTTCAACCGCCCGGCTCCGGGCGCTCCCCTGCCCCTGGGGGACGACGATTCGATCGAGCTCTTCATGCCCTTCACCTTCTGCATCGCCGGCCAGCCCTTCGACTCGGTCTTCGTCAACTCGAACGGCAGCCTGACCTTCGGCAGCGGCGACGCGGACTTCACCGAGTCGACCGGCGAGATGCTCAGCGGCCCGCCGCGCATCGCCGGGTTGTGGGACGACCTCAGCCCGAACAACGGCGGCACGGTGTTCTTCGACGAGACGGCGGAGACCTTTACCGTCAACTTCGTCGACGTGCCCGAATTCTTCAACTTCGGCGCCAACACCTTCTCCATCACCCTGCACGACAATTCGGACGACGACTC
>RFGL01000064.1 GCA_003697015.1 Acidobacteriota bacterium | reverse complement strand
GGGCCGGCCGCAGCCGTCGCGGCGACGGGGCGCGCCGGGGCACGGCGATCGGCTGCGCCAGGGCGGCGGGCATCTCCCCCGGGTAGCGCAGGGCGCGGTAGCGCTCCGCCGCCGCGGCGAGGCTCCGGGCCAGGCGCTCCATCGCCTCCAGGGTGGGGGCGCAGCGGGCGCAGTCCCGGGCGTGGCGGGCCAGGCGCCGGCGTTCGCCGTCGTCGAGCTCCAGCCAGTCGCCCAGCCGGCGGCGGGTCAGCCAGCAGCGCAGGTTGGCGAAGAGCGAGATGGGGATGGCCGGCCTCCTTTCGGGCGCGTCGGTCCGTGATCCTCAGGCCGCCGGCGACCTCTCGGCCGCCGGCGCCGGAGCGCGTCGGCGTCGACAGTGTATGAGCCGGGGGCGGGATCGGTTTACCCGGCCGCCGACCTCGGCGCGACGCGCCGGTGAGCCGCGGCGGCTGCCGGCGCTGGGATGGCGAGCGGTCACCCCTCCTTCGTCAGGTCGCGGATCTGCCGCAGATACAGCAGCGCCAGCCGATCTTTCGGGCGGTCGGCCTCTTCCTTGATCCGGATGAGCGTCTCGAGATCGAGCACGCGTACCCTCCGCCCCGCGACCTCAAGCTCTACGGTCCGCGGCTCGAGATCCGAGTAGACGAGCCCGTCGCCGATCACCCGGATCAGGTCGAGACGACCGAGCTTGGTGAGGAGGAGGCTCATGCGGTACGTCGCGAGCTTCGTGAGATCGGGCACCAGGTGGCGACCGGCGGGATCGTCATAGCGCGCCGCGAGCTCCCGCAGGGCGCCCAGGAGCCGCACATGGTTCTCCTCCGTAGAGTCGTAGAGTACGTCGAGGTCTTGGGTGACGAGGGGCGAGCCGAGAAGGCTCGCCGCGACTCCGCCCACCACAATGAAGTCGACCTCGTGGCGCCCCAGGACCTCGAGGAGGTCAAGGAGACGAAACCCGCCGTCCATGGCGCAGGGCCCTGACGTCGTTGACCAGCCGCTCCAGCGAGCGCAGCCGCTCGGTGGGGCTCAGCTTGAGCATCTGGCGGATCAGGCCGACGTCGCCGTCGTCCAGACCCGCCGCCGGATCCTCCGGATCGGCCGCAGCAGGGATCTCCCCTTCGTCGCGAGGCCGGTTCATGGCCCCCAGTCTACCAGCCGCCCCCGCACGCAAGTCCCTCACCGTCAGGGCAGATCGAGCGCCGCCTGCACCGCCCTCTCGGCGTTGATCCGCCCGTGGCCGTAGCGCGGGTTGGGGAGAGCCCTGGCCCCGGCCCGACGACGGAGCCGGGCGGGGCCAGGACTGTCTTACGATGCCCGGCGCCGGGGGATGGTCGCGACGCCGGCGGCGGCACCGGTGAGAACCGAGACCGCGGAAGGTGATGCAGCTCGTGCGGCGAGCGCCGCCTTGACCGCCGCCTCGGCGTTGATCCGCCCGTGGCCGCGTTGGGGATCGTAGGCGTAGGCGCCCTGAATCTTGACGCAACTCTTTTGCATGAGGGTGCGGATTCGGGGTCCGTCGAGGTTCGGGTTGGCGGCTTTCATCAAGGCGGCGACCCCCGCGGCACAAGGCGCCGCCCAACTGGTGGCCCCCCTTGGATCCACCTCGAAGCCACCGCCCGGCGTGGTACTGGCGATCTCCCGCCCCGGGGCGAGAAAGTCGAGACCTTGACCCGAGGCGGAGGCGTAACGCCGGTCGTAGCGGTCTGAGGTGCCGACCGTGATGACGCAGGGGGAAGAGCCAGCTCCGTTGCAGCGATGGGAGACGACCTCGTCGTCTTCGAGCTTGGCGTCGCCGTTGGCCACGGCCCAGAAGACCGGGATCTTCCGGGTCTTTGTGACCAGCTCGATCGCTTTGCGCAGGGCGAGGCAGAGAGGCCACTTTCTCTTGCCGTCCGGCCCAAGACTGACCGAGATGACCTGGGCGCCTTCCGCTGGGTCGGCGCCGTCGATTTCGGAAGAGGGATCGGCAGCGTAGCAGAGGGCACGGGCGATGGTGCTCTGCAGACCGACCTCGCTGGCGAGGACCGAGACCGCGATGAGATCCGCCTCGTAGGCGACGCCGACGCCGCCCAGATCGTTGGACCGTGCCACGGCGATGCCGGCGGCGAAGGTACCGTGCCTGCGACAAGGGACTTCCGGATGGCAGTTGAAGGCCGGCGGTCCCTCGTTGTCGTCGGTGAAGAATCCCGAATGCCCATGTACCGCCGGTGCCAGGTCCGGGTGTTTGAGATCGAAGCCCTGGTCGATGACGGCGATCCGCACCCCATTTCCCTTGCCGGCTCCATTCTGCTGCAATAACTGCCAGGCCTCTTCGGAACGGATGTCCGCCCGTGCAAGACCCTTCTGGCCGTCGTTGAAGTGGTGCCACTGCTCGCCGTAATCGGGATCATCCGGTCGGGCCGGGCGCTGCTGGCGTGGAGGGATGTGACTGATCATCTCCACCTCGGCGTCGGCGACTTCGGGCTCTTGGCGCAGCGTCCGCGCCAGGGCTTCCGGATCGGCGCCGGTCGGGATCCGGGCCAGCACCAGGGTGGGGATGAGGTGGAAACGGTAGACCGCCACCGCACCATGCCGGCGGAGTAGAGCGTCCTGCTGCCGGGCATCGAGACGCTCTTCGAAGTCGACGATCAGGCGATCGGTGTCGAGCAGCAGCTGATCGCCGAGGCGGAAGACGTTGGCCTGCACCCGCGGGGGTACGGATCGCAGGCCGCGCTGAGCGATGAAGCCGCCGTCGGTCGCACGCCTGAAGCGCCAACCGGCGCGCTCGAAGGCGTGGCGCCCGGGCAGAGGCGGGGCGTCGGGCTCGGCGTCGACCTTGGGGATGAACGCCGGATCGTCGCCGGGATGGCCCCTGGCGGCGCCGTAGGTGAGGGCGGGCTTGGTAGCGATCGTGCCGTCCACCCGCTCGAGCGGAATCTCACGACAGTTGACGTAGTAGTGCCGTGCCATCACGCCCCTCCTTCGGCAACGCCATTGAAGCCGCAAGGGGAACACGCCTTGCGGTCGCCGGTGTGTCCCTGGTCTTCGGCGACGAGGATGGGCGCTTCCGTGGGCCTCACCGAGGCGAGGGAGGCGTAGGCTGCCACGTCGCTGTCGTATTCGATCGGCCCGGCGCCGTCATCGAAGAGAAGGTCTTCGAGACCGAGGACTCGCTCGATCTCGCTGTTCTCGATCCGCACTTCGACCCACTCGTCCGGCGTCGCACCCTTGCGCGGCACGAGTCGGATGGGCTTGTCCGCTGCGTTGCCGTCGTGGAAGACGACGTCGAGATGCGTCTTTACGCCGGTGATCTCCCACGCCAGCTGGGTAGCCACCGCGCGGCCACCGCGCTTCTTCGGGTCGGGTTCGAATCTCCAAAGGATTAATCCGCCATTCGGATCGCGGTGCAGGCGATGGGTTTTCAAGGTGCCGAAGCCGAGCTTGACGCGGGTGGTGATCTCGTCGGTCAGGGGACCTCGGGTGAGCGGCAGATCGCTGCGCACCAGGGCGGCGCCGGCGTCGGCGCCGCGCAGCAACCAGTGCAGGTCCGCCTCTTGGCCGTTGGCCGGCCGCTCCTTGCCGTTCAGGCCGTTGGCGATCACCTGGAGCTGCCTGTCGCCATCGTGGTTCTTGCCATCCGGCTCGATGCGAACCTCGCGGGCCGCGGCAGCGCTCAGGAAGCGCGTTTTCTTGCCGATCAGGTATTTCCGATCGGGTTGCCCGGGCGAACCCTCTTGCAGGTTCTCGCTGGCGAACGTCACCACCGGAAAGTGGGGGCTCAGGGGGGGGTAATCCTCGCGGACGATCCGGGGCAGGCGTAGGTCCGGCAGCAGGACGTGGACGGTGTCCGGTCCCTCTTCGAAGGGTTTATTCGGTACGAAAGCGCAGAGGCCGGTGAATACAATCCGGGCGTTGAATGCCATGACGCATCCTCCTTGGGAGTGCAGGTTGTTGGTAGGTTGCTCGATCAGTCAGCAGCGCCGACGATCATGAAGGCGCCCCAATGGCGAGGGTGGGACAGCTCGTCGTCGCTGGAGCGCAGCAGGGCGAGCTGGGCGGCACGCAGGGCGGCGGCGGCGCCCTCGCCGCGGCGGAGATGGGCGTAGAAGGTGGTGAAGAGCCTGGCGGTGGCGTGATCGTCGACGTCCCACAGACTGGCCACCACCGCCGGCACGCCGGCGGCGAGGAAGGCGCGGGCAAGGCTCGCCGGGCCTTCGATTCCTTCGCCGCTCTCACCGGCCGATCGGCATGCGGCGAGAGTCACCAGCCGCGTGGCGGTGAAGGGCACGGCGTAGATCTGGCGCGCGTAGAGGGCGCCGCGGCCGGTGGCGCCAGGTGCCAGGGCGAGCAGGGAGAGGAGGGGGTCGCGGGGCTCGAGCACGGCGTGGCTGGCGACGTGTACCACCGCCGATCGCGGCCCCAGCTCGAGCAGGGCCTCGGGGGTTGCAGCGGCGCCGCGCAATACGGTGGCGTCGAGAACGCCGGCGATCGTCGTCAGCTCATCTTCGCTCGCCGGCAAGCTCGCCAGGTCGTCGAAGAGCTGGCGATCGAGGTCCGGCGCACCGACCACCAGCGCTCGCTGCGGAGCGCTGCCCGCGGTACGCTGGAGCAGCCGCCGGGTGGCGTCGGCGAAGAGGGTGGCGCTGGGTGCGATGGCGAGCTCGTGGTCTTCGATCAGATAGCGTCGGCCGTCGAAGAGCGCCGCGAACGGGATGCCGGCGAGCGCCTCGTCAGGCACCAGGACGAGGCGCTCGCGGTCGCCTACCCGGTCGATCCACGGCCGGACGAGGCGGTCATAGAGCGCCTGCGCCGCCTGCTGCCATCGAGCCTCGTCGCCGGCTCGTGCCTGCGCCAGCCGGCGCAGTGAGCGCCGCAGGATCGGCGGTTCGAGCTCGATCGCGACCTCGTCGACCCCGTCGCGGCGCAGGATCCAGACGTGCAGTGATTTCGCCAGCAGGGCGTATACCACCACGGCGGCGTTCGCGGGCAGGCGAGCGCGGATCACGTCGGTGGGAAGTGGCTCGAGGGGCGTCCGCTGCTCCACCTGGACGCGAGCGCTGGAGGAAGCTTGAACGAGGAGAGGCAGAGCACGGGTGCGGGCCTCTTCGACGACGGCCAAGGCCTCGGCCGCTGCGCCCTTCTCCAGAGCAACGGCGACGCGCTCGTCGTAGAGGCGGTGCAGCTCGCGCCAGAACGCCGGCCGCTCGCCTTCTCCGAGAGGCTGTTTCCCTCGGGCGAGGTCGGCGAAGGCGCGGATGCCGGCGTCGAGGTCGCGCGCTGCCTGCTCGATCTCACCCGCTCTTCTGCAGGCCATCGCGCGCTGGCGCAGGGTGAGGAGGCGAAGCAGGTGGTGGCCATGGCGATCGTAGAAGCGCAGCGCCTCGCTCAATCGGTCGATCGCCTGCTCGGGCCTCGCTCGGCTGAGGACCACTCCTTCGATGCGCGCCAGGTCGGCCATCGCGCGCCGGCGTTCCTGCTCGTCCCGGTGTTGCTCGATCCGTTGCTTCGCCCGCTCCAGATCGTCGCGAGCCGCTTCGAGATCGCCCAGCTTGCTGTGGATCAGGGCGAGGAAGTAGAGGGATTCCGGCACCCAGATCGGGATCGAGGTCCGGGCGGCCGCAGCCACCGCTTCGAGTTGGTAGTACTCCGCTGATCGTGGTTGATCGCGCCGCAGGGCGGAATCGGAGAGGGCTGAATAGATCAGGTAGTGACTGCGGGCGTCACCGGCCTGACCGGCGATCTCCAAGCCACGGTGATGGTGGTGCCATGCCTCGTCGTGGCGCCCGAGCCGCTCGAGGGCGTCAGCCAAGAGACCGTGGCTGGAAGCGACGTTGCTGCGCTCACCGGCGAGCTCGAAGCTGGCGAGAGCCAGGCGATAGTCGACCAGGGCTTCCCGCGGCCGTCCGAGGATGAGGGTGCAGAGGCCGCGCAGCCAGTAGAGGTGCCCGCGCAGGGCGGGGTAGGCAGCGAGGTGATCGGGCAGCAGCTCGGAGGCGGCGAGTACGTCGAGGGCGACGCTGTACCGCTCGGCTTTGTAATGCGCGCCAGCGGCATAGAAGCGCGCCCGGGCGCTGCTGATGGAGCCGCCGCTGGCGAGCAGGCGTGCTGCCTTCTCGAGGCGGGGCAGGGCCTTCTCTTCACCTGACTGATAGAGCTCGAAGCCCTCGCGGTAGGCGGCGTGACCCATCGCCAGGCGGTCGGCGGCGGCCGGGTCGGGGCGGGCTCGCTCGATGGCGGTGACGGCGTCGGCGAGCAGGCGGTCGCCGCCGAGGTCGGCGAGGAGGTTGCCGAGGGTGCGGGCGCGGTGGAGGGCGGTGGCGGCGGCGGCGGCGTCGCCGGCGAGGTGGGCCTCGCCCCAGGCGGCGAGGAGGTCGCCTTCGCCGAGCTCGCGGGCGCGGCGGCGGAAGCGGTCGGCCAGGGGGCGCGCGGCGTCGAGATCGGCGGCGTCGAGGGCGCGCAGCAGGGCGCCCTCGTCCCAGGACGGGCCCTCCGCCGCCGGCTGTGCGAAGCGCTCGAGGCGCGCCGCCATCTCTTGACGCCAGGGGGAGGCGGGGTCGGGGTCGGCGTCGAGGGCGCTGTGCCAGGCGGCGGGGACGGCGGCGTCCAGGTAGAGGCGCTCGAGGGCCAGGGCGCGGTTGAAGCGCGCCTCGTCGAGGTCGGGGGCCAGCTCGAGGGCGCGCTCGGCGGCGAGCAGGGCGCGCTCGAGGTCGGCGGGCCGGTCGAAGATCTCGGCGCGGACCAGGCGGGCGGCGGCGAGGTCGTTGTGGAGGGCGGCGCGCTGCGCCGGTTCCGGCGCCGTCTCGAGGGCGCGTTCGAGGAGTGCGATCGCCGCCCCGACGTCGTCGTCGCGGCGGGCGGTGAGCAGGCGCCAGAGGGCCTTCATATGGAGGATCTCCGCCGCGGGCGCTTCGGCCAGAGCGGCGACCCGTCGCTCGAGAGCGACCAGGGCGCGGCCATGCTCTCCGCCGGCGGCGCGCAGGGGCGCGGCGCAGGGCGGCTCCCCGCGCCCGAGGCTGGAGCAGGGCGCATGGGGCATGCCGGTGAGACGCGGGGGGAAGGGGCGCTCGGCCGAGGCGGCGGCGAGCAGCTGCCGGTGCAGGCCGCCGGCCTCGTCGCCGGGCGGACGGCAGGCGAGGGCGAGGACGGCGAGGGCGAGCCAGGCCCGTGGGTTGCGGGGGTTCATCTCGGTATCGCGCGCGACCGCCGGTCCGTGCCCGGCGGCGTGTTCACTGGGTGACGCTGCTCGAGTATAGACCGGAACGCCGGGCCGGAGCGCCGCCTGGTACCAAGGGACCGGCGGGCGGGCGATCGGGGCCTGTGCGTGGGCGTTGTCGGGCATCGTCGTCTCGCCTTCGTCGTCTCGCTCTTCATGGACGGACCCTTTCTGCGGTTTACCGCCGTCGCCGGCGCCCTCGCCCGGCGACGTTCCGCGCGCCGCCGGTCTGGATCCGTCGCTCCCATCACCCTGGGTTGCTGCCGCCGGGTGGGGTTTGCGGACAAGAATCTGCGCCGCCCCGTGCGCCGGCGCCGCCGGCGGACGGGGTGACGGTGCGGGGTGGCCTGCGGTAGGATGCGCCGGCGGGCGCGCCGCCCGCCGCCCCGTCGCTGTGATTTCCGATGGCCATCCGCAAGCTCGGCATCCTCGGGCGTACCTACCGTCACGCCCAGCGCTACCGCCAGATCCTGGGGGTGCTGCTCAAGTACGGCTTCAGCGACCTGGTGCATGGATTGCCGATCGAGCAGCACGTCGAGATCGGCCTGCGCAAGCTGCGGGTGAAGAAGCTGGCGGAGCTCGGCGAGCTGAGCCGCGCCGAGCGCATCCGCCGCCTGCTGGAGGAGCTGGGGCCGACCTTCGTCAAGCTGGGCCAGATCCTCTCCACCCGCCCGGACCTGCTGCCGGTGGAGCTCCTGGCCGAGCTGCCCAAGCTGCAGGACCACGTGCCGGCCTTTCCCTTCGACGAGGTGCGGCGGATCGTCGAAGAGGAGCTCGGCCGGCCGCTCGAGGAGCGCTTCGCCCGCTTCGTCGAGGAGCCCCTGGCAGCGGCCTCGATCGCCCAGGTGCACCGCGCCACCCTGCTCGACGGCGACGAGGTGGTGGTCAAGGTGCAGCGACCGGGGGTGGAGCGGACCATCGAGGTCGATCTGGAGATCATGCTCCATCTGGCCGGCCTCGCCGAGCGCTATCTCGACGGCTGGGCGTTGCACCAGCCGACGCGGGTGGTGGAGGAGCTCGGACGGGCGCTCGTCGGCGAGCTCGACTTCCGCTCCGAGGCCGCCAACCTCGACCGCTTCGCCTGGCAGATGACCGGCGTACGCTGGGTCTACGTGCCCCGGGTCTACCACCGGGCGAGCACCGCCCGGGTGCTGACCATGGAGTACGTCGACGGCGTCAAGGCGAAGGACCTGGAAGCGGTCGCCGCCGCCGGCCTCGATCGGGTGAAGCTCGCCGCGCGCTGCGCCGAGGCGACGATGAAGCAGATCTTCGTCGACGGCTTCTTCCACGCCGACCCCCATCCGGGCAACGTCTTCTTCCTGCCCCGCAACGTCATCTGCTTTCTCGACTTCGGCCAGGTCGGCCGCATCGACTCCGGCACCCGCGAGAGCTTCGCCGATCTGGTGCAGGGCATCGTCCAGCGCGATGCGCGGCGGGCGACCCTGGCCCTCCTCGCCCTCACCAGCGCCCGGGCCGAGCCCGACGAGCGCGCGCTGGAGCGCGACGTCGGCGAGTTCATCGACCGCCACTTCTACCGTCCCCTGGAGAAGCTCGAGCTGGGCAAGCTGCTGCAGCAGCTGCTGGAGATCGCCGGCCGCCACCAGCTGCGCATCTCCCCCGAGCTCTTCCTGATGATCAAGGCCCTGTCGAGCGTCGAGGGCCTGTGCCGCCGGCTCGACCCCGACTTCCGCCTCACCGAGCGCGCGGCGCCGGTGCTCAAGCGGGTGCAGCTGGAGAAGCTGGTGCCGCGCCGCCTGCTCGCCGACCTGGCGGGCTCGGGGGGCGACGCGGCGCGCCTGCTGCGCGAGATCCCCAGCGAGCTGCGCTCGATCCTCAAGCAGCTGCGCCGCGGCAAGACCCAGATCGGCTTCCTGGTGCAGGGCATCGAGCCCTTGACCGCCGCCTACGACCGGGTCTCCAACCGCCTGGCCTTCGCCATCGTCCTCGGCGCCCTGATCGTCGGCTCCTCCCTGATCGTCCTCGCCGGCGTGCCGCCGCTCTTCCACGAGATCCCGATCATCGGCCTCGCCGGCTACGTCGTCGCCGCCATCATGGGCTTCTGGCTTCTCGTGTCGATCCTGAAACACGGCCGGATGTGAGAAGATCTGCAGCATGGCTAACCAGGTCGCGGTCCACGCCCGCCCGCAGCAACGCCTGCGGACGGTCAAACTCGAGCGGTTCAAGGCCGCGTTCAAGCCGGAGGAGATTCCTCTTCGGCCCTTCACCGTCGTCATCGGGCGTAACGGCAGCGGCAAGAGCACGCTCCTCGAAGCGTTGCAGTGGCTTGATACCACCGTCCGCCGCGACGCGCGGGAAGCCTGCGATCGATACTTCGGCGTCCAGGATCTGGTCAACCTTCGATCTCAAACCGAGATTCTCTACTTCCGTCTGACCCTGGAGTGGCAGCGAGGCGGATCTCCGCCGTTGCGCTATCGGATACGGGTGGAGGAACGGGACGGCGCGCCGGTCATCTCTGAAGAGATCCTCGAGTCGCTACGCGAGCCCAGCCGGCGCCGGGATCGACAGTACGTCTCCACCGAGAGCGGCTATCGTCGCATCCATACGCCAAACGGAGCTGCTCTCAAGATAGGCGAGTCGGATCGGCTCGCCATTAGTTTCGCCGGCGTCTCCGACGAAGACGGCGTCATGGCCGGTCTTGCGGATTTCTGGGCTCGGGCGGTCTTTCTTCGCCTGAGCCCGAACCGCTTGGCCAACGGTTCTCTCGCTACCCGGAAGTCGTTCGAGCCGCTGCTCGACGAAGAGGGGCAGACCCTCCCGGCTCTGCTCAACGAGCTCACCGGAGATCAGCGAGCCGATCTGGTACAGACGATTCGGGAGATCCTGCCGGGGATACGCGGCGTGGAGGTGTCGAAGGCCGAGCTCGGCCGCGATACGCGGGTCAATTACAGTCTGCTCGAACGCATGCCGTATCGGGGACGCCGAGGCAGATCGCAGTTTCCGATTCCCGCTTGGATGTTGTCGGAGGGCACGCGGCGAATCACGGCGCTCCTCGCCCTGCTCTGCCGCGATCCTCCGCCGTCTCTCCTCTGCATCGAAGAGATCGAAAACGGCTTGGATCCGTGGACCGTGCGGGAGATTCTCCGTCACCTGCAGTCGGCGGCGGAGAGAGGTACCCAGATCATCGTGACGACGCACTCCCCCTGGGTTCTGGACGACGTGCCCATGGAATCGATCCTGCTCGTACGTCGCAGCGAAGGCGATACGCAGTACCAGCACTTTGCCTCGATGGAAGAAGTTCAGGACTTCGATCCGTCGATCCCCGCGGGCACGCGCTACGTCAACCTGACCGAAGCGCCGTCAGGCTGAGGAATCCGCCTTGCGCATAGCCCTCTTCGTCGAAGGGAGCGTGGCACCCCCTCCGCCGAGAGGGCTCCCGGCGCTTGAGGAGATCTGGAAGAAGCATTTGCGACAGGCGCTTTCGCTTCACGAGCTGGATCCGATCGTGCCGATCTCGAAGCGCCACCTGGTCGCCATGGATCCCGGCTTGCCGCGTATGAGCGGAGCCGGGGAGGCTCTCGATCAATTGATGTACCGAAAGCTGAAGAGCCGGGACTTCGACGCCGCGATCGTAGCGTGGGATCTGGTTCCCCGGTGGAATCCGCAAGGAGAATTCTGTCGCTGGGACGAAACGCTCAATCTCTACCGATTCTTGAAAGATTCCCGCTGCTTACCCGAGCTGTGGACGGGCCAGGCTGAGCGACGCTATCGGGAGATGTCCAGCCGGAAGAAGCCGAGTCTGCGCCCAGGCGTGCCGGCGTTGGAGAGGGGGATGGTTCTGCCGCTGTGCATGGAGCCGATGTTCGAGGCTCTCCTGACTCAGGACGAAGCGGCGGCAAGGCGGGCTCTCGGGCTGGCCAGACGAGTGAAGGGCTGGCCTTCGAAGGGGTTGGGGAGATGCCAGCGTGCGGCATCCGGATGCCGAGGTTCTGGGACCGGCGATTCGCGCGGCAACGAGGGTTCGGCCGAAGCTCCAGGTCACCAGGAGGGTGCCCGGCGACATGCGAACCAACAAAGATGGCTGGGGGGAGTTCTTGTTGAGGAAGCTGCTTGACGATCAGCAAGCTCGTTCCCGCGTCGTGACGCACCCGATCTGCGTGCGCTTGAAGGAGCTTGCCCTCGAGGCGCGGGTCAGCGGGTCGTGAGTCGGGCGAGCCGAAGCGACGGAGGACGCATGCGATGGGGCATAAGGCGGCGGTGGCGATAGCGAGGTTCCCTTCCCCCACGGCGGTGGCGTACGCCGGCGATCGCCGGCGCCCGAGGCCGGTTGACGGGGGTGGCGGATGACGGAGGCGAGGGACGATGCGGCGCGCGGGCGGCGCAATCTGTGGGCGGTGAGCTGGACCAGCTTCCTCACCGACCTGTCGAGCGAGATGGTGCTGAACGTCCTGCCGCTCTACATGGCCGGCCCCCTGGGGCTCAAGGCCAACGTGATCGGCCTGATCGAGGGCGTCGCCGAGGCCACCTCGAGCCTGCTCAAGGTGTTCTCGGGCTGGCTGTCGGACCGCCTGCGGGCGCGCAAGTGGCTGGCGGTCGGGGGCTACGCCGTCTCGGCCCTGTCGAAGCCGCTGTTCTACGTCGCCGGCAGCGGCCTCAGCGTCGGCCTGGTGCGCTTCCTCGACCGGGTGGGCAAGGGGGTGCGGACGGCGCCGCGGGACGCCCTCCTCGCCGACTCGACGGCGCGCCGCGAGCGCGGCTGGGCCTTCGGCCTGCACCGCGCCGCCGACACCGCCGGCGCGGTGCTCGGCCTGGGCATCGCCCTCCTGGTGGTGTGGCGGCTGCAGGGCACCGGCGGTACCCTCAGCGCCGAGACCTTCCGCACCATCGTCCTGCTCAGCCTGGTGCCGGGGGGGCTGGCGGTGGTGGTGCTCGCCTGGCTGGCGCGCGACGTGCCGGTGAGCGAGCCGGCGCGGCGGCTGCCGATCTCCTGGCGCGGCCTCGGCCGCCGCTTCGGCCTCTTCGTCCTCATCGTCGGCCTCTTCGAGCTCGGCAATTCCTCCGATGCCTTCATCGTTCTCCTGGCCAGCGAACGCGGCCTGTCGGTGCTCGGGGTGCTGGGGATGCTCCTGACCATGAACCTGGTCTACGCCCTGACCAGCACCCCGGGGGGCATGCTGTCGGACCGCTACGGCCGGCGGCGCATGATCCTCGTCGGCTGGTCGTTCTACGCCCTGATCTACCTCGGCCTGGGCCTGGCCGGGAGCGGCGCCCAGGTGTGGCTGCTGGTGGCGCTCTACGGCCTCTACTACGGCCTGTCCTACGGCACCGCCCGGGCCCTGGTCGCCGACCTGGTGCCCGGCGAGCTCCGCGGCACCGCCTACGGCACCTACACCGCCGTCCTCGGCCTGCTCGACGTGCCGGCGTCGGTGATCGCCGGGGTGCTGTGGCACGGCGTCGGAGGCTTCGCCGGCTTCGGCCCTTCGGCGCCCTTTTTCTTCGGCGCCGCCACCGCCGCCCTCGCCACCCTCGCCTTCGCTCTCTGGCGGCCGGCGAGCGCGCCGCCGCAGCCGTCGTAGGCGCCGCCGGCGAAGGGATCGAGCAGCGGGGACGACGGCCCCCGGGGAGGTCGGGGAGGCGGCCGGCGCCGGCTTGTGAAAAATTTCACAAATTGCTTGGCGCCGGCTGCCGGTCGGTGGCAGAATAGGGACGCGCCGGCCGTGACGGCCCGTCAGGTCGGGCCGGACCGCTGACCTGCCGGACCGCCGATTCGCAGGACGGGATGCGGGAGAATCCGCCAGCCGGTGCTCATCCGGACATTTCGCTAGAAGGCGCACGAGACCCAGACATGGCTCTGCACAAGATCAAGAAGGGCCTTTCGCTGCCCATTGCCGGCGCGCCTGAGCAGCGCATCGACGACGCCCCCTCGCCGCGGCGGGTCGCGCTCCTCGCCGCCGACTACGTCGGCATGAAGCCGACCATGCACGTCCAGCCCGGCGACGAAGTGCGCCGCGGCCAGCTGCTGTTCGAGGACAAGAAGACCCCCGGGGTGCGCTATACCGCCCCCGCCGCCGGCCGCGTCGTCGCCGTCAACCGCGGCGCCCGCCGGGCGCTGCAGTCGGTGATCCTCGAGCTCGGCGCCGACGAGCGCGCCGGCCGCGGTTCGGCGGTGAGGTTCGCCGCCGACGCCAGCAAGCATCCGGCGGAGCTCGAGCGGGAGCAGATCCGCGCCCTGCTGGTCGAATCCGGCCTGTGGACGGCGCTGCGCTGCCGCCCCTTCGGCAAGGTGGCCGATCCGGCGGATGAGCCGGCGGCGGTCTTCGTCACCGCCATCGACACCAACCCCCTGGCGCCGGACGTCAAGGTGGTGCTGGCGGGGTCGGAGGATCATTTCGAGCGCGGCCTGGCGGCGGTGTCGAAGCTCACCTCCGGGCCGACCTTCGTCTGCGTCGCGCCGGGCACCGAGGTGCCCCTGCCGGCGCGCGGCGACGTGCGGCTCGAGGTCTACGACGGCCCCCATCCGGCGGGCACCGTCGGCCTCCACATCCACCAGCTGATGCCGGTGCACCGCGAGCGCCGGGTGTGGTACCTGGGCTACCAGGACGTGGTCGCCGTCGGCAAGCTCTTCGCCACCGGCGAGCTCGATCCCACCCGGGTCATCGCCCTCGCCGGCCCCGGGGTGAAGCGGCCTCGCCTGCTGCGCACCCGCATCGGCGCCGCCACCGCCGACCTGACGGCCGGCGAGCTGGCGGAGGGCGAGCAGCGCATCGTCTCCGGCTCGGTCTTCGCCGGGCGCACGGCGATGGGGGAGGTGCTGGGCTTCCTCGGCCGCTATCACGATCAGATCTCGGTCCTGCCCGAGGGCCGCCAGCGCGAGTTCCTGGGTTGGCTGCGGCCGGGGGCGGACAAGTTCTCGGTGTCGCGCGCTTTCGTCTCCCGCCTGCTGCGGCATCGGCGTTTCCCTTTGACCACCTCGACCCAGGGCTCGGATCGAGCGATCGTGCCGATCGGCCTGCACGAGCGGGTCTTCCCCATGGATCTCTTGCCGACGTTCCTGCTCAAGGCGGTGGTGATGCACGACGTGGAGCGCGCCGAGGAGCTCGGCGTGCTCGAGCTCGAGGAGGAGGACGTGGCGCTCCTGACCTTCGTCTGCCCCAGCAAGCACGACTACGGCCAGTACCTGCGCGAGGTGCTGACCACGATCGAGAAGGAAGGCTGATGAACGCGTTGCGCAAGCTCCTGGACAGCCAGGCTCATCACTTCGAGAAGGGCGGCAAGCTGGAGAAGCTGCACCCCTTCTACGAGGCCGTCGACACCTTCCTCTACTCCCCTGGCAAGGTGACGCGGAGCGCCTCTCACGTGCGCGATGCGATCGACCTGAAGCGCATCATGATCACCGTGGTGGTCGCCCTGCTGCCGGCGGTCTACATGGCGATGTACAACACCGGCTACCAGATCCACAAGGCGATCGCCGGCGGCGCCCTGCCCCTCGACCGCTGGCAGACCGCGGCCATGCAGTGGCTGGGGCTGCCCTTCGATCCGTCCAACGTCGCCGCCTGCATCGTCCACGGGGCGCTCTACTATCTGCCGGTGCTGCTGGTCACCTTCCTGGTCGGCGGCAATGCCGAGGCGCTCTTCGCGGTGGTGCGCAGGCACGAGATCAACGAGGGCTTCCTGGTCACCGGCATGCTCTTTCCCCTCGTCCTGCCGCCGACCATCCCCCTCTGGCAGGTGGCCCTCGGCATCCTCTTCGGCGTGGTGGTCGGCAAGGAGATCTTCGGCGGTACCGGCATGAACGTGCTGAATCCCGCCCTGACCGCCCGCGCCTTCCTCTTCTTCGCCTACCCGGCGGAGATCTCGGGCGACAAGGTGTGGATCGCCGCACAGACCAGCCCCGACGGCTACTCCGGCGCCACCGCCCTGGCCAACGGCGCGGTCGGCGGCCTGCCGTCGATCGAGCAGACCACCGGCGGCATGAGCTGGTGGGATGCCTTCCTCGGCCTGGTGCCGGGGTCGATGGGGGAGACCTCGGTTCTCGCCTGCCTAATCGGGGCGCTGATCCTGCTCCTCACCGGCATCGGCTCCTGGCGCATCATGGTGAGCGGCGTCGCCGGCACCGTCCTCGCCACCCTGCTGTTGAACGCCATCGGCTCGCAGAGCAATCTGCTGTTCAACGTGCCCTTCTGGTGGCACATGGTGCTCGGCGGCTGGGCCTTCGGCCTGGTGTTCATGGCCACCGACCCGGTGTCGGCGGCGCATTCGAACGCCGGCAAGTGGGTCTACGGATTCCTGATCGGCGTGCTGGCGATCTTCATCCGGGTCCTCAACCCCGCCTTCCCCGAAGGCATGATGCTGGCCATCCTCTTCATGAACGTTTTCGCTTCGCTGATCGATCACTTTGTGATCCGCGCGAACATTCGCCGGAGAAAGGCGCGCTATGCAGTATAGCGTTCGCTACATCGTGCTCTTCTCGACCGCGGTCTGCATCGCCGGCGCCATCCTGGTGTCCGCCTCGGCGGTGACGCTGAAGGAGCGTCAGATCGTCAACAAGGCGCTCGACAAGCAGAAGAACGTGCTCGAGGCCGCCGGCCTGGCGCAGCCGGGGGAGCGGCTCTCGGCGGCGGAGATCCAGGAGCGTTTCCAGCGCGTGCGGGCCAAGGTCATCGACCTCAAGACCGGCGAGGAGGTCGAGGGGGTCGACGCCACCAACTTCGACCAGCAGCGGGAGAAGAAGAATCCCGCCACCAGTTTCCCCGCCCCCGACAACCCGGCGCGGGTCAAGCGACTGCCCAACCACGCCCAGATCTTCGAGGTGTTGGGCGACGACGGCGAGGTGGAGATGATCGTGCTGCCGATCGAGGGCTACGGCTTGTGGTCGACCCTCTACGGCTTCGTCGCCCTCGACGCCGACCTCGAGACCATCCGCGGCCTGACCTTCTACGACCACGGCGAGACCCCCGGCCTGGGGGGCGAGGTCGACAATCCGAACTGGAAGAAGCTGTGGCCGGGGCGCAAGGTCTACGGCGCGGACGGCGAGGTCGAGATCCGGGTGATCAAGGGCAAGGCCGGGCCGCCGGCGGAGGATCCCTACGAGGTCGACGGCCTGTCCGGCGCCACCATCACCAGCCGCGGGGTGACCAACATGCTGCACTTCTGGCTCGGCGAGCACGGTTTCGGACCGTATCTCGAGCGGCTGCGCAACGAGAGGAGGGCCGCCTGATGGCCGACAAGACGTCCCGGGTCCTGCTCGACCCGCTGTTTGAGAACAACCCCATCGCCTTGCAGGTGCTCGGCATCTGCTCGGCCCTGGCGGTGACCACCAAGATGGAGACCACGGTGGTGATGTGCCTGGCGGTGATCGGCGTTCTCGCCGGCTCGAATTTCACCGTCAGCATGCTGCGCAATCACATCCCGCCGTCGATCCGCATCATCGTCCAGCTGACGATCATCGCCTCCCTGGTGATCGTCACCGACCAGATCTTGAAGGCCTACCTCTTCGAGGTGTCGAAGCAACTGTCGGTCTTCGTCGGGTTGATCATCACCAACTGCATCATCATGGGCCGGGCCGAGGCCTACGCGATGCAGAACAATCCGCTGATGAGCCTCCTCGACGGCATCGGCAACGGCTTGGGCTACAGCGTCATCCTGCTGGTGACCGGCTTCCTGCGCGAGCTCTTCGGCTCGGGCAAGCTCTTCGGCCAGGTGGTGCTGCCGCTGGCCAGCGAGGGCGGCTGGTACGTGCCCAACGGCCTGCTGGTGCTGTCGCCCTCGGCCTTCTTCATCATCGGCTTTCTGATCTGGGCGATCCGCACCTGGAAGCCGGAGCAGGTAGAGGAGGACTGAGATGCTCGAGCACTATCTGAGTCTCGCGGTCAAGGCGATCTTCGTCGAGAACATGGCGCTGGCCTTCTTTCTCGGCATGTGTTCCTTCCTCGCCTGCTCGAAGAAGGTGGAGACCGCCTTGGGTCTCGGCGCGGCGGTGATCTTCGTGCTGTCGATCACCGTGCCGGCGAACAATCTGATCTACAACTACCTGCTGAAGGAGGGAGCCCTGGCCTGGGCGTCGCCGCAGCTGGCGGGCTACGATCTCTCCTTCCTCGGCTATCTGACCTACATCGGCACCATCGCCGCCATGGTGCAGATCGTCGAGATGACCCTCGACCGCTTCTTCCCGGCGCTCTATGGCGCCCTCGGCGTCTTCCTGCCGCTGATCGCGGTCAATTGCGCCATTCTCGGCGCCTCCCTCTTCATGGTCGAGCGCGACTACACCCTGGCCGAGTCGGCGGTCTTCGGGCTCGGCTCCGGCATCGGCTGGTTCCTGGCGGTGGTGGCCCTGGCGGCGATCCGCGAACGGATGCGCTACTCGAACGTCCCGGCCGGCCTGCGCGGCCTCGGCATCACCTTCATCCTCACCGGCCTGATGGCGATCGGCTTCATGGCCTTTTCCGGCATTGCCTTGTAGGAGCGAGGAATCATGACCACGATCGCCCTCGGCGTCTTCATGTTCACCTTCGTCATCCTGTCGTTGGTGACCGTCCTGCTGGTGGCGCGCAGGTATCTGGTGCCGGCCGGCGAGGTGAGCATCACGATCAACGACGATCCCGACAAGTCCCTCGTCGTCCCCGCCGGCGGCACTCTGCTCAATACCCTCGCCGCCAACCAGATCTTCATCCCCTCGGCCTGCGGCGGCAAGGGCAGCTGCGGGGTGTGCAAGGTGAAGGTGGTCGACGGCGGCGGTGCCATGTTGCCGACCGAGCTCAGCCACATCTCGCGCGGCGAAGCGCGGGAGGGCTGCCGGCTGTCGTGTCAGGTGAAGGTCAAAGGGGACATGAAGATCGAGCTCGATCCGGAGATCTTCAGCGTCCGCCGCTGGAACTGCACGGTGCGCTCGAACCGCAACGTCGCCACCTTCATCAAGGAGCTGATCCTCAACCTGCCGGAGGGCGAGGAGGTGCCGTTCCGGGCCGGCGGCTACATCCAGATCCAATGCCCGCCGCACGTGGTGTACTTCAAGGATTTCGACATCGAGGAGGAGTTCCGCGACGAGTGGGACAAGTACAACCTCTGGGATCTGGTGTCGAAGGTCGACGAGCCGGTGGAACGGGCCTACTCGATGGCCAACTACCCGGACGAGAAGGGCATCATCATGCTCAACGTGCGCATCGCGACGCCGCCGCCGCGCAGCCCCAAGGGCACGCCGCCGGGCAAGATGTCGTCGTACATCTTCAGCTTGAAGCCGGGGGACAAGGTGGTGATCTCCGGCCCCTTCGGCGAGTTCTTCGCCAAGGATACGGACGCCGAGATGCTGTTCATCGGCGGCGGCGCCGGCATGGCGCCGATGCGCTCGCACATCTTCGATCAGTTCTACCGCTTGAAGACCAAGCGCAAGGTCAGTTTCTGGTACGGCGCGCGCAGCCTGCGGGAAGCGTTCTACGTCGAGGAATTCGACAAGATCGCCGCCGAGCACGACAACTTCCAGTGGCACCTGGCCCTCTCCGAGCCTCTGCCGGAGGACAACTGGACCGGCTACACCGGCTTCATCCACCAGGTGGTGCTCGACAATTACCTCAAGGATCATCCGGCGCCGGAGGACGTCGAGTACTACCTCTGCGGGCCGCCGATGATGCTCGCCGCCTGCATGAAGATGCTCGACGACCTCGGGGTCGAGCCGGAGAACATCCTCTTCGACGACTTCGGCTCCTGACCGCCGTGCGCTCGATTCCGTCCGCTGTTCTCGCCGCCCTCGCCGGGCTGCTGGTGCTGGCCTGCGCTGCGCCGCAGCCGCGCCGCGACGCCTACGTCTTCAGCGGCGAGACCATGGGCACCACCTACGAGGTCAAGGTGGTGGCGGACGACCTGGCGCGGGAGGCGCAGGAGGCGCTGGCGGAGGATCTCGCCGCCGAGCTGGCGGCGGTCGACCGGGCGATGTCGACCTACCGCCCCGACTCGGAGGTCAGCCGCTTCAACCGCTTCGCCGACGTCACCCCCTTCCCGGTCAGCGACGCCGTCTTCACCGTCTTCGCTCGCGCCTTGACCATCGGTCGCCTGTCCGGCGGCGCCTTCGACGTCACCGCCGCGCCGCTGGTGCGGGCCTGGGGATTCGGCGCCGGCAGCGCCGCCGAGCCGCCCTTGCCGTCGCCGGAGGAGCTCGATCGGTTGCGCCAGCGGGTGGGCCTCGACAAGCTGCTGCTGGAGCCGTCCAGCCGGTCGCTGATCAAGGCCCGGGCCGACGTCGAGGCCGACCTGTCGGGCATCGCCAAGGGGTACGCCGTCGACCGTCTCGCCGCCCTGCTCGACCAGCGGCGGCTGGCGGATTACCTGATCGAGGTGGGGGGCGAGATGCGCGCCCGGGGCAGGAATCCGAGCGGCCGCGTCTGGCGGGTCGGCATCGAGCGGCCGGCGTCGGTCCGCCGCCAGGTACAGCGCATCGTCCCCCTCGCCGACCGGGCGATGGCCACCTCCGGCGACTACCGCAACTACCGCGAGCGCGACGGCGTGCGGCTGACCCACATCGTCGACCCGCGCAGCGGCCGGCCGATCGGCCACCGCCTGGCCTCGGCGACGGTGGTCGCCGCCGACTGCGCCGGCGCCGACGCCTGGGCGACGGCGATGATGGTGCTGGGGCCGGAGGAGGGCATGCGCCGGGCGGAGGAGAACGCGCTTGCGGTATTCTTCCTGGTGCGCACCGCGGAGGGCACCTTCGCGGAGCGCTTGAGCCCGGCGTTCGAGGCTCTGCTGGAGGAGGCGCCATGACCCTGATGCTGCTCACCCTGGCGGTTTTTCTCTTCGTCGTCCTGATCATGGCGGTGGGGGTGATCTTCAAGCGCCCCTGCCTGCGCGGCTCCTGCGGCGGCCCGGACATCTTCGACCGCGACGGCGATCCGATCACCTGCGCCACCTGCCCCAACCGCAAACGCCTCGAAGCCGAAGCCCAGGAGCGCCGCCGCCAAGGCCCCCTGCCGACGGTGCAGTAGGCCGGCTCGCCCGGAGCCGCCGGACGAGGCCGATGCTCCTCCCGCGCTTGCAGGTCGCTGCCGCGGCGCTTCTGTTTTCGACCGGCGGCGTGGTGATCAAGAGCTCGGCGCTGGCGAGCTGGCAGATCGCTTCGTACCGCAGCGCCGTCGCCGCCCTGGTGATGCTCGCCCTGGTGCCGCGGGCGGCGCGGGCGATCGACCGGCGCACCTGGCTGGTCGGCCTGGCCTTCGGCGCCACCCTGGTGCTCTTCACCCTGGCCAATAAGGCGACCACCGCCGCCCACGCGGTCTTCCTGCAGAATACGGCGCCGCTCTACCTGCTGCTGCTGGCGCCGTGGCTGCTCGGCGAGCGGGTGCGGCGGCGCGACCTCGCCCGGATGGCGCTCTTGGGGTTGGGGATGGCGCTGATGCTCGGCGGCGGCGACGCGGCGACGGCGACGGCGCCGGCGCCGCTCTACGGCAATCTGCTCGGCGCCGCCACCGGGGCGTGCTGGGCGCTGACCGTCCTCGGCCTGCGCTGGCTGGGGCGCGCCGGCGGCGACGCCGCCCTGCGCACCGCCGGCGCGGTGGTGGCGGGCAATGCCGTCGCCTGCCTCCTGACCCTGCCCCGGGCCCTCGCCCTGCCCGTGGCGCCGCGCCCCGCCGACCTCTTGATCGTCGTCTACCTCGGCGCCGTCCAGATCGCCCTGGCCTACGTCTTCCTGAACGCCGGCGTGCGCCGCGTCCCCGCCCTCGAAGCCTCCCTCCTGCTCCTCCTCGAGCCGGTCTTCGGAACCTTCTGGGCCTGGCTCGTCCACGGCGAGGCTCCGTCGGCGATCTCCCTCGCCGGCGCCGCCCTCATCCTCCTGGCGACGGCGGCTCAGGCGGCGCCGAGGGCCGCCGCGGCGCCGATCGGGACGGGGCGCCGGGACGGTTGATCCCCGGGTCGCCGACGCCGCGGCCGTGGGTGGCGCCCGGGAGCGGTT
>RFGL01000063.1 GCA_003697015.1 Acidobacteriota bacterium | reverse complement strand
GCCCACCACCGCGGCGCCCCCCCGTCGCAAATCGCTGAGCTCGTCAACCGCCGGCACCCCGACCTCGGGCTGATGGTCGAGGACGATCTCGCCCGAGCCGTCCATCTCGCCCTCGCCCGGGCAACGGACCTCGGCGCCACCGTCCTCGTCGCCGGCGGCCTCTTCCTCGCCATGGAAGCCGCCGCCCTCCTCGCCGGCGACGACCCGCACTCGATCGGCTGGTAGATCCTGATTCCGCCGTGATAGAGTTCCGGAACTACCGAGGCCATCAGATCGCCTAGTTCGCCTTGGGTGTGCATGGGCGGCGCCAGCAGTGGATGGCACAGCGTGAAGTCCATTTCGGCTGCCATCGATAATCGACCTTATGCGTTCCGGCTTGGGACGTATTCGCCGCTCTTCCCCCCGAGGGTTCAGCCTGCGCCGTTCGTGCCGCTGGTACAAAAACGGCTCGTGTGAATTGCCAAAGAATATTAGCCGCAACAGTAGACGGTCGACTTTTCTCCTTGACGGCGATGCTGAATCTTGTAACTTTTCTCGCCCTTGTATCTCAGTGGCCCTGTTTACCTGTGCTCGCACAAGAGCAAGTGCCGATTTTGGCCCTCAAGCCTTGCATATTGCCCCGGCACGGCGTAGTCGTCGACACTAGGGGCTTGGCGGTTCCCTTCGCTGAAATAAGGGTCATGGGGCGCAGGGCTGTTTTGAACAAGACGTACAGTGACGATTCGGGCTCATTCGTTCTCAGAGGGATCCCCGAGGGTCAGGATGTGTCCGTAGAAGTCGCTAAGTCCGGTTTCGTCACACGGCGGATCGAAATCAAGAGTGGAGAGCTGCTGCGCCGGAGCAAGGTTCGAATTGAGCTCAGCAAGGGCCACTCGTTGGCCGGTTTACTTCGTGATGAGGCGGCACAGCCGGTTGCTGGTGCGAAGGTTGTTCTTCTCCGCGGCTCCGATCGTCCCCGGGCCACTTCATATTCAGACGGTGAAGGACGTTTTGTTTTTGCAAATCTGGGAGAAGGCCTCTACACCGTGGTGGCGCGGAATGTCGGCTCGGTTCCTGGTCGAAAGAGAGTGAATGTCCCCAAAGGGGAGGGGCGAATAGACGTTGGCACTCTCGTCTTAAAAGAGGGCGCGAGTCTTGTCGGCGAGGTGCTCGATGGGGAGGGTGTGCCGATCGAAGGAGCGGAGATCTTTGTAGACCGGCGGCCGGGGGCCCGCTCCATGGGATTGGATGGAAGGTCGCGCATGGAGGCCGCCGCGGTCAGCGATGCGGATGGACGGTTTGTCGTGCACGAGCTCGGGGCCGGTGAGCGGGTGCAGCTGGAGGTCTGGCGGGAGGGGTTCCTGCCCGGGGTTGTGGGCGGCGTCGAAGCTCCCAACCATGAACCGTTGCAAATCATCTTGCGACCGGCGGCGAGACTTTCTGGGCGGGTGGTCGACGAAGCCGGCAAGGGCATAGCGGACGTGGGCGTTGCGGTGTTTCGCAGCGACATTGAAGAGAGTGCGGCGTCCGGCCGCTGGCTGATTTTCACGGACGGCGAGGGGTACTTCAGGTTCGATGATCTGAGGCCGGGCCGCGTCAAGCTGAGCGTTCGCGCCCCGCGTTATCAACCCGCGGATCTGCCGGACGTCGCATTGAGCGGAGGCGGTACGGATGAGCCCCTGGAGATCGTGCTCCAGCGTGGTGCGGTAATCGAGGGGAAGGTGCTCTCCGCGGACGGGGAGCCGGTGATCGGGGCGACGGTTCGCGTCCTGGGCGAGGGCGCGTCGGCGCCGGGCGTCGATTTTCTTTCAGGATGGGCCGAGACCGATGGCGACGGTTTCTTCCGCCTCGACTCGGTAACGCCGGGCAAGAGGGCCATCGAGGTCAGCCATCTCGATCATCCGCGAGCCGTGCTGTCCATCGAGGTGGAGAACGGCTCGCAGTGGCTTGACGTTCGTTTGAAGGACGCACGGCACAGCACGATTTCGGGCGTGTTGATTGACGGGGGTGAGGCCGGTGCGTCCTTGGGTGGAGTGAGGGTCGCTCTCACGCCGGTCAACGGAGGTCGCATGTACGCGAGTGAGAGCGGACCAGACGGCAGCTTCCTCATCGACAAGGTCGTCGACGGGCTGTATCGGGTCGTGGTTTCGCGCGGCGAGCTGCGAGTGAAGCACCCGCGCGACCCGATCCGGGTGACGGGACCGGTTGAGCATCTACAGGTGGTGCTGGATTCCGGTGCGCGCGTCGCCGGCAGGATTCTCGGACTTCCCCCGGAAGATTTCCTCGACCTCCGGGTTGTCGCGTACTCGGCGTGGCGCACCTCACGTGGCGACGTCGACGCAGCTTCTGGCCAGTACGCAGTCGACGGCCTGACGCCTGGCGTGTGGCGGATCACGGCCACGGACGCGCATGGTCGAGTCGCGGAAGGCAGCCTTACCCTCGAAGACGGCAGCGAGGAGGAGCGGCTCGACCTTACTTTCGAGCCGGGCGTCATGCTGACGGGGGTCGTGCTCGACAACGGCCAGCCTCTCGCCTATGCCCGGGTCGCTCTACGCGGGGAAGGCAGGCGCCAGGATCGGGGAGAGAGCTGTGATGAGGACGGCCGATTTCAGTTCGACTCCGTGTCCCCGGGCCGCTACGTGTTGGTGATCCACAGGGCGGGAGGGGCTATGCGCCCCCGAGGAATGGCGGTGCACGTACAGGAGATCGAGCTGCTGGCAGACGAGGAGCTGGTCATCGACGTCTCGACCGTCGCTCTTACCGGCGAAGTGCGAGATCCAGAAGGGAAGCCCATCAGCGGCGCCAGGGTGGCGTTTGAGCACGTCTCGCAGCCGGCTACCGAAGTCGGGCCGAGGTACCTCACCGGTGCCGACGGACGGTTCGCTCTCGATTCTGTGCCCAGCGGCACCTGGCGTCTCCGAGCCGAGAAGGCGGGTTTCGGCAGCATCCGTCGGGTGGTCGAGGCCCGTCCCGGAGAGGAAGTCTTCGTCGAGCTCACCCTCGAGCCAACGACCGGTTTGGTGCTCGACCTCCAGGGATCGCCAGCCACCTTGCCGCCTCGCGTTGCGGTTCGCGTCTGCGCGGTGGACGACTCGGCGGCTCTGGCGATCGAGGGCTGGCACCCTACGGGAGAAGGTGGTCGCGTGCACCTTCCAATCGTGCCGCCGGGGCGCTGGCAGGTCTTCGTTCGCGGCCTTACGGGAGGCTTGGTCGGCCTGGTGCCGGAAGCCGTGGTTCCGGGACCGCCCGTGGCCGTCCAGCTGCTCGACGTCGGCTGGCTTGAGATCGCGATACCGTCGCTTCAAGGCACGGCAAGCGCCGCCGGTCTGCGCATTGACGACGCCATGGGCCGCCCGGCATGTGCAGCTCCACCGCAGGCGATCCGCGGTGGTCATGCGATGGTCGAGCTGCCGCCTGGGCGCTGGCACGTCAGGGTCGAGACCGAGAGAGGAGAGTCCTGGGAGGGTACGTCGGCGGTGGCTCCAGGCGCCCGATCGAGGTTGGTCTTGGAGTAAGCCGGGATCGGGTCGGAGCTTCCCTCCTTAGCCCGCGCCCACCCCTCACGCCGCATCCAGGGCGGCGGCGACGACTTTCATTTCGGCGGCGAGGGCCTCTTCGTAGTAGCCCATGCGCGACATGTGGAGCAGGCTCGGGGAGCTGTTGACCTCGAGGACGGTGGCGCTGGCGGGGTCGGCGTCGAGGCTGCCGGCTTTCCAGTCGATGCCGAAGTGGCGCAGGCCGAGGAGGCGGCCGATGGCGAGGCCCTGGGCCAGCCAGGCCGGCGGCGGGGCGGGCAGGTAGTCGGCCAGGCAGAGGCGGTTGAGGTTGAGGATCGGCGACTCGAAGGCGAGCGCCTCGCCGGCGGCGAGCACCGACTCGAGATCGAGGCCGCGCGTCGCCGTCGCCTGGCGCCAGATCGGGTCCTCGGGCAGCTGCTCGAGGAAGCGCTCGCCGGCGAAGCGCGCGTCGCAGGCCGCCAGCAGCCGGCGCAGGCTGGAGCGGCCGTCGCCGGCGAGGCGTACCGGGCGGCGGAGGTAGCCGAAGAGGTACTCGCCGTCGAGAAAGTCGAGGCGCACGTCGATGCCCGCCACCGGCACCTGCACCAGGGCGACGTAGTCGCGCTCCCACACCGCCTCGATCGCCGCCACCATCGCGTCGTCGTCCTCCACCACCACCACGTCGCGGCCGCGGGCGCCGCGGTTGGGCTTGACGATCAGCGGGAAGCCTTGGCGTTCGGCCAGGCGGTGGGCTTCGCCGGTGCCGGCGTGGGGGAAGTCCTCGTCCTCGAAGTAGCCCGGCTTCAAGCAGCGGGCCGAGCGCGGCGCCCGCAGGCCGGCGCGCTCGAGCACCAGGCCGGTGTGGAACTTGTCCGAGGCGATGCGCGCCGCGTTGGCGCTGTTCAAGGGGGAGAAGCCGCCGAGCAGCACCAGCGCCTTGCCGTCGCGGCGGATCTCGTAGAGATAGCCGGTTTCCGGGTCGAGGTCGGTGATCTCGCAGCCCAGGCGACGCGCCGCCTCGACGCGCAGGCGCCGGTGGCCCGGAGCCGTGACCCCGCCCGCTTCTGCGGTGGGTGGTGACGTCGGCTGGCGCATCAGGTTGTACCGGTCGGCGGCTGCGCCCGCGCCTCCAGCCTACTGCCAAGGCCCCCTGCCGGCGGCCGGGGATCCGGTGCCGCGGTCTCGCCTGCGGCTGCGGTGGGTGGTGACGTCGGCTGGCGCATCAGGTTGTACCGGTCGGCGGCTCGGTCCGCGCCTCCAGCATACTGCGAATCGCCCCCACCAGCGCCAGGGAACCGCAGACGACGAGCGGCGGCTCGCCGGGCATCAGCAGCGCCTCGAGGGCGTCCCTCAGGTCCGGCTCGACCGCCGTCGCGATGCCGGGATGGCGCGCCGCCCAGGCGGCGGCGTCCCAGGCCCGCGGGCCCGGCGGGGCGGTGAGGACGATGCGGCGGGCGCGCGGCGCCAGGCGCGCGAGCATGGCGCCGGCGTCCTTGTCGCGGAAGGCGCCGAAGAGCAGGTCGACGGGCTTGCCGAGCTCCTCGAGGTAGGCCGCCAGGGCGTCGGCGGCGGCCGGGTTGTGGGCGGCGTCGAGGATCAGCTCGCGGCCGCCGGCGGTCCGGGTCTCGAGGCGCCCGGGCCAGCGGCAGGCGGCGCTGCCGCGGGCGATGGCGGCGGCGTCGAGACCGGCGAAGCCGGCGTCGCGGAGCGCTTCCGCGGCGAGCACCGCCAGCGCCAGGTTGCGCGCCTGGTGGGCGCCGGCCAGGGGCAGCTCGAGGCCGTAGGCGCCGGCGGCGGTGGCGAGCTCGACCCGCTGCCGGCCGCGGCCCACCTCCCGCCGCTCCAGCCGGCGTACCGCATCGGGGGCGACGATCAGGGGCGCGTCGAGCTCCCTCGCCGCGCGGCGCACGACCGCTTCGGCGTCGGCCCCGAGCCAGCCGGCTACCGCCGGCCGGCGGCGGCGCAGGATGCCCGCCTTGTGGCGCGCGACGTCGGCGGTCGTCGGTCCGAGGAAGTCGCGGTGGTCGAGGGCGACGCTGGTGATCACCGCCAGGCGCGGCGCGGCGACGTTGGTGGCGTCGAGCTCGCCGCCCATCCCCACCTCGAGCACCGCCAGGTCGACCGCCGCGGCGGCGAAGTGGCGGAAGGCGGCGGCGGTCAGGGCTTCGAAGGCGGTGAGCATGCCCGGCCGCACCGCCTCGGCCACCGCCGTCACCTGCGCCAGGAGCTCTGCCAGTGCCGGCTGCTCGATCGGCCTGCCGTCGACGGCGATCTGCTCGGCCGGACCGCCGAGGGGAGGGGAGGTATAGAGGCCGGTACGGTAGCCGGCGGCCTTCGCCATGGCGGCGAGGAGGGCGGCCGTCGAGCCCTTGCCGTTGGTGCCCGCCACCAGCACCGCCGGCAGCGCCTGGGGATCCTGGCCGAGGGCGGCGAGCACCGCCCGCAGCACGTCGAGGCCGGGGCGGATGCCGCGCGGCGCCAGGGCCGCGAGCTGAGCGGTGGCGTCGGCTGGGGTGCTCAAGCGGCGAGGTGGCGCAGGCAGCGGGCCACGGTTTCCTTGAGCTCGGTGCGGGGGACCACCAGGTCGAGGAATCCCTTCTGCAGCAGGAACTCGCTGCGCTGGAAGCCTTCCGGCAGGCTCTGGCGGATGGTCTGCTCGATCACCCGCGGGCCGGCGAAGCCGATCAGGGCGCCGGGCTCGGCGATGTTGAGGTCGCCGAGCATGGCGAAGGAGGCGGTGACGCCGCCGGTGGTGGGGTCGGTGAGGATCGAAACGTAGGGCACCCGGGCGTCGCGCAGCCGCGCCAGGGCGGCGGAGATCTTGGCCATCTGCATCAGCGACAGCACCCCCTCCTGCATGCGCGCGCCGCCCGAGGCCGAGACCACCACCAGGGGCAGGCGACGGGCGGTCGCCAGCTCGGCGGCGCGGGTGATCGCCTCGCCGACCACCGAGCCCATGGAGCCGCCCATGAAGCGGTAGTCCATCACCGCCAGGATCACCTCGAGGCCGTCGATGGTGCCGGCGAGGACGCGGATGGCGTCGTACGTGCCGCTGCGTTTCTGGTAGGCCTTGAGACGGTCTTTGTAGGCCTGGGTGTCCTTGAAGCCCAGCGGGTCGGTGGGCCGCAGGCCGTCGAAGAGGACGGTGGGCTCGCCGTCGTCGAGCAGCAGCTGGATCCGCTCCTCCGGGCCGATGCGGAAGTGGTGGCCGCACTTGGGGCAGATGTTGAGATTGCGCTTGAGCTCTTTGGAGTAGATGATCTCCTTGCAGCCGTCGCAGCGCACCCACAAGCCCTCCGGCACCACGCTGCGCTGGCGCGGGCGCACCGGCCGGGGTTTCTTGGTCTTTTTGAACCAGGGCATGGCTCAGCCGCGGGATGGGGGAGGCCGCAACCGGCTGAGGACGGCGCTCAACCGGCGTCGTCCTCGCCTTCCTCGTCTTCGAGCTCGTTGGGGATGCCGAGCCGGATGCAGGCGGCGTCGTACATCTGCCGCGCCGCCCGTTTGGCGCTCTGCAGCTCGGCCAGGCGGTCCTTGACCTTGGCCAGCTCGGCCTCGATCAGGCCGTCGAGCTCTTCGATCTCCTGCCGGGTGACGGCGAGGGTGTTTTCGTAGAACTTTCTCTGCTGCTCGGTCAGACTCATGCTTCCTCCGTCTGCCGCGGCGAGCCGGGACAACGGGAGACGCCGATCGGCGGCGCGTAAGAGGTCCGGGCGAGCCAAAGCCATCGCGGGCGTGCCGATCACGCTCCGCGGAGCGGCACACGTCCTGAAGCCGAGAGGATACTCCGCGCGTCCGGAGGTGACAAGCGGCGGGCGGCGATCGACCCACCGCCGCCCTCCTCCGCCGGCGGTGGGGCGCCGGTTTCCCCCTCATCCCCTCCGCCGCCTTCGTCGGGCGCGGCGGGCGGCGGGGGCTCGCGCCCCTTCTGATCGGCGGCCCGCAACCTCGATTCGAGCTCGCGGCGCTGGCGCTCGAAGTCCTTCATCAGCTTCTCTTCGACCTCCCGCTGGCGCCGGGCGAGCTCCTCCGCCACCAGCCGCTCGAGCTCTTCCTCGGTCGGCTGGTTGCCGGCCGCCACCCCGCTCTCCCCCGCCGTTTCCGCGTCGCCGGTCGCCGCCGCGTCGCCCGCAGGCGACGGCACGGCCGGCGCCGCGGAGGTCGCCGGTGCGTCTTGCGCCGGTGCGCCTTGCGCCGGCACGCCGGCGGCCGGTGCACCTTCCACCGGCGCGGTTTGCGTCGCCGGCGAGCTCCAGCCGGGCAGGCGGCCCGTCCAGCCCAGCCAGGCGACGGCGAGGAGGATGACGGCGACGAGAGCGGCGATCAGCAGCCACCGCCGCCGGCCCCCGGCGGTGGCCGGAGTCACCGGCTCGTAGGCTTGCTCGCTCCCGTCCGCCGCCGAGTCCGCAGGGGGG